>JASMTJ010000001.1:0-6439 GCA_041694335.1 Bacteroidales bacterium
AAGCACCCAAGAATGTGTACATTAAAAGTGTGCCGGGTAGGTGAGTATACCCACCTAAGGAATAAACCTGAGAAGCCAATAAAAGTGAGACGAAAACAGCCATCACAACAGCGTCACATTTTCGAATACTATTCCAAACAAACATATAAAAAACAAGAAAAACAAAAACTCCAAAGATCCCTTGCCTTAACAACAGATCTCCCCAGAAATTATGCATGGCTGCATGCGACGTAACATTAGAAATTCGCGGTAATGTGGCGTCAATTCCCCATCCAAAATATAAGCGTTCCTTAATCAATGGAACTGAGCCATACCATCGCACTAGCCTATCAGAGTCAAAATTCCTGTTAAGGACATCTTGACTTATTCCCTGCAACACTGGATATAAAGGACTGAGATATAACCATGCTCCCAAAAAAAATAACGCTGGCATAAGTAAAACCAACATGAAGGATCCAGCGTTCACAATAGCTTTACCAACCCCTCTACCAATAAAAAAAACAACAAAAAACGACACAAACATTAAAGCAACGCCACGCGTACCAATGTATAAGCTGATTAACGCTAAAACCAAAGCAAAAAATAAGACGGTAGCCCGCATCCGACTAAATATGACAGCTAAAATGGAGAAGGAAAAAAAGGAGGCTAGCCCAGCCCAATTATGATTAAAAGGTAAAAGAAGATCGAAAGACAACTCACAAGCTGCAACTAAAGAAAACCAAAAAAAAGGCCTCCTCAAAGAAAAATCAATATCAATCGCTCCCCCCAAAATAAATGATATAATAACAGCGACAATAACCAACAAAGAATTAAGAAAAGAAAACGAATGCCAAAAACCGCTTAAAGTACCCACAATAACGGACGCAAAAAATAACAAAGAAATAACAGCGGAACCAATTAAAACCCTTACAGGAATGGCTTTAGATGGAGAAACCAAAAACAACAAAAAAACACTAACAACCCAAAATGGCATAACAATGCCAAATGAATGTAATGCAGGCGGAATATATGAAACAAAAAAGAAATAAGTAAAAATGTAGAAAATAAATAATAAAAGAAAAAACCCAGAAAATCGACAGTTGCCAAGCACCATGTTATGACAAGGCATGCTTCAGTACATCCTCATAAACTAAAAAACACTCCTTATCCTCAAAAAAGGAGTTATGCCATAGCAAGGTAAAGCAACCGTCAACTTTTTTGCACCTTGCAACCAACTTTTTCAAGATTTTCTCTGTATCATGATACTTTAGTCCCATATATTTCCGAGAAAGGATCGTGCAATCCATCGCAATAAGAGGTCTAATTCTAATATCTAATTCGTATTGAGCAATTACGTCGAACCCCGGGAATTCGTAACAAGTTCCACACCTAAAGCCGACGCTATCCGCATATCCCAGAGTAGAGTCATAATTCATGCCTGCACTATCACAAGCGCACATCGTAACCGTCTGTTCCCAGCGCAAAAAATGCATACGCCCGCCCCACTGTGCTTGCTCGATATCTTCCTCGGCACAAACACGCTTCAAGCGTTCAGCTTCTTGAGCTATGAGGCCTGCATTCTGAAACGTACCATAACTAGGATGTAGGCCAATTTCATGCCCTCGTTCATGAATGAGCCGCATGAGCTTTCGAATAACCGGGTGCTCTAACTCATAATCCCCGTCTTTGCCTTTATCGGTACGTCCACAAATGAAATAGAACGCGCTCTTTAGATTGTTAGATTCTGAAACTTCCATAAGCCATTCAAAAGTATTAAAAGGGTCAGCTGACCGAAGATGTGAATTCGTAAAGAGCTTGATATAAGGTGCCAAAAAGAATGCTTTCAGATCGCGCCGTTTGATTAAATGGCCAGCCATCATGCGCGCTATCGTTGACCAAGGTTTGAAACCATATTGACTAGGGCTGTCAACATCGTGAGACACCTTAACACCGAACTCTTGCCGCTTTAGATCAATTCCTATCCACACCCGCTCAATCACCTGCCCCAAAATAATCAGCCACTCGTCCACAATGGGTCTTTCCAGGTAATCATGTTTGTAGGCGTGTGATGAGGTCGCCGGAAAACGCTGATGTTCGTCCAAGTCCGTTCGGCCAACTTCTTCCAGGCGCGTGAGCATCCAGAAGGTCAAGCCCAAGATGTCGTAGTGGACGAGCGCACCCTGTTTGTTGACCTCGACTAGAGGGATTGGGAGTTCAGTATCTGAAGGGGCCGGAATGCTGTCCTCAATGGGTGCCTGATAGCCCTCTGCTGAAGCTTGCCAGTGTTGGCAGGGGAAGTCTGAGCGGGATTGGTGGAATACCAACTGGAGCTGGTCAAAGGTAATGCTGCCTGGACTACCAGGAAGGTACAGCTTTAGCGTTTGTGCTTGCTCAACCAACTCAAAGCTGTGTCCAAAGCGTTCCTGGAGGATAGTTTCAAGCCAACGGAGAGCATTATTGGTAAAGAACATACAATCTAATCAGCCACGTAGTGAGCGAAGCGTATTTAGCAACTTGAACAACTTCGAGTTGCTGCGGGACACATTAAAATACGGTGTTTGAACGGCACCAAAGGCTCGAAAGAACCGTTCGATGGGCTCAATCATTGAGCCCTCAAAATCAAACACTTCTACAGCATCAGGCTGGCGGCAGACGGCCTCCCATAATACCAAGCTGGTCGCCCCACTATTTCGAAGTTCCGGGTCCCCGCCGCCCATCAAATAATAAGCGGTGTTGCCACTTCGGACGATATAAGCACCGGCATGAAGCCGGCCTTCGGCATCTTCAGCCACCAGGCAATCACGGGCATCTCTAGCGGAAGCAGCGGCATCGAGGCGAGCGACAAAGTCCGAAGTGTAAGGAGCTGACTGATTTTGCCGCTCAAATACCATCCTGTTAAGCGGCAGAAATTCATCCAGAGTCCCTTCCCGTACCTGCACGCCAATGCGGTCCTTAGCCTTACGAATGTCGCCACGAATATTTTGTTGCAACTCCTTCCACAGTTCATTCTTGTTAGCTTTCATAGCCAAGCGATAAGTGTAGCGAGTAGTCTGCTCGAATCCGCGCCAATAAAACGGTAACCAGTTTTGCAAATCACAATGCCAATTTTGAGCAAAATAGTCGTATTTAGGTAGCTTATCGACCAGCTCACCCAATACATCCTTTTCATAGGCCAGCCGTTTCGGATAGGACTTCTGTGTCGGACGCACCCATGGGCCAAGGGTTTGGGTAAGCTTGGGTTGAGTCAGTAAACGAAAGCCCCATTTTTTGCGTGCGATATAAGGGAGGGCCCCGATGACCTGGTCTTTTTTTGTGGCCAGCACTACGTCCCACGCATCACCAGCAACAGCATCCAGCCACCAAGCTTGGGAAAACAGGGGGATTGTGGGCTCGTTTTCACAAAGTTCGCGGTATACTTCTTTCAAACGAACAATTCCTTTTTGAACGGATATTTTTCTGTCAGGCAGGTCAGCTCTTCGCGTTCCTGTAATGAAAGTTTTTGCGGTTCATCGTGTTGAAATCCAGGGATCTCGCCTCCAACACGGGGCCTAACGCCAGACCATTGGCCCAAGCGATGGATCAGCGAATCGTCAAATTCTTGATAATGAATTTCTTGAACATTATCACGAGGAAACAGAGCAAGATCTTCCTCTATCTGACGCTCCAGCCAGTAAACTTGGGCGGCGCACATACCACCTTCTGGTAAGCTCAACAAATCATCCACATTGGGTGGCATGATGCTCCACCATTGGCCCTCCGTTGCTCCAACTTTTTTACGCGCGTTCAGTATCGAGCGAACCACGAACCTGGGATCTCTTCGAACAAAAATAATTTTTGCATTGGGGAATGCTTTATGAATGAGGCGCAGCCGCTGACCAGCGTTAAGATTCTTGAAGAGCAATGGCTTTTGCAAGAACGCAGAAGCGCCCAGCACTTCTTCCCGAATTCCGGTGACCATTTTCTGGCTCACTTCATCATGATCAATGAAGTGCCTGTCTTTGGATAGCCAACGATACCAGAATTGCCCGCATTCACTGGGTGCATGGCCACCAAATTTTCGAGTATTACCATGCTCAGCTCTGAAATTGTTGTGCGGCTGGTCGCCGTATTTTTTTTGACTGAGCCAAAGACCAAAACGTAAGTTGCGGTGCCACACGCAAACGGTGTTATCTATGTAGGCGAATTGATAGGCATTGGTGAGGGCTTGGTACAGGATTGTTGAGCCGGTTCGGGGAGCACCTATGATGAAAATTGGCTGTGGAACGGGAACGCTACTTGCCCCCGAAGAAACCGTAGCAAAACACCAGCTCTCAAATTGACGGATGAGAGGTTGAGACGCTTTTAAAGAGAGGCCCCGCACCGCCCCCAAGGCTCTCCTGAGAAAACTCACGGCTGCCCCTCATAAGCATCAAGCTTTTTAACAACTCTGGCTGGCACACCAGCTAGAATCTGGTTTCCTTCTGGAAAAGATTTCGTGACAACTGAGCCAGCAGCTACCACCGTGTGCTGCCCTAACTCAACCTGGGGTAAAACAACTGAGTTCGCCCCCAACCAACAATTATCACCAATCACAACTGGACCACCTTCCAGATACCGATGGTAATTATTTGGATCATGATTCATAGAAACTACAGATACTCTAGGGCCAATCCAGACGTTTTTTCCGAACTTAATCCCATTTCGGCCGTCAATGTGGCAGCCCATACTCAATCCGGGATAGCGAGTACCTCTATCGATTTTTTTGGGGCATGAGACTTTAGATGTCCAATGGACTGGCCATGGAACGGATCTGTTAAAGCCTAGTACCTTTTGATAAAAGAAGATCTTAATAAGTAAAAAGAGAGGTAGTTTTTTTTCATAAAACCCTTCACCTCCAAATTTTGACAAAAAAAATCTTAATAAGGATACCATCAGTCATCAGACCTCACTCTTTTAGCCAAAAACCATAGATTAGCAGATAGAATTAACCCGCCCACAAAAATACATAGCAATAGCGACCAAACGTAATTATTAAAATATAGATAGACCGAAGAGCAAATTGTGTAGATCAAAAACGATAGACCTAATGTTACACAATTTGCCCTCAAAATCGCGCTCGCTGGTATTTTAGCGATTTTACAAACCGCAATCATGTAAATTAAGTATCCGAAAATACTACCTATACTGAATGCTTTTACGGCATCTATTAAAGAGAAGTCAAACGCAAACGCAATCAAGAGTGAAGCAACCCGCAATCCAAAAAGGGAACTCTGGAAGATCAAGGCCAGATCTTGGCGCTCAACTGTTACAAATATTCTAGAAACCGGATTAACAAGAAACTGTATTGCCAACATTGGTGACAGCCAGCGGACAATTTCCCCTGCTATTCGCCAACCATCACCAAAAGCAAGCTGAAAAAAATCTGGTGCGATAAAGAAAAGGATTGTTGCCGCGGGAAACATTAGACTTGCCAAAGCGGAAAAAAGCTTCGTCACTTGTTTACCCAGTCTGCTCTCGCGCTGAGCATCTATAGAGCTAGGCAAAAATGCATCTGAGACAGCTGTCCCAATTACTGATAGCGGCATATTTATAACACGCTGGGCTAGCATATAACCGCCAGCGGCTGCGGGACCAAAGGCTGCAGCAAAAAATAATGGTGGTATTTGTGCGCCACTGGCGTTCAACAAACCGGCCCATGAAGAAAAAATAGGAAACTGCCTGTACTTCCTCGCAACTGAAACGATAGCTTTGACACTAAGGCCTTTTTTTACAGCCAACAACGAGCCACTGCACCCCCTAATAAGCATGACATCAACTATCACTTGCCCAATAACCCGCCCGCCCAAAAGAGCCAGGGGACCTATTGATGCACCGATAATTTGCAAACCGGCAATTGAGGTTGACTGAACCATCTTTGTCCTGGCAATCAGGGAGAAAGATTTGGTTCTTAGCGACCAGTATTGAAGCACCTGATAGATGCCAATAAACATAAACCCAACGGGTAAGAGCCAAAGGTACGGTCCAAGTTCCGGGGTATTCAGCAGTAAGACTAAATCACTACCGAAGAGCCAAGTGATCATTGCTAAAACGACCGTCAAGGCTGTAAGCACGAGAAAACTCAGGGCACCTACGTTTAGCGCCTCTTCGTCTGCTTCCGGCAATGGTATTGCTAGCTGGTAACGCAAACTTGCGATGACGCCTAATATACCCAGAATACCGGCGAATACCGCTAGCAAGCCGAAATCATCAGGTGTGTAAAGGCGAGTGAGTATTGGCGAAGCCGCGACAACGATTAACTGCGCCCCCGCTGTCCCCCCGGCTAGGACCGATACAGCACGAGCAAAGCGGTTTTTAGGTAAAAGTTTTTCCAGCTTCGCTTTCACGCCGTCAAAGACTCCACTACCTTTGTTTGCTCTTCAACAGCCATATAGGGGTGCATAGGTAAACTCATTACCTCCGTTGCCGCTTCATCACCCACCGG
>JASMTJ010000002.1:0-1938 GCA_041694335.1 Bacteroidales bacterium
GCCGAGCGCATTGCTAAAGCGGTAGACAAGCGCAAGCGCAGCCTGATCCTGACTTTTATGGAAGGGAAATTTACGGTGTTTATGAATAAGTTTTTCCCGAAACTGATGGATAAGCTCATTTACAATGCTATGGCAAAAGAACCTGATTCACCATTAAAAAAATAACTATGATTACTGATAAGGAAATTAAAATAAACAAGGGCCTTGACGGCCTGCAGTTCGGTAAGTCTATCGACTTTACGGTCCAAAAGCTCGGACAACCCGACCATATTGAAGAACTAGAAGGTATGGACGAAGAAAACTCGATGGCCTACATCTATGACGATATGCATCTGATCGTGTTTTTTGAGGGCCTCAACGATCGCTTCTTAACGATTATCGAAACGAAAGACCCCGAAACGACACTCTTTGGACAAAAGATTTTCGAGATGGATGAAGTTCAGCTCCATAAGCTGATGAAAGAAAACAACTTCGAAGAGCTGGAAACGGAGGTGCTAACCTGGGGCGGCAAACGCATATCTTTTGAGGACGCCAATATCGATTTCTATTTCGAAGACAATAAGCTAACCGCCGTAAACTGGGGAGCCTTCATTACCGAAGCGGATGAGATGGCTTAAAGGGTTGTAGGTTGGTGTATATGTGTTTAAGTGTTTAGGTGGTTAGGTGTTTAGGTGCTTAGGTGGTTAGGTGTTTAAGTCGGCAGTTGGCAATTTCGGGTTTAGGACGAGTCACCATCCATACTATACCTTCCAATTCAGCAATCCTGCTATTTAACTACTCTTCTAATCATTGTATTAACTAGTATTTTCCCTGTTTCGGGGATGGAAGCGCATGATGTTATCGCGGAGGTATTCGTTGGTAAGGTGGGTGTAGATTTCAGTGGTGGTGATGGATTCGTGGCCCAGCATTTCCTGTACGGCGCGCAGGTCGGCACCATTTTCAACAAGGTGAGTGGCAAAAGTGTGCCGGAAGGTGTGCGGACTGATACTCTTACTGATTCCTGCTTTTTCGGCCAAATTCTTGACGATATAAAAAACCATATTTCGTGAAATTTGCCGGTTTTTACGGCTCAGAAACAGTGTATCTTCTTCGTGCTTGTCTATTTTCTGATGCGAACGGTATTCGTCCATATATATTTTTATGTGCTTTAAAGCCTGCGCATTCACGGGCACTATTCTTTCCTTACTGCCTTTGCCCTCCACCCTCAAAAAAGATTCCTCGAAGAAAATATTCGATATCTTCAGTCCGGTTAATTCCGATACCCGCAGTCCGCAACCATACAACGTTTCAATAATGGCACGGTTACGTTGCCCCTGCGGTTCACTTAAATCAATGCTTTCGATAATTTTATCTAACTCCTTTTGAGTAAGCACTTCAGGAAGATACTTCCCAAGGTTCGGAGTGGAGATGTGTTCGCAAGGATCATCTTTTCGCTCTCCTTCAATTTGGAGATAAAGAAAGAATGACTTAATTCCTGATACGATACGCGCTTGCGAGGTCGCTCCTATCCCGATTTCATTAATCCAAGTCAGAAAACCATCCAAATCATCTCTTTCAACGTCTTTTGGCGATTTGTGTCTCTGACTAAAATCAAGGTATTGTATCAGCTTATCCAGGTCTGAAAGGTAGGCAGAAACGCTGTTGGGCGATAATCCGCGTTCCAGTTTCAGGTAAGCTTTATAGGATGATTTCCAGGTTTTCCAGCTCATGACAATAAAATTCCTCCGGAAAGAAAAACCACATAAAAAATTGTCAGGAACAAAGCAGTGAGGAAAGCTTTGTAGTCAAACATCACCGGCCCGGGCTCTTCATCTGAATTCATAAATTTCGCATGCTTTCCGCTGTGAAACAAGACAATAACAAGAATGATGATGCCGGTATAGAGACTCACCAGCAGAATCACCGGGAATTCAGGGAGCATCAGCAAAGTGAAAATCA
>JASMTJ010000003.1:0-11744 GCA_041694335.1 Bacteroidales bacterium
TTACCAAATAATACTTTCCATTATAATTAGGGGTTATGTTGAAATGCCGGGGTGATGCCCGGCATTTTTTTTATAATTCAATCAGCTCCCATTCGCCGGTTTCTTTTAAAGGAATATTCAACAGACAAGGTTTTCCGTTGTATGAAGAAGTTGATTGCGTGGTAATCAAACGCCCATCATGCGTTACGTGAGGCTTTTCACTTGCAAGTGTTGGCTGATGACTTCGGATAATTTTTTTGACCTCCAACCTGGTACAGATTTCTTTTGTAAGGCTTTCTCCAAACAATACTCCCTCACCGCGCATGGTGTTAAACCTCTCATAAGTATCATCTTCAACCGGATCTGACCACAACAAGTTACGCTCCAGCGAGAGCTCCGGGTTTCTGAGTGAGTCAATGTTTTTAATCTCAGAAGAAACCCCGGCATGAACAAACAAAATCTCTCCGGGTAAAAGCGCAGCATGATACAATCGACTCAGAAATGGTTTCATGGTCTGCCTGAAAAACGCATCCCACCCCCCTCTTTTTTGTTCCGATTCCAAGGTAAGGTCGCAGGGGCGAAACCTGGGCAGCCCTTCAGGAGAATACAGCTCATGATTACCTTTGAGTAAAACAATATTCTCAGCTCCCTTTTTAACCCATGAATACAGCGTCTCGATAATTTCCAGCCCATGATCCCCCCTATCGGCATAATCACCTAAAAAAATCAGGATGTCATTTTCACTGTCAAAATTATTCTCTATGGCCTTAAAAGCCTGCCAATCGCCGTGCAAATCGCCCGCGACTTTCAGATTAGCGTATTTTTTCCGAAGGTTTTCATCGATCATAAACAACATAAAAAGGCAACAAAGCGACAGGCAAAGGGTTTAAAACAAAAAAGCCTCCCTGCTATTTCAGGAAGGCTTTTGTAGTCCGTAGGGGAATCGAACCCCTGTTACCAGGATGAAAACCTGGCGTCCTAACCCCTAGACGAACGGACCATGAATTTGATAAACTTTCGAACAATTGTTTTTGTTCGATAAAAGCTTAAAATTCTGTTTGAGAACTTGTTGTAGTCCGTAGGGGAATCGAACCCCTGTTACCAGGATGAAAACCTGGCGTCCTAACCCCTAGACGAACGGACCATTTTGTTATTTGCGGATGCAAAGATATAAATTCCATTTTATTTTGCAACACGCCCATTTAAAATTTAAGAACTTTTTTTCGAAATTTTTCAAGGGTTTTAATATCAGCACTTTACCAGCAATAATTCGATTTTTCTTTAGCCCCTACTCGAAGGTGAATGACAATTGAAAAACCTTGCTGTGCATTTTCTCTATACTCCCTGAATACATATTTCCCTCCCGCAGAAGCGGATCATAAAGGCCATAAGTCATTTTCAGCTCCGTGCCGAACTTAAAAAAGCCCAGGTAATACTCAAATCCAAACCCAAGAATGGCGGACACATCATGCCGCTCGAGTTTTACCAGGATGTTATTCGACTCCTCTTCCTTGTCGGATAAAGAAGCCAGGTCGAGTGAATACTGCATCCCTCCTATTAAATACGCCCGCACATTATTATAGCGTTCGGATTTATATTTAAAAAGCAGCGGAAAGTCAAGGTAGGTAGACGGAACCCTTTTATCCATAAAAACAGTATCGTGCGGCATCCCTTCTTCCAGCGTCTCAATCTCATAGTTTATGACACGTTCGCCAAAAGCAAGGGAGGGGATGAAACGCAAATCGGCATATTTCCCCAGGCGCAGGTTCCCCACTATCCCCACCGTAAACCCAAACTCAGGCTTGTAGTCCAGCCCCAGCACATGCATCGAGTCGGGTGAGGGCAGAATATCATCGGCCTGCGCAGGAAGGTTTGTCACCAAATGAAGGTCATCAATCGGATCGATGGTAAAATGCATCTGGTTTAAGCCCAGTAAAAACCCAAAATGATAGGGTGAATAATCATAATTCGGGAGGTTCTCTACCCTGGATTTAAAAAGGTACTGCCCTTTCACTTCGGTGAAAACACCTCCCAGAAAAATTATCAGAATGAATGCTACTGCTATCTTTTTCAATGTTCTGCTTTTTGTGATTTACTAACGACTGAGCTTTCAATTTATTTTGACGCGGCAAATATACAACAGGATTTTTCTACCTTTGCTTCTAAGAACTTCAATATTCGCGATAAGCCACAGCTATTAATGGATTTTCCGGCAGGTTTTAATCCTGTTTTAACCGTGTTTACGGATGGATGAGCGAATTTTTGAACAGTGAATCAGCAACAAGCAAGAATAAAGCTCATGTCAGAAAAAGAAGTCAACACCATTTTTGAATCGTTCAAAAACAAAAGGATACTAATTATCGGCGATATTATGATTGACGCCTACCTGTGGGGCGAAGTCAACCGCATTTCGCCTGAGGCCCCGGTGCCGGTGGTGGCCGTGCGCCGCAGAGAAAACCGACTGGGGGGCGCCGCCAATGTAGCCCGTAACATCAAAGCGCTGGGGGCAGAGCCGGTTCTTTGCTCTGTGATTGGTGATGATTTTAAAGGCGATGAATTTCTCCAGCTCCTTGAGGAGGAAAATATGCCACAGCATGGCATCCTCCGATCCGAAAAAAGGGTGACCACCACTAAGTTCAGAGTGCTTGGGAATAATACCCAGATGCTTAGAGTGGATGAGGAAATGACTCAGCCCCTGGATGATGCCGATAAAAAATCGCTTATTCGAAAAGCCAAAGAATTGATTAAGGGGCATAATATTGATGCGGTTATTTTCCAGGACTATGACAAGGGAGTAATCTCTGCTGAGCTTATCACAGAGTCCACGGCTTCTGCCAACGAAAAACAGATTCCTGTAACGGTAGATCCAAAGAGGAAGCATTTTATGGATTACAAAAATGTGACTCTTTTTAAGCCCAATCTGAAAGAACTGAAAGAAGGACTGCAAACCGAGTTTGATAAAAATGATATGGATGCCATTGAATCGTCGGTAGATCTCCTGCAAAAGAAACTCAACTGTAAGATGCTGATGGTAACCTTGTCGGAAAACGGCATCTACATAAAGTATGGGCTGGGTGAAAATGGCAAAGCATACAGCGAGCCGGCGCATAAGCGCGAAATTTCGGATGTCAGTGGTGCCGGCGACACCGTTATCAGCACCGCCACACTGTGCCTGTCGCTTGGCATGCCTCCGGCAGATATTGCCGCTATTGCCAACCTGGCCGGCGGACTGGTTTGTGAAGAAGCCGGCGTGGTGCCCATAAATCCTGAAAAGCTGAAAAAAGAAGTATTAAAAATCTACAACAAACTTTAATGATGATAAAAGCCGATCTACGTTCCGATACTGTAACCAAACCCACTCCTGAGATGCTCAAGGCCATGATGTCGGCCAAAGTTGGCGATGATGTCTTTGGCGAAGATCCCACCGTGAATGCGCTCGAAGAAAAGGTCGCTAAACTCTTTAACAAAGAGGCTGCAATGTTTACCTCAAGCGGCGTGATGGCCAACCAGATAGCCATCAAAGTGCACACCCAGCCCGGCGACGAGGTAATTTGCGATAAACTGTCGCACATCTACCATTATGAAGGCGGTGGCATCGCCTTCAACAGCGGGGCATCGGTTCGGCTGCTCGATGGCAACAACGGACGTTTTACAGCCGACCAGGTGAAGGCA
This sequence comes from Bacteroidales bacterium, assembly GCA_041694335.1. GTDB lineage: Bacteria > Bacteroidota > Bacteroidia > Bacteroidales > JAIPAH01 > JAIPAH01. The sequence continues at coordinate 3,652 of JASMTJ010000003.1, forward strand.
AACTTCAACGACCCATCGAACGTTCACTTTCCGCTTTCGCGGATGGTGTCGGTAGAAAACACCTGCAACAAAGGGGGCGGCAGTCTCTGGGAGTTTAGTGAGTTGAAAAAGATCCGTGAAGTTTGCAATGAATACAAGCTGCAATACCACCTCGACGGGGCGCGGCTGTTCAATGCGCTGGCAGAAACAGAGGAAACCACCCAAGACTACGGAAACCTTTTCGACTCTGTCAGCATTTGTTTGTCAAAGGGATTGGGGGCACCGGTGGGATCCGTCCTCACAGGTTCGCAGGCCTTTATCACCAAAGCGCGCCGCATCCGTAAAGTAATGGGTGGCGCCATGCGGCAGGCAGGGTTTCTGGCGGCCGCTGGCATCCACGCCCTCGACCATCATCGCGAGGAGCTGAAAAAAGACCATCAGAAAGCACGCAGGCTTGGCGAAGTATTAGCTTCACAATCCTATGTGAAAGAGGTGAAGCCCGTACAAACCAACATCGTCATTTTTAGCCTGACGGATAAATATGACGAAAACAGTTTCCTGGAAAAACTTTCCGAACACGGCATCGCCGCCGTTCCCTTCGGACCTTCCACCATCCGTTTTGTAACGCATCTCGACTTTGACGATAAAATGCTGGAATACACGATCGACATCCTGAAAAAGCTGTAGCAGAAAACATAATGTAAGCAGGGTTGTTTTCAGGTATTAAAACAATAAAACCACAACGAATGGCAAAGAAAGAACAGGTCAGGAATATGTTTAACAATATTGCAGGGAAGTATGATTTTCTGAATCATTTCCTCTCTGCCGGGATTGATCGCAGGTGGCGCAAGCGCGTCATTAAAATCCTGCGTAAAAAGCAGCCCGGACGCATCCTCGATGTAGCCACCGGCACTGCTGACCTTGCCATTGCCGAATCAGACCTGAATCCGGATAAGATTGTGGGCGTAGACATTGCCGACCAGATGCTGGATATCGGACGCGAAAAGCTGGAGAAAAAGAAACTCACCCAGCTTATCACCCTCGAAAATGGGGATTCAGAAAACCTCAGGTTTGACGAGGGCTCTTTTGATGCGGTGACCGTAGCCTTTGGGGTCAGGAACTTCGAAAACCTCGACCAGGGACTGAAGGAGATGTACAGGGTGCTTGACCATGGAGGTACCGCCGTGGTTCTTGAATTTTCACGTCCGCGAAACTTCCCTGTTAAGCAGCTTTACAGCTTCTATTTCCGGTACATCCTTCCTTTGCTCGGACGAATCATCTCACGTCACAACTCCGCCTACACCTACCTCCCTGAATCTGTGGGCTCCTTCCCCGACGGCGAAGCATTTATTCAACGCCTGCAAGCGGCCGGTTTCACCAACTGCACCCACCGCCCGCTCACCTTCGGCATCGCCACAGTGTATACGGGGGAGAAAGGCTAGAAAAGAATTTGCAGTTCATGAATTTAACAACCATCTTTGTGAAAAAATAAGCCATGCGGAAAATCTGCATTATTCTTGGTCTCCTTTTGATCTATAACTTTTCTTCCGGACAGGGACAGCACAACCAGCTTAATCCACAAACTTTGAATGGCTCACTTCAGGATGTGATGAACGCTGAACCCATTTATTCCTCATCCAACCCAAACGATTCGGTTAACACAAGTTATGTCATACCAGATCTCCCATCCGCCTTAGGTTTTCTGGACAAACCCTTTCTCGTAAAAAAATCCGGGGACTTTTCCTTTCAGCTACGTCCATTAATAAACCTCATGGCAGGCTCAAGCCTGACCGAAGATGACCAAAGTTACAACGCCGGAGCAGGCCTGTCATTAAATATGGAGTACAAGAACAAGCTCAGGCTTCACGGACAATACAGCTATCATCATTTTAATGCTTTGGGTTTTGTGGATCAGAAAATCAAAGACACCCGTGTCGTGCCAGGTGGCTCCATCGTTGAAAATAGCGCTTATCATTTGCTGAACTTTAACCTGGAGTGGATGCCATCAAGGTATTTCACCTTCTCGGGAGGCTTCGACGAACACCACATCGGAAGAGGATACCGTTCATTGATGATGTCTGATGCCGGTTATTCTCATCCCTTTTTTGAGATTAATGCCTCCGTGTGGAATATTGACTATTCAGCTATGTGGATTGGGATGAAGGATATCCGCAACCGCAGGCTGAGCAATTGGAGCGAGTTTGAAAACAAGTTTGCTGCCCTTCACTACCTGAGTTGGCAAATTACCCCTTCATTCAGGGCGGGGTTTTTCGAAGCTATTGTCTGGCAAGGAGAGAATGAGCAGGGGGAACGTGGTTTTGAGATCAATTATCTGAATCCTGTAATCTTTTTCCGCCCGGTAGAGTTTGCTATCGGTTCACCCGATAATGCGATGATGGGTGTGGATATGGATTTTAAGTTCAGAAATCAATTGCTCTATTTTCAGCTGATGCTCGACGAGTTTAAATTTGAAGAGATTAGAGCAATGAACGGCTGGTGGGGAAACAAGCAAGCATTTCAACTGGGATGGCGTTCATTTGATATTTTGGGAAAAGAAAACCTCAACATGTTGGCCGAATACAATTACATCAGGCCTTTTATGTACTCTCACCGCACCCCTTTTCAAAGTTACGGACACTACAACCAACCGTTGGCGCATCCGGCCGGGGCCAATGTAATGGAGGCACTCCTGCACCTTACCTACAACAAAAACAGGTGGTATATTGCGCTGAAGAACAGCTTCAGCCTTTTCGGCACCAGCCCGGAGGGAGCGAACTACGGCGGAAATATTTTCCTGGATTACAACACGCGAAGTAAAGAGTATAACAATTTTGTTGGTCAGGGAACTGAAAACCGCTTATTTAACCATCAGCTTGAAAGTGCTTATCTTCTGAGTAAAGAGAATAAACTAAATGTTTTTGCCCGTCTGGCTTTCAGAAGCCATCAAATTGAAAACAATTTCCAAAAAGATATTTTCCTCCAGGTAGGAATCACAAATATGTGGGGCAGTCCGGCGAATTCGTGGGTGGATTACTAAAAGCTTCTGCCCTAAATTCACTAATTTTGCCGTCAAATTAATTTCTCATGAATAGCAGGAAAAACTTCGCTCTGATAGGAGCCGCCGGGTATATCGCACCCCGACACATGAAAGCGATAGCTGAGACTAACAACGATCTGATTGCTGCCCTCGATCCTTTTGATAGCGTGGGTATTATCGACAGTTACTTTCCTGAAGCGAGGTTTTTTACGGAGCCGGAACGTTTTGATCGCCACTTGGATAAGCTCAGAAGAAAAGGTGAGGCCAAAGCCAACTATGTCAGCATTTGCTCACCCAACTATCTTCATGATGCGCACATCAGACTGGCTCTTCGCAATGAAGCGCATGCCATTTGCGAGAAGCCATTAGTGCTGAACCCATGGAATGTGGAAGCGTTATCGGAGATTGAAGCTGAATCTGAGAAACAAATTTATACTATCCTTCAGCTTAGGCATCATCCGGCCATTGTGGCCTTGAAAAACCAGGTCGACGCCAGTAAAAAGAACGAAAAATACGATATCGACCTCACCTACATTACCAGCAGAGGAAAATGGTACGATATTTCCTGGAAAGGCGACATTGCCAAGTCGGGTGGAGTGGCCACCAATATCGGCATCCACTTCTTCGATATGCTTAGCTGGATATTTGGCCCTTTGCAGGAAAGCCATGTCCACCTGCACGACAAGCAAACAGCGGCAGGCTACATGGAAATGGAGAAAGCCCGCATTCGCTGGTTCCTGAGCATTGACTCCAACAACCTTCCTGATAAAGCCAAAGCAGATGGTAAACGCACCTTCCGCTCCATCACTGTGGAAAATGAAGAAATTGAATTTTCAGGTGGGTTTACTGATTTACACACACTTTCATATCAACATATTCTGGAAGGAAAAGGGTTTGGCCTCAAGGATGCTTTTAACAGCATTACCATGGTTCATGATATCCGTAATGCTCCGCTGACCAGAAACGGAGAGCTGCATCAAGCCACTTATCAAATGCTAAAAGGTTAACCGGGTTATTCGGCCGTGGCCGAAATATATTCCCGCCTGAGCTGAGTCTTTATACCAAAGCGGAAATACGTCTCTGATTCCCCGCCAGAGGAATGATGCAGGATCACATCTCCAAAAAACTGCAGGCGTGTTGCCGGATTGACAATATATCTTGCTGTAAACTGATAAAATTCATGGGTTATTTCCTGAGTGAGCTCGCTCGCCGGCAACAAACGATATTCAAGTCCAATATCTTTTTTCTGATGAATATATCGCGCCTCCACCTCCGCTCTGTTGATTCGGTATCCCGATTCAAGGAGAAGCTCCTGTGTTCCTGCGCCGGCAGCGTGGCCCAAAGGTTGATTGTAATGGCTGTATGATTGCCGCGGATCTGTATGTGTCATCACAGCACGGCCTGTCTCTGACCATTCCCCGGTCAGCTTAAAGCGGGAAGTCCGGTATTGCAGTGAGCTCAGAAAACCGAGACCTCCTTTTTCAGTATTGTCGGCCACAATCTGAAAATATGCCTGGAAAGACCGTTTAAATGTCATCAGAAAATCCAGCCCTAAAAGAACATTATTGTTGTCATCCAATCCATATGCTAAGACATTAGAAAATATCACCGGATTCACATACTGCATCGAAAACTTTCTTTCTGATGAATCGGCCACCTGGTAAACGGTGGCTTCAAAAAGCCCCATCCTGATAAAGTCAGTTAACTGATAACGGAGATAATGAACCGACAGGCTCTTCTTCTGATAAGGAGCTGTGGAAGGACGCTGAGAGGTTTCCAGGTCAAGGACATTTCTCAGGTTGGGATTTTGCAGGCTTGCCGTCAGATGAAGGTAATCAAAACGGTTCTTCCTTATATGAAGCCCCCCAAAGTAATAAGGAAGACTGTAATCGGAAAGAAAAAGACTTCTCTTGCCTTCGCCGAGAAACAGGTTGTCATACCCAAGGCGGAATTGCATCTTCCATTTGCCCAGATGCTGGTTCACCCCAAATGAACCGTATACCGAGCCATTATCATAGCCATCATCGCCGTAGCTCTTGGCATGCGTTTCTCCGGGTAAAACCCCAAACTTCCTGTAATAGTTATCTATCCATGCAGGCGCATTCTGCTGCGTTTCGTAGAAGCTGGTATTGAACAGGACGCTGTTGCCGAGTTTCCCCTCCACTCCCACTCCACGGGTATTTCGGTAAATCAGATTGTCCTTAAGCGATGATTGTCCGGCTGCCAGGTTCATCAGCGGATTCACTGTTAGTTGCAAACCCTCTTTTTCCAGGGAAATAAAATCTTCATAAAAAATCTTTCGGTTGAGCCATGAGGCATCCGCGGCAGCAGAATCATATTCCTTCGGAAGAAAACCATCCTCATAATCCGACGGAAACCACATCTGACCCTTTCCCGTTAGGGTAAATAACAAAAAAGTAAGCATAAAAACTCCGGGAAGTTTTAGCATCAGTTAATCTCCTGGTTTCGTTTTTTCAGCATATAAACCGGCACATACGAGAGCAAGGTAGCCAACAGGAATATCACCACAAACAAAGGTTCCATTGGCAGGTTGTGGCAACAAAAAACGATACCTACAAAAGCAACATTAATTGCCATCAAAATCATAGTTGCCTGGATATGATTGTTCCCAAGCTTGAGCAAGCGATGGTGAACATGCCCTTTATCAGGACTGAATGGAGACTTTTTGTTCATGGTGCGCGTAACGAAGACACGCAGTGTATCATAGAGTGGGATGATAAGGATGCCGAAAGATACTGCAGGAGCACCTGCCACTTTAAATTCTGAATCATTATAAATGTTCGATTCATTAAAGTGAATAACCAAAACGGCCATAAAAAGCCCTAAAAGCAGAGAGCCGGTATCACCCATAAATATCTTGTTCTTTTTTCCCCAAACATTGAAATAGAAGAAAGCCAGTAAAGCACCCACAAGCGCCATACTAATTGCAACATACTCCCAGTCTTGAACCAGTGCAAACCAAACACCGAATGCCAGGCTTGAGACAATGGCAATTCCTGAGGCCAGGCCATCGATACCATCAATCAGGTTAAAGCAATTAATAATCACAATCATCACGAAAAGTGTCAGCAAAACGCTGGGCCAGTATGGAATAAAAGTAATGTCGAGAAACCCGTGAAGGCTTGTAAACCTGATATTCCCGAGAATAATAATGATTAGCGAGGAAATGATCTGGCCAATGAGCTTTTTCCAGGGGGAGATAGCAAGGATATCATCTTTTATTCCGATAAAAAAAAGAATGATTGAACCTGCCATTACATATTGCATATCCGGGAAAGAGGTAAAGTCAAAGAAAACCAGCATCGAAATCATCACCGCAGAGAAAATTGCCAGTCCACCCAGTGTTGGTGTGGCATTCTTATGCGAGGTGCGCCCGTTCGGCTCATCAAACAAGTGCTTGGCATGCGCCACCGAAACGATGGACGGGATAGAAAAGTAAGTTACTATCAGCGAAGTGAAAAGACTTGCCAGAATTTTCAACCAGGTTATTTCAAATAGGTTCTCTAACATACTTGGTTAAGTTTGAAACGGCGCAAAATTAATTGATTTCCCTCCATAAAAAAAATGTCACCATCGTTTTAACAATAACTTAGTGTAGCGCACTGCGTGGCCTGTAAATCTATTTTGTGTAAAGAAAGGAAATATTAACCTAAAACACAAATAAATAAAAGAACTATTCTATTTATTACGGCGCAAAGGTTTGAAACCTCAGTTCAAGCCCACCTCTGCACAAGGAACAGCGCCATCTGTTTTATAGCGGTACCCATCCGAATTGTAAGGTATAATGCGGAAGTAGTAGGTGTTGTGACCGCCGGGCACCAGCCAGCTGTAACTACTGGCAGGGGCCTGCAAGTTGTAGTTGTTATCATCGTCACTAACGCTGTTACCATCCAGAGGATTTGAAAAGCCATCACATCCGGCGGTGTTCATCTGTATCAGGTAGTGTGTGGTGTTTTCGCCGGCTTCCTGCCACGACAGCGAGACGGGCACCCCGCTTTTGAAGCTGGTGGCATGGTTCGAAGGCTCGGGCTTCAGGCCAAGCCATACGTAAGAAACAAACTCCGGATGGTCGATATACGGGTTACGGTTGCCCTGGTAGCTGTAGACCACCTCATTACGGTTGCGTTCAAAATCATCCACCGGGTCTTGCTCATGCCAGGTCAATAGTGTGGAAAGCTTCCCGTGTTCGGGATCAGGGTAATTGTTGACCTCATCCACCGCTTCCAAATCCAGCTCTCCGTTTTCGCCTTCGTAGCGGGTGGCCATATAGAATATCATCCGGGCCACGTCGCCCTTCACGGCATCGCGGGGCTCCCAGCTGTCGCTGTCGGTATAGCAACCCGTAGCACCATCGCCGTCGATATACTCACTGCCGCCGTCGTCAAAATCCTTGTTGTTGCGGGCTGAGTTTACCGTAATATCGGCCGGACGGAGGTTGTGCACATCCGTACCTGCCCCCATCGTGGTGCCAAAGTCGCCGTGCGACTTCGCCCACACATGCTCGCGGTTCCAGCCATTGCCATTATTGTATTCCTGTGCCGCATTCACGCTCCAGCCGGTGTGCAGCAAAATAACATTGGCTGCGTTATCCGGATCGCGGTCGCTTTCTTTCAAAATATCCCATACATCCGTATTGTCAGAAGTGTATGGATACTCGGTATGTCCGCTGATAATGTCGTTGAGTTGCGACTTAAGCGCCTCGCCATAAAGGCCGGAGGTGCCATTATAATAACCCGCAGGAATCTGAGCATTTGTCACTACCCCTGCCATCACCGCCAGCGCGATGATCATTCCCCTTAAGAAGTTGTACATGAAAAAAATTCCTCTTTAAAGCTGGCTAATTAAAAAAAGTTTTCTTACTTTAGCGTTAACAAACCATTAACATAGTATCAACTTAACGTTAAATAAAATAAGAATAATTACTCGACCACTATTTACTAACAATTAACCTTAACTTAATGCAAGCATAAACATACCTTAATCACATACAAAAACTAATTCAAGACTTTTGAGGTCTGAAAATGGAAAAAATCAATTTATTAAAATCAAAAAAAAC
>JASMTJ010000004.1:0-15022 GCA_041694335.1 Bacteroidales bacterium
CCCTGGATGAAATTGCTCCATATGTGAAGGTGTCACCTCAAAGGTTTGAGTTTGAGGAATCAGGATATTTCGAAAGTTGGACTGGGTTTGGCGAGTGGCAACTGCGAGTAATGAATGATTTGGGAAGACTGACCAAGAAGGAGAAAGCCAAAATTGATCAGCTGTTGCAACCCATTGAAACGAAAAAGGAAAAATTGAGGGTATTGTATCATTATCTGCAGGACAACACACGCTATATCAACGTTTCTGTGGAGACTGGAGGGTTGGTGCCTTATCCGGCTTCATATGTTTGCCAAAATCGTTATGGAGACTGCAAGGCATTGACCAACTATTTCAAAGCAGTATTAAATTATGCCGGCATTGATTCATATTACACTAAAGTGTATGCCGGAGATAAAATAAATAAGATAGAGAAGACTTTCTTCGGAGCACAGTTCAATCACATCATATTAGCTGTGCCCTTGTCCTCAGATACTGTATGGTTAGATTGCACATCTTCAGGGCCATACAATTATCTTGGAACCTTTACTCAAAACCGGAATGCCCTCGCTATTCAGCCCGGTGAAAGCCAATTTATTAAAACACCTGCTTTGTCAATCGCCGAGGTTTTGGAAGATCGCTTTGCCAGGATTGACTATTCTCCGGCAGGAAAGGCAAGGGTGGAGGTCAGTGAGCGTATGAGAGGGAGGAAGTTTGAGATGCTTCATAGTGTCGTAAATCAGTTCGGGAAAAGAAAACAAAGAGATTTTATCACTGATTATTTTGCCGAATCAGCAATTGAGCTTGAGGATTATTCTATTCACCGTCCTCATCGAGATTCGGCCTTTCTCGACTTAAGTTACCATGCGCATTCAAGTCAAATATACGAACAGGTAGGTGCTGATTTGCTGGTTAAAACCTTTTCTTTTGATATTCCATCATTTGAAAGTGCTTCTGAGCGGAGCCTGCCTCTGCACATACCTTACCCGATTCATAAGCAAGACTCTCTCATATATAAAATTCCAACTGAATTGCACAGGCAAAGAGAATTTTTAAATGTGGATATCAATTCACCGTTCGGTAAATATAAGAAACATGTTTATCAGGATGGCAGCAGGCTGACGATAGTAAAGTCTTTACTTATTAATCCTGTTGAAACCGGATTAAAAGGATATGAACAGTTTTATAATTTTATCGAACAAGTACAGAAATCTGAAAATAAAAACACATTTTTAATCAATATAAACTAAGACGAAAATGAAACAAACCCTGATTAGCTTACTGATTTTTCTGAGCATAACTGCATTCGGACAACCCGAAGAGTGGGACAAAACTGAATCTGTAACCAAAGCTATGCTGAAACAAGAGAGACATCCGTCCGTTCATGATGCCGGTGCTGCTGTTTTGTTCGATAAAGGACGTTCAAAATTTATGGAAACCGAGCATTCTTATGATATTGTATTTGAAAGGGTTACAAGAATAAAAATTTATGATGAGTCGGGGTTGAGTTATGCTGAGGTCGAAGCCCCTTACTATGTGTTTGGCTCTCAGGATGAGGAAATTGAAAGTATTGAAGCAATAACATATAATCTTGAAAATGGTGAAATAGTAACCAAAGAGCTTGATAAGAACAGTATTTTCGATGTTGACCACAACAAATACTATCGATCGAAGCGTTTTGCTTTACCTGATGTGAAAGAGGGTTCCATTATTGAATACCGGGTTAAGAAGCGGATAGAAAACAAGTTCAGGTTGCCAGGATGGAATTTTCAGTGGAAAATACCTGTAGACTTTAGTCAATACCAGGTCAATATGGTTCCGTTTTATTCTTACGCCTGGTTGCTTCAAAATGTTGATAAGCTTGATATTTACAAAAAATTTGAAGATACCAGAAATGAGAGAGAATATCGAATCAAGGTACCTTACAACGATAATTACTTTTATGATGTGGCATACAGGTATGGTATGAAAGATGTTCCTGCATTTGAAAGTGAGGCATTGCTTACATCGGCCAGCGATCATATTATGAGAGTGGATTTTCAACTCCATAAATATTACAAGTACGATGGAACCGAGATTGAAATAGTTTCTACCTGGGAAAATCTGTTAACTGAGCTTCAGAAAAGGAGTGATTTCGGCAAATTCTTGAAAAAAAGCCAGAGAAAAGGCGATAAGGTTTTTGAATTCAATAACCTTAAAGGCTTAACTTATAACGAAAAAATCAAGCATATCATTAATTTTACTAAACAACATTTCAGGTGGAATGGCTATTATGGAAAACTTTGTGATCAAACGGTCAATGATTTAATGAAAACAAAAACCGGAAAAATTGCTGAAATTAATCTTTTTGCAGCAGGGCTGCTTCAGGAGGCTGGTTTTGAAGTTTATCCGGTTATGCTGAGTACAAGAGACAACGGTAAAATATCAACTGAATATCCCTTTATTCACATGTTTAATTATGTTTTGATTGCTATTAAGTCAGATGAGAAATATCGCCTTTTTGATGCCACGCGTCCACATTTATCGTATGACCGGATACCTTCTGAATGCCTAAATGATCCAGGGCTTATAATCAATGACGAGCAACTTGAATGGATAAGCCTGAGAGATTATTCTGCGACCATGACGCAAAAGCAATACGATATCGTAATTGATAGCACCGGCCGTGCAACCACAAATATTATTTATGATATGACAGAGTACGAGGCTGAAGAATTCCGTGAGAAATATGCAGATAACCTGCTTGATATTTCAAAAGAGTTGAAAGCAAACCATCAGCTGGAAAATATATCGAACACAGAAACAGAGAACTTTGCTGATCTGGATAAACCCTATCGAATAAAATTTCAAATGGAATCGGAGATGACTAAATCAGGAAATAAAATAGTTTTCAATCCTTTTATGGGTGAGACAATCGAGGAAAATCCGCTAAAGGAAGACAGCCGCAATTTTCCTATTGACTTCACTTATCCCCAGATGAAAAGGTATATCAGTACAATAAAAATTTCTGAAGGATATGAGGTGGATCATCTTCCTTTAATGAAGAAAATTACGGATGAAAGGTATCAGCTGGTTTACCAGGTTTTTGTTCAGGATGATAAAATCAGTGTTTCCTACGACTATGTTTTTAAAAAGCCAGTATATCCTGCGGCGGATTTCAGGCATTTGAAATACTTTTATAAAGTGGTGGTGAAAAAGGGTAATGAGAAAATTGTTCTGAAGAAAAAAGAGTGATTTTCACATCAGGGTGTAATAAATCAAGAATACCTGCTACTTATTAATCGAAACTCAAAAACAGATTAAGTAACAGGCAAGTCTTCGTGAGTTGCAAAAAAAAATAGAATTATGAAGCAGATATTAGTTCAGATAGCGATTGCAATTTTCAGTTTACTGATGTCTATTTTTCCTGCTAAAGGACAGGACAATGGCAACAGCCTTTTATGGAAGATTGAAGGTAAGCAGCTCGAAAAACCTTCATATCTTTTTGGCACTATCCACCTTCTTTGCAGTGAGGATTTAAACGTGTCTGAAAAAATAAAAAGCGCACTCAAAGAATCGGATCAATTGATTCTTGAGCTCGATTTAGACGACCCGAATGTGTTGGGAGAAGTTCAGCGCAAGATGATGTTTACAGACGGAACTACCGCATCTGATTATCTTGATGAGGAGGAATATGAGATGGTCAGCAGCTTTTTTTCCGATAGCCTGAGGATTCCTTTTGAGCGTCTAAAATCAGTTAAGCCCTTCTTTTTGGCATCCATGACATATTCGCATTTCCTGGGATGCCAGCCCACGGGCTTTGAGATGGCCCTGATGAATTTGGCAAAACCACAGGGAAAGGAAGTGTTGGGTCTGGAAACAGCCGGGGAACAGATGGGAATTATTGCCAACCTACCCATGGAAACCCGTAAAACCATGTTGGTTGAGACGATTTCGGAATATGAAAAGTCGAAAAAAATGATTGACGACATGATTGCGCATTATGTCAATGAAAACATTCTTGAGCTGCACAAGCTTAGTGAAGAATACATGAGTGATGATTACACTGAGCTCAACAACAAACTTTTGGTAGAGCGCAATCAGAACTGGATAAAGGATATTGAAAACTATGCAACTAAAAACCCAACCTTTTTTGCTGTAGGAGCTGCTCATCTAGGGGGCGATAAGGGCGTGATAAAGCTTTTGAAAGATAATGGATACAAAGTTACTCCTGTTAAGTAGAGCTTGTCCATAAAGTCATTCGTTTCGTTTTTACCCCTCTAACTCCCCTGAAGGGGAGAACCACTTAAGCGTCTGGTTGTGTGGGTGTTCCCCTTTAGGGGATCAAGGGGTAGCGGGAAGAGGATTGATCAATTCGTCACAATATGGACAGACACTAAGTAGACAGACTTTTCGAAAAATAATTAGACAAGGCCATCCTGCGGGGTGGTCTTTTTTTATTTTATGCTGTTCTGCAAAAAATCCGTAGATTTACTTAACATTAGTTGTTAAAAACAAGATTTTGAAATCAGTTAAAGACATTAACTGGGAGCCGATTCTCAACAAAAAATTTCATCCTTCACCGCAAAGGTGGGAAGACCAGGTGCTTTATTTTTTGATGATTGATCGGTTTTCGGATGGAAATGAAAACGGTTTTCTGGATAATGACGGAAATATTAACTCCTCAGGCTCTACCGCTCCCTATCATCCTGATAAAGATTATGAAAGTGATAAAAGTGCCGACCGCGATGATTTTGGCGTGAAATGGAATGGCGGCAACCTTCCTGCTCTGACCGAAAAACTTGGCTACCTCAGGCGCATGGGCATTACTACCCTGTGGATTAGTCCGGTGCTGAAGCAGGTGGCTTTTGAAGAGACCTATCACGGCTACGGCACGCAAAATTTCCTGGATGTTGATCCTCATTTTGGGACACCGGAGGACTTACAAAAACTTGTGAACAAAGCCCACCAAATGGGGATGTATGTAATTCTGGATATTATTGTTAATCATTCGGGCGATGTTTTTGCTTACCGGAAAAAACAACCAAAATGGCGAAAAATCTTTCCATACCGGATGAAGGGGTTTAAGGATAAAAACGGTAGTCCGGCTATTTCAGTCAGAAACCCTGAAAAGCATAAATCAGCATGGACTGATGGCGCGATCTGGCCTCAAGAGTTGCAGCGTCCTAAAGCTTTTACCCGGAGGGGCCGGATTGTGGATTGGGATCATTATCCAGAATACATTGAGGGCGATTTCTTCCGCTTAAAAAATCACTATCTCGGCAAGAAGAGAGGGCAACATTTTAAACCCTCAGAAGCTTTGAAAACCCTGACCGAAGTATACAAATTCTGGATTGCTTTTGCGGATGTGGACGGGTTCAGACTTGATACCACGAAACACATGTGGCCGGGAGCCGTAAAGTATTTTACAGATGAAATCCATCATTTTACAGAGTCCATCGGGAAACAGAACTTTTACATCATTGGCGAGATAACCGGAGGCAGAAGTTTTGCCATGGATATCAAGCGAAAAACCAACCTGGATGCCGCCCTTGGAATCAATGATATTCCGGAAAGTTTCGAAAATGGAGTAAAGGGATATGTTGATTTCAAATCCTATTTTGATTTGTTTGAAAATAAGCGGGAATCAGCAGACAAGCATGACTTGTGGTTCAGAGATCAGGTGGTGACCATGTTTGACGATCATGATATGGTATCGCAGGGCGAAGAACGTAAAGCAAGGTTCTGTGCAGATAAACTCACGGCCACTCTGCTTTTGAATGCTATCTTCGCAAATGTATTAACCTCCGGAATTCCGTGCCTGTACTACGGCACTGAACAAGGATTCGATGGCGCCGGACCGCATGATAAATATATACGGGAGGCTATGTTTGGCGGGCGTTTTGGTGCATTCAGAAGTCGCGACCGGCACTTTTTTAATGAGGATGGAATCCATTCTGAAATTGCTGAGATTCTGAACTTGAGAAGGGCAGAGCCGGCATTGCGCACAGGGTCGCAGTTTTACCGCAAAATATCTACAGATGGTACCAAGTTCAAATATCCTTCACCAAGCGAGGGAAAAAGGTATCACGGTCTGCTCGCTTGGTCGAGGATCTATGAAGGGCATGAAATAGTTTTAGTGATCAATATTCATACAACAGATAAACAAAATGCTTTTGTGCAGTTGGATTATGAGCTGCACCACACCGGAGATCTGTTTGAATGTTTGTATATGAGCTATGACAAAGGCTACCATTCAGATTATAATGTGATTGATCTTCATTATAAATGCATCGAAGTGGAAATACCTGCTTCGGGATGTGCTGTTTTTAAACGTAAAGCTAAAACTAAATAACAAAATTATGTTGAGAAAGACCTTGCTACTGTTGCTTATCCTTGTAACCGGTGCAGTGATACTTTATTTGGCCTTTAATGAGAGTAGAGAATCCAAAGAAATTACACTGGAAAACATTGCTGCAGCTGAAAAACTTTTCGGGTTGAATTATAACCAAGCTGAAAGAGATTCCCTTTTGGAGGATGTGCGATCGCTAAAATCATCCTACCAAAAAATCTGGGAGCATGACATACCCAATGGTTTGAGGCCCTCACTGGTTTTCAATCCATTACCTTTAGGGTTTTTTCCTGATCCGCAAAACCAGGATCCTCAATGGAATCTTCCTGCTGAGGTAAAACTTCCGGAAACGGATGCCGGGGTTGCATTTTTGCCAGTACACAAGTTAGCGGTTTTAATCAGGGAAGGAAAGCTCAGCTCTGAGCGTCTCACACGAGTTTATCTTGACAGGCTAAAAAAATATTCGGATACACTTCAGTGTCTTGTGACGCTTACCGAAGAGCTGGCCCTGGAACAGGCGCGCAGGGCCGACAGGGAAATTGCCGAAGGAAAATATCGCGGTCCGCTGCACGGTATTCCTTATGGCGTGAAGGATTTGCTGGCTGTTGAAGGTTTTAAAACAACGTGGGGAGCCACGCCATACAAAGACCAAATGCTCAAGGAAACAGCCACTGTTGTGAAAAAGCTTGAAGAATCGGGTGCTGTGTTGGTTGCAAAGCTGACTTTGGGAGCGCTGGCGATGGGTGATGT
This sequence comes from Bacteroidales bacterium, assembly GCA_041694335.1. Classification (GTDB taxonomy): domain Bacteria; phylum Bacteroidota; class Bacteroidia; order Bacteroidales; family JAIPAH01; genus JAIPAH01. Next base: position 7,061 of record JASMTJ010000004.1, read on the forward strand.
GTGGTATGGTGGTGTAACCAAAAATCCTTACGATTTAAAGCAGGGTTCAAGCGGTTCGTCAGCGGGCTCCGCTTCAGCCACTTCGGCCGGACTCGTTGCTTTTGCTTTAGGTACTGAAACCTACGGCTCTATCGTTTCGCCATCTACGCGCTGCGGTGTGAGCGGCCTGCGGCCTACTTTCGGAAGAGTTAGCCGATACGGGGCCATGGCGCTGAGCTGGTCCATGGATAAAATTGGCCCGATATCGCGTTCAGCAAAAGACAATGCCATCATTCTGGAGGTGATAAACGGTAAAGATAAATTAGACCCCTCTACAATCAGTGCGGGCTTCTCTCCTGATTTCGGGAAAGATATTAAAGGTCTGAAAGTAGCGTATGTGAAAGATTTCTTTAAACAGGATTATCGCGGAAAGCAGAATGACAGCTTGTTTTTGAAGAAAATCCAAAAAATGGGAATTACCCCTGAGGAGGTTAAGTTTCCTGACGACATTCCTGTGGATGCGCTGCTTATTATTCTTGATGCCGAGGCAGCTGCTGCTTTCGATGAGCTGACTCGCGGCAATCGTGATGATGAACTGGTGGCGCAACACCGTTATGCCTGGCCAAATATCTTTCGTTATTCGCGTCTGATTCCTGCCAGCGAATACATACAGGCAAGCAGACTTAGAACCCGGCTTATCCAGCAGGTTCATGAGTTTATGCAGCCATATGATGTTGTTATTACACCGTCTTTTGGAGGTAATCAACTACTTGCAACCAACCTGACAGGGCACCCATGTGTGGTGATTCCTAATGGTTTTGATGAAGAGGGGCATCCGACAAGTATCAGCCTTTTGGGTAAGCTCTTCGATGAGGCATCCATCAGCGAGTTTGCGGCCTATATTCAGGAAAACACAAACTGGGATGATCAGCATCCTGAATTTTTTAATCAATAGAAAACAGAACGATGAGAATTTATTTACAAATGATTGTGCTTTTATTGGCGCTGGGGCTGGCCAGCTGCATAAATACGGTTAACGATGCAGCTGAAATCCAGAGAGATGAAATCCATTATGCTGACAGCGATGTGCAGATAGATGGGAAAGGCAATGAGGAAATCTGGGGCAAGGTTAAATGGCAACAACTCGATCAGCGCTGGCTGGGTAAGCCTTACACTGAGAATGACTTTTCTGGAAAGTACAAGCTGGCATGGGATGAAAACTATGTTTATGTGCTGGCTGAGGTGGTTGATGATACCTTGATTGATATTCATCCTGATGGTCTTAACCTTTACTGGGATGATGATTGTCTCGAAATCTTTATTGATGAGGATGCTTCGGGCGGCGATCACCAGTATAATCACCAGGCTTTTGCCTATCACATATCACTGGATCAGCGTGTGACGGATATGGGAGTGGACAGCTCAGCGGTGTATTTTGATGATCACCTCGATTCGTTTCACCGCCGCGAAGGAAAGAAAAGTTTATGGGAGGTGCGAATGAAGCTATTTGATAATACTTTTCAGGAAGAAAAAGATAATACGCCACTCAAGCTGGAAAAAGGAAAGAAAATAGGCTTTGCCTTAGCGTACTGTGATAATGATACCAGCCAAACCCGCGAAAATTTTATTGGTTCGGAAGTGGTGGAAGGCGAGGATAAAAACCGCGGCTGGATTGATGCAGGAATTTTTAGAACGTATCAGCTTAAAAAGAAATAATGAAAAAATATAAACTTGGAATTGCCCTTGGCGGAGGAGGAGCCCGAGGGTTTGCTCATTTGGGGGTTCTTAAAGCCTTAAAGGAGAGTGGTTTTGTTCCGGATATCATTTCAGGAACAAGTGCCGGCGCTATTGTTGGTGGTTTTTATGCTGATAAGAAATCACCTGAAGAAATATTTAAAATCATTAAAGAGAAAGGGTTTTTCAAATACACTAATTTTAATATTCCTAAAACCGGATTGGTTGGGCTTGAAGGATTAGAGAAGCAGATCGATGAAGACTTGAGTGTGGAGAACATCGAAGATTTGCCTATCCCTTTTATGGCTGCAGTTACAAACCTCAATGAAGGAAAAATTGAATACCATAGCAAAGGCGATGCTTCTGAGGTTATCAAAGCTTCTTCGGCAATCCCGGTTCTTTTTTCTCCGGTGGAGATTAATGGTTCGCTTTTTGCAGATGGCGGGATACTTGATAACGTACCCGTAGATCCTTTGCGGGAATTGTGTGAGAAAACCATCGCCGTGGATATAAGTCCTTTGATTGAGATGAAATCCATCGAGAACCTTTTTCAGATAGCTCTACGAACCTTTCAATTGACTGTGAACAAATCTTCTAAAGATCTGTCTGAACGATGCGACTTGCTCCTGTCTCTTGAAAAGTGCAGTACTTATGATATCCTGGATGCAAAAAGTGCAGATGCTTTATTTGATATTGGCTACGATTATGTGAAAAATGCCGACTTGTCAGTACTTGAGAGATGACTTGTCTAACGCAAGAAAGGGGCATGAAGTTTGTCAGAACATGAAAAAAACTATGTCAGAAAAGTGGCTCTATATAATGTTGCTGGCTTCCCTATTTGTGGGTGGCTGTTCAACGTCCTACGAAAGTTTGAATGATCGGGAAATATCTTCTGTTGATAAAATTGACAGCGACAGGTTTCAGTACGATCAGAAATCCGGGATGATGTATTTGTTTTCGAACGATAGTGATAGCCTCTATATTGCGCTCAAGTTCCCTGAACGGATGGTGAAAGCGAAGGTTCTCCGTAAAGGGCTTACTGTGTGGTTGGATCCCTCAGCGAAGAAGAGCAGGGCTTATGGTGTAAAATATCCGGTGGATGGATTGCCTGAAATGGGCGGGAAACAAGGAAAACCTTTTGGGCAGCCGGAAGTTGTTGAGGGTGAAGATGGATTTAAACGCTTTAGATATCCCGAAAAGGCGAAGAAGGATAGCATTCCTGAATTGGCTCTCTCAGGTTTGCAGATACAACTTTTGGGTTTTGATAAAAAGCAGGAACAAACACATCTGGCCACAGAGTCACCGTTTCCGGTCAAATTATATTTTGATGAGAATAACACTTTGACATATACCCTGGCAGTTTCGCTGGAAGCTATAAGCAAAAAATATTTCAATGATGGCGATGCATTGAGCGTAGGAGTGGTTACAGGCGCTTTTGAAAAACCCGGAAACCGTCCGGGTATTGGTTCAGGAGGAACGAATGGTGGTGGCAGAAGAGGAGGAATGAATCCCGGAATAATGGGGGGAGCCGGACAGCGCCCGCGATCAGACTTTAACCGCTTAACCATGCAGGAAGAGCTATGGATTAAAAAAGTGTACCTCTCAATACAGGAAGCCGAATAACCACAAGGGTAGGGCATTTCCTGCAGGGTTTTCAATATTGTCTTTGACCACAAAGGCGTTGTCGATTCCGGCAATTTGGCTTGACTGTTTATTATGCCCGCCAATTTCGAAAGTGTATTTCTTGTTCACGATGAAGTCTGCTTGCTTTGACTGATTCACCTCATGCCCAACTAATAACTGGTTCAAAAAAAAGGTTTCTCTTAGCATACCTGTGTTAGGATTTTCAACGGCCAATGCTTTCATCAAATTAGTATTATTGAGAAATACTTTGTCAGGCTTTTGCAGACTTGAAATGCTGGGGCCGGAAGAATACAGAAGATTAATAAGTTTTGCCTTTTCCAGGAAATAGAGGTAATTAGGGATAGTATTTCTGTGAATATCCGTTTTGCCTGAAAGTTTAACAAGGTTTGGTTTAAAAGGAACTTGCTCAGCAATAATTTGAAGTAGTTGGAGCATTTTTCTTGCATTTCTGGAGTCAAATCCTTTTAACTCTGACATATCATACTCCACAATTAACCTAATCAATTGCATGAGTCTCTTGTGATAGTTCTTTACGTCTTCCCTGTAAAAAGGGTAATAACCATATGCTAAATATTGATTAAAATATTCATAAGCCCTGATATTCTCAGGAATTAAATTCTTTATCAAATCGCTTCTATCAATAATTTGATTTAGAGTAATCTTATTCAGTTTGATTTCATGTTCATACTCCAAAAATTCCCGATAAGATAGTCCGTGTAACTCATACATTAAAGCTCTCCTGCTAAGGTCGACTTCTTGTTTTGAAATGTCTATAATTGAGGAACCGGTAAAAATAATCTTTAAATCTCTGTAATTATCATAAAGATTTTTGATTTCTCTACTCCAAAGCGGGTATTTGTGTACTTCATCCAAGACCAGTACCTTACCCCCCTGTTGGTAAAATTTCCTGGCCGTTTCCGTTAAGCTGTTGGATAAAAAATACATATTATCAAGAGAAAAGTAAGCTTTCTGTGAGTCGCTTATTTTTAAGTTTTTGAGATATTGTAAGAGAAGGGTTGTTTTTCCTGTGCCTCTCGCGCCTTTTATTCCAATTAATCTGTTTTCCCAATCAATGGTGTTCGCCAGATACCTTTTAAAACGAAGAGGCACTTCGTTTACAAGTTGCTGTGATATATCAAGCAGTTCAAACATCTTTTTTTACAAAGATAAACAAAATGCACATCCGAATGTGCAGAATATTTAAAGTATATCTGTTCAGTAATTTATTGAAGAATATTTTTCGTGCTGATGAAATAGATATCCAGCTTACCGTTTTGCGGTTCGGAAGCTATCTTTCTGAATGCTTTGTAACTGTTGGCTGCTTTTTGGTTTTCGGGTTTTCTGCGGCTTGAGAAAAACAAAACTTTCCCATCGGGAGAAACATAAGGGCAAAAATCCAGCCCGTTAGAGTTAATGCTCTGATTCATACATTGGGCTTTGCTCCAGGTTCCATCCGCGTTTCTATAGCTTACAAAGAAATCACCGCGTCCGGCTACCTGAGGCCATCCGTAAGATGTGAACAGGATGTAGCTTTCGTCAGGTGCAATAAAGGCATTAAACTCATGGCCTCCGGTGTTGATGGAGTCGGAAAGGGTTTGTGGCTTTTGATATTTTCCCTCTTTAAATTCACTTTTCATTATAAAATCATCATGATTAGTGAAGTAGAGATTCTTGTTCAGTGCTACCGAGGGATAAAATTCATTCTTATCGGAATTTACTGTAGAATCAAGTCGGATAGGCGAGCCCCAACCCTCCTTTTTTCTGTCGACATACCAAATATCAAACCCCATGTTTTTCCCACGAAACGGGCGATCTGAAGAAAAGTACAACCTCTCGCCGTCAGGGCTCACGAAAGGCTCAATGTCGTTGTAGTCAGAATTAAAAGAAACAACTTCAGGAGCAGTCCACGCGCCTTCTGAAAGCCTTGAAAATGCAATCGCATACGCGTTTCCTTCATTAATCGTAAAATACATTTCATTCATTTCAGGATTCATGGTGAAATCGCGCTCGTTCATGCCGGTAGAAACCAATCCGGGGGCAAATAATTCTGCTTTTTCAGGAATTGAATCGAAAACAGAACTGTTTTTTGTTTTGTTTGCCGGTTGTTTTGAGCAGCCAAATGTGGCTAAAACCATCAATAATAAGATGTTTCCGTTGATAAAAGTATTTTGTCTGTTCATGATGTAAATGTAAGAAAAAGGAGTTATTCGTGAATAAGATTTAGTTTGTAGCTTTGTATATCATCAAAATGGTTCATTATGACAAAGATAATCATGGTGTTATTAACTGTGTTGGTAGGATGCCTCGTAGCAGTTCAGGGAGCTATCAATGCACAGTTGGGTAAAGAGTTGACGCACCCTTTGCAAGCCGCTTTCATTAGCTTTTTGGCCGGAACATTGGTGTTAGCGCTTGCGCTGGCTTTTTCAAAATTCGGTTTTCCAACACTCAATCAGCTGACTTCTGTCCATCCCAAATTATTGGTTGGTGGTGTTTTTGGGGCAATTTTTGTTACCAGTACCATTCTTTTCATTCCGAAAATCGGAGTGGCTAATGTGCTGATAGCGGCCGTTACAGGACAGATGTTTTTATCCTTGATTCTGGATCATTTCGGCCTTTTCGGACTGGATAAGCAGCCGGTCTCTTTGGCCAGGATATCCGGAGTGCTGCTGGTCATTCTTGGTCTTGCTCTTGTTACCAAAGGATAACTTCCCCGATAAGAAAAGTATTTCCAGCTATTTAGTGTCCGTCTATAAAGTCAACCCTTTCGTCTTCACCCCTCTAACTCTCCGCCTATGGCGGAAGAACCATTTAAACGTCTGTCTGTGTGGCTGTTATCCGCCTCAAGCGGAGATACAGGGGTTGCGGGGAGGAATTTAACAAGTTCAAGACTTTATGGACAAGCACTATTTAGAGTTTTGACATTTAAAAATTGCAGTTTATTTGAAATTGGTGTTTTGATATTTTAGGGTTTTGCGATCAGATATTATTGAGTGCTGTGTGTCGAAAATAAGGGCATAAAAAAACCGGGCCTAAAACCCGGTATTTTTTTATGTCGTTGCGGAGGAAGAGGGATTCGAACCCCCGGAACCTCGCGGTTCAACGGTTTTCAAGACCGCCGCAATCGACCACTCTGCCATTCCTCCGTCGGCAAAGGTAGAAAGATTTTTTTTTCTGACAACAAATTTTTTTCGGCCAAAATCATAATCTTAATTTTCCTGTTGTCTCTCAGAGGCTTTTGGCAATGAAATTTTTTTAAAACCCTTTGTTTTCGGGGTGTGGCAGCCCTATTCCGCTTCTTTTTTCTCCGGTTTAAAGGTCAAAGACGCCGAATTGATGCAATACCTTAAACCAGTAGGCTCGGGTCCGTCGTTAAAAACATGACCTAAATGTCCTCCACAAGAGGAGCACAGCACTTCGTCGCGAATCATGCCATGGCTTTTATCAATCTGGATTTTCACATTATCCTTCAGCTTAGGATCCCAAAAAGAGGGCCATCCACATCCGGCATTAAATTTTGTGTCTGATTCGAAAAGAGCAGTTCCGCAACCCGCACAGTGATAGGTTCCTTTTTCGTAATGATTATCAAACTTTCCGGTGTATGGCCGCTCTGTGCCTTTCTCACGCAGAACATAATACTGCATGGGTTCCAATTCGGCCTTCCAGGCACTATCACTCTTATTTACATCAAAATCATCACTCATATTATTCTTTGTTTGAGCACAGCCTCCTAAAGTTAAGACTGTAGCGATTATTATTAATACAATTGTTTTCATACCGACAGATTTTCGGATTAACGCAACGAAATGATTAAATGTTTTAGAAAAAAGAGGTAAAAAGTCCTTATTAACAGTTTTTTGCAAAAGAAAGGCAGAGCCTGATGACTCTGCCTTTTGTTTCAGTTCGAAGGTTTATTCTTATTTTATCTGATATGTTTTCTCAGCCACCTTTTTCGGAGCTTCTTCTTTAATGATAATCTCCTTCTTATCGGAGGTGTCCTCAGAGGTGGTGTCTGACATCCTGTCCATCGCAATGCCCGGGGCAATGACCAGAGCCACTACCGACATCAACTTGATAAGAATATTCAGCGAGGGGCCGGAGGTGTCTTTAAAAGGATCTCCCACCGTATCGCCCACCACAGTGGCTTTATGTGAGTCATCGCCTTTTTTATGCTCGGTGCCTTTATACATGTAACCCTCTTCAATCATTTTCTTGGCATTATCCCATGCGCCTCCGGCATTGGCCTGGTAGATGGCGAGCAGCACTCCTGAAGCCATAACACCGGCGAGCATACTTCCCAGCATCTGAGGGCCTCCGATGTAACCAACAACCGCTGGTGCGGCAACCGCAAGGGTTCCCGGGAGCATCATTTCTTTCAAAGAGGCTTTTGTAGAAATGGCCACACATTTTTCATACTCAGCAGCGCCATCAGCATTATCCAAAATCTTGCGATCTTCTTCGTTTGCATTTTCTACTTCACCGTTATATTTCTTCATGATTTTAAGCGCTTCGGTCAGCTTGGGAATTGAGGTAAATTGACGCCTTACCTCTTCAATCATTGACATTGATGCGCGCCCTACTGCTTCCATAGCCATGGCTGAGAATAGG
>JASMTJ010000005.1:0-10531 GCA_041694335.1 Bacteroidales bacterium
ATCTGCTTTTCATAACTAGCTTCCCAAATATAATGTTGCGTTCCATCATCGTTGATGTATTGATGTTGAACCATATTCTCAAAAATATTCAATGAATAATCAGTAGGCGCAGTTAACTTTAGCGTTGCTTTCCTTGTCGGGATTTCATAAAACAAAACCGGAGTCCAGCTGGTGATATGCAGAAACTCCTTGGCCTTTTGCTGGTAACTGTACCTGACATAATATGGGTAATGATTGTACTTTAATTCAAATTCTGTCAACGTATTGTCTTCATAAAGTGAAAACCCTTGAATAAGGCTGGAGGTTTCTATTTCCTTATTCCGAAGTTTTCTTACTTGATGCTTTTTGCTATCAAGTAGTTCACCCTCAATTTTACTGATAGTTGACGTGCCGGCATTGGGAATTTGGACTTTTGCATATGTGTCGCCGAACCGATTGTTTATTTTTACTTCGACAAAATACTTTTTGATCAGTTTACCTTCTTCCGCTTCAATCACCTCATCATACCTGACAATCTCCGCAACCTGAGTTTGACCAACACAAAGAATAAGCGAAAACAGAAGCAGACTAAAAAGAATAGAGGTTTTATATTGCATATTAACTCTGTATTATTCAGATTAAAGGCTTTTAGAATTTTAAAAATATGGTCATATTAAATTTAGAATTGTTGATTATGACACTTTCAAAATTACAAAATATCGCTTAAGAATAATTATAAATAAGACAGGCCATTTCAAACATGATCAAAATACGGTTGTTCCTTCATAATCATGAAAAAACAGCACCTTCCTGAAAAAGTATGTGTCGTATGCCAGCGGCCGTTTGCGTGGAGAAAAAAATGGGCACGCCATTGGGAAGAAGTAAAATATTGCAGCGAACGGTGCCGGCGAAATAAAAAATCTGTTTTATGAGTAAAAATATTTTCGGAGAGCCATTAAAGATATGCAGCCAGGATCCACTTACCGGGTTTTACCGGGATGGGCATTGTAAAACAGGACAGGATGATATGGGAACGCACACCGTCTGCGCTATCGTTTCGCGCGATTTTCTGAATTTCACCAAATCGCGTGGCAACGATCTAGAAACTGCCCGGCCTGAATTTGACTTTCAGGGCCTGCGGCCCGGCGACCGCTGGTGCCTTTGCGCCCTGCGCTGGAAAGAAGCTTTCCAGGCCGGAAAAGCACCATTAATTGATCTGGAAGCAACCAATGAAAAAACGCTGGAAATAATCCCAATGGACACCTTGCTGAAATTCGCGTGGAAAAGCACAACCTGAGCTTACCTGACCACAACCTTGTCTGTGGAAATCACCACATCGTTTTTGTAACTCATCAGCATAAAAATTCCTTTTGGAAGATCGCTAACGTCAAGGTGGACTTTGTTCTTCAAGCCTCTCACAACCTTTGTTTTCAGGTCAACTCCGGAAATATCGCTAAGCCTGATTAAATCAGGGGTAACCCCGCGGTATTCGATCGTTATCATACCTGAGGTGACGGGATTAGGAGAAATTATCACCTCCGCGTCCATATTAAATCCATTGATGCCAGTAGCAAAAAACTCGTCATACATTTCCTGGAGTTCATCAATCGGTTCAACCCCATCGTCGGTGGCTCCCACCCAAAGTTCCATCCACAGCTCATCCGCCGTATCATCAGGCTGAGCCACTCTTAAAAATGACGACAATGAGCTGGTTCCTTCCACGGTGCAACGGGTATCCGCACCCACCATATTTGCTCCCTGCATTGCCGCCATCAGCTTTTCATGCAAGGGCCCTTCAATAGCATTAAAATTTTCTTCCATTTGGTCGAGCACTACCTGGCCGAGCAGGATGTTTCCCTGTATGGCGTAATTCGGCCCGAGCACGTGATTTTTGTAATCGTCACAATTATTGCCTGTCCATCCGGCGCTGCTTGGACTTCCCTCATTAAAATCCACAATTCCGTACTGCCTGAATGAAGGAGCTCCCTGCGCATCATTATTCACCAACCAGTCGATAATTTCCTCCGGGGAGCTCCCGTCGAGCATCAGCTGATGGGCATTTTCCTGGTTCGTTTCATTGTAATACGCCTGCGTATGGATGGCTCCCGTTCCCGGAATCACATCGCTGATAAGCATCGCCCCCAGCGATCCGGGCCAGGTAATTGTGTCGCCGCATGTAGCTCCTGCGCTTCCAACTTCACCCGTCACAGAATCGACCGCAACGATAGAAAAGGTATGCTGTGCTTCAGCAAAGTGAAGCGCGAATAGTCCAATAGCTAAAAGGAAAAGATTTTTCATCTGTATACATTTTTAATTTTCCTGGCTCAAAACAAGCATTAAATAATCTTAGTTTAAATATTTTGTTCCTGCAGAAATAACGGTTTCGCCTATAAAAGTAATAAAAAGCTGAAAATGCTTAGTTTTGCCGAAAATGCAGAATGGATTCTTTTTCTTCAAAAAATATTCTTTACCAGGATGACTGGCTTATCGTCGTTGATAAACCATCCGGTTTACCCGTGCATCAAAATCAGTTTCTTCCGAAAGACGCAGAATACCTGAATAAATCCGTCGGTCAGCTGACCGGGAAATCGGTTTACAACGTTCATCGTCTGGATGCCAAAACATCCGGGGTAATGATTCTGGCTCTAAACCAAGAGGCCGCCCATGCCCTGACGCTGCTTTTCGAAAATAAAAAAGTGATGAAAGAATATGTAGCTCTGGTGAAAGGAAATCCCGGTAAGGGTACTTTTTCAGAAAAAGTACTGGTGAAAAAGAAGAGTAAGTTTAAAAAGCCTGCTGTCACACACTATGAAACCATCCGAAGCATCACCACCAATCATCACACTAAAGAAGGAGACACGCTGATTTTAAGCCAGGTATTACTCACGCCGGAAACCGGGCGGTGGCATCAGCTGAGACAACACCTGACGAAGAACCGGACAGACATCATCGGAGACACTCACCATGGCGACTTCCGGCTAAATAAAGAACTGACTGAACTTACCGGCATAAAAAGGCTCATGCTACATGCTTCCAGGATTTCTTTTGAGCACCCTTTTACTCTCGCCAAAATGACTTTCGATTGCCCCGTGCCAGGTGAATTCCCGGATTTGCTTCAGAAATTGAACTCTTAAATGGTGACTTTCAACAATGACAAACAGCAATTGTTAAAAGGATGAGGATATGAGAACTTTGGACAACAACAGCAGGTATAAACACACCGGGCTCTTTACGGATTTTTATGAGTTGGCTATGGCGCAGGCCTACTTCTATGAAGGCAAGGCCAATGAAGAGGCGGTATTCGATTATTTTTACCGTAAAAATCCGTTCGGTGGAGGCTATGTGGTTTTTTCCGGTATCGGAGAGCTGCTTCACTCGATTAGGAATTTCAGATACAGTGATGAAGATATTACCTACCTGAAAAAGCAAGGCCTCCGTAAAGAGTTCCTTGGTTATCTGGAAAACTTTAGCTTCAGAGGAACAATCAAAGCTCCTGCCGAAGGAGAGATTGTTTTTCCGGGTGAACCTTTGCTTGTCGTTAAAGGAACCATCCTTGAGCTTCAGCTTATTGAAACCCTGGTGTTGAATGTGCTTAATTTTTCCTCGTTGATTTCCACTAAGGCTTCCCGCATTCGCAATGTTTCCGGGAAACGACCTTTCAGTGATTTTGGACTGCGAAGAGCACAGGGCGCCGGTGGCGTGCTGGCCTCGCGTGCGGCCATTATCGGAGGAGCAAATTCCACTTCCAACGTACTGGCAGGTTTTCAGTATGGGCTTCCTGTTGGAGGAACGATGGCGCACTCGTGGATACAAACCTTTAGCTCTGAGTTGGAAGCTTTCCAAACTTTCGCACGAAATTACCCGGACAATGCAGTGTTGTTGGTGGACACTTACGATACTCTCAAGAGTGGTGTGCCCAATGCCATTATCGTAGCTAAAGAACTTGAGCAAAAAGGAAATAGCCTGAAAGCCATCCGCTTAGATAGCGGCGACTTGGCTTACTTCAGTAAAAAAGCCCGGAAAATGCTGGATGATGAAGGCTTGCACGATGTTAAAATTGTGGTTTCTAACCAGCTCGACGAATACGTTATCCGAAGCCTGACGCTACAAAAAGCACCTATCGACAGTTTTGGCATTGGAACAAAACTCATTACCGGAAAAGAAACATCGGCACTGGACGGCGTCTACAAGCTGTCGATGTACAATCACCATCCACGCATGAAAGTATCTGATAACATTGAAAAAACGACCCTTCCGGGAGAAAAAACATCGGTACGATACCTTCAGAGCGACGGCACTTTTTATGCGGATGGTATTCTTCTTTCGGACGAGAAAGACACGAAGGACATTGCTCACCCACACTTCAGCCATAAACGCTCAGATATCTCAAAATATGCTGCTGAGCCTTTACTGAAAACGGTCATGAAAGAAGGTGAGCAAACCGGAGAAAGCCCTGTGGCAGAAGAGAGTGCTGCATACCTGCAACAAAGACTGAAACAGCTTCCGGATGAGCATAAACGTATCGAATTCCCACATCAATACAAGGTGGGAATCAGTGAAGGCCTGGAAGCTTTACGAGATAAAACTTTTAAAAACATCAAAGAGAGGAGAGAATTATGAGAGCGTTATTGATAGTAGATGTACAAAATGATTTTTGCGAAGGCGGAGCACTGGGAGCACCAGGAAACGACGAGGTGGTTCCGGTTATCAATAAACTGATACCAAAATTTAAATTGAAAGTGGCCTCCAAAGACTGGCACCCAGAAAACACCGTCCATTTCGACAAATGGCCCCCACACTGCGTAAGAGGGACAAGGGGTGCAGAATTTCATCCTGAATTAAATTCACAAGATATTGATAAAGTTGTTTTAAAAGGAACCGGTGATAAGGATGATGGCTATTCTTCTTTTGAAGCCACAACCGATAACCTGAGTGAATTGCTAAGGAAAAAAGGAGTAGAAACAGTCTATATCGCCGGATTAACAACGGATTATTGTGTAAAAAACACCGTATTTGATGCGATAAAAAATGGCTTTAATACCTTTGTAATCGAAGATGGAATAAGGGCTGTAGATGTGAATCCGGGTGACGGCGAAAAAGCCATCCGGGAAATGAAAACCGAGGGGGCACAGTTCATCAAATCAGATGAAATATCCAAAGAATAAATGAAGCATATTAATGATTCTAAATATCGGCAATGAATAAAAACAAAATACCCGACCAGCTCAGAAAAGAGCTGGTTGCTCTTTTAGGAGAGGAGAAGGCAAACGAAGCAATAGAAAAGCACAAAGGAAACACCGCGAAGTTGCAGTGGTACTATTTCCACAGGAAATTCAAAAAACAATTTGGCCTGGATATCCGGGTCGTTTTTATCACCTTCGGAGCTGCCATTGCATTGTGGGGTATCCTTAGCTTTATCAATGGATAATTCATATTGGCTTTTTTTGTATCTTTATGGCTCGTCAGTCATAAACAAAATCATCATGAAAAAAGCCTTTTTAGTTCTTCTCAGCTTATCATTTTTGGCCTTGGTGTCTGCTTGTGGCACCATAGACAAACCTTTTTCTAAAAAGCCGGCCACACTGGATGCCCAGCTCAGCCTGCTGACAAAACAAATTGTTAACAGCTTATCCGAAAAGAATAAATCAAAAATTGCCGTTATTGAGTTCTCCAATTTGGATGGCTCTGTTTCCCAGTTGGGAAGGTATATCTCTGAAGAGCTTATTACGCGGCTTTACCGCACCGGAGAGTTTGAAGTGGTGGAAAGACAAATGCTCAACAAAATTATGAGGGAGCATGAGCTTTCCTTATCGGGATTTATTGATGAATCATCAGCCAGGGAAATCGGGATGTTGTTGGGTGTCGATGCCATCGCATCAGGGTCGGTAACCGAACTGGTGTCGGAAGTGAAAATTAACGCCCGGCTTATCTCTGCCGAAACCGGAAAAATCTTTTCGGTGGCTTCAGTAAAGGTCGATAAAACACAGGATGTTATCCAGCTACTGGGTTCCTCCTCGCCTGCTCCCGTCAGCATTTCACAATCCGGCGAACCGGCCCAACCTCCTACAAAACCAAACTACTCTCCTCAGATGGATGGTAATTTTAAGGTGGTCCGGGAAGGATTCCTGATTGAGCTAAACCAATGCGTAATGACCAGCACGCAACTAAAAATGGAATTTACCGTTACGAATCAAACGGATTCCGATAAGGAATTTTGCGTTAAATACGGCCGTCCATCAACGGAGATTTTTGACGATGCAGGCAATCAGTATCCGATATCGGTTATCAAAGTGGCTAATTCAGAAATCGACTTTAAGCGAGCAGGGCGATACCACTATCGAAATATCACAAAAAAACTTATCAAAAACATTCCCACTAAAATGGAGTTTGTTTTCAGGGATGTAAACACAAAAGCGAATTTAGTAACGCTTTTGCAGGTCAACGGATGCGATTACGAATTCAACTTCCGCGATATCCCCATAAAAAAGCAGTAGATTTGCTGGTTCGGATTTCAGATTTATGTATGGACGATAAACTAAAAGAACAGATAAGGGTCAAGCTTAAGAACCAGCACCGCCGCACGATGCGTCGTGTGGAGCAGCTTACCGAAGATACAGCTCCTGTGGCTCCCGACTGCGCCATTGGCCGGGTGAGCCGCATGGATGCCATCAACAACAAAAGCGTCAACGAAGCGGCTCTTTCCAACGCCAGGGATAAGTTGCGCGACATTGAGGAATCGCTGGCACGGATAGACACCCCGGATTTCGGGAGGTGTAAAAGCTGTGGCGCACCTATCTCCACCGATCGACTGATGGCTATGCCCGAGAGCCTTTACTGCATGAAATGCGTAAGAAAATAACGAATGGAAAACCAGGAAATCCTCCTTGACTTGGTCACTAAAAAAATGCCTTTTGGGAAATACAAAGGCTGGAAAATTTATCAACTCCCCGAACCCTACCTCGTTTGGTTTGCCCGCCAGGGCTTCCCGGAAGGAAAGCTGGGCATGTGGCTGCAAACTATCTATGAAATCAAGCTTAATGGTTTGGAATACCTGCTGGAGCCCCTGACAAAGCATGACAGTTCGAGATAACAATTGACCCCTTCGCTTTACCGCAACCGATTGCAGCCAACCTTAACGATAGTTTCACACACATCGCTTTCGTTTGGTAATGATTTACCGTAAATTAGCCATCATAAAAGCTACCAGAAAGACTTTCTGAAGCAGAACAATACAGACCAAAAAAACAAAATTATGAAAAGGCTTTTCGTGATTTCCAATCGATTACCGGCAGAAGTAAAAACCATTGACGGCAAAAAGAAAGTGTTTTCCCGCGACAGTGGCTTTTACCATGGGCTGCAAGGCTTCCATAATGAATACGATATCAAATGGATTGGCCGTGGAGGAGTGAACATCGATGAAATCAGCGATGCCGAAAAGATGGAGCTCGACAGCCATTTCCGCAAGCAGAATTGCATCCCCGTGTACATCGATCAAAAGCTCCGGGCTGATTACCTCGAAGGGTTTTGCGATCATACGATCTGGCCGCTTTTCAATTATTTTTCTCAGTTTGCTGATTTTGATCCGTCGCAATGGGAAGCCTACACGGAAGTGAACCGCACTTATGCTGAAATTGCCGCTCAGTTTATCACTGAAGATGATATCGTCTGGATTCACGATTACCATCTGATGCTGGTGCCGGCCATGCTCCGCGATAAGTTTCCCGGACTCTCCATTGGCTATTTCCAGCATATTCCTTTTCCTTCTTTCGAAGTCTTCAGGCTTTTACCCTGGCGAATGGAAATCCTTAACGGGATGCTGGCTTCCGACCTCATCGGATTTCATATCTACGATTACCAGCGTCACTTTATGAGTAGTGTACGCCGTTTGCTGGGGCATGAGACTTTTTTCAACCGCATCCGTCTTGATGAAAGAATCGCCAAAGTTGACGCATTCCCGAAAGGGATTGATTACGAATACTTTAACAAAACAGCCAGTCAGCTTTCGCAGAAAAAAGACCACGAAGAGTCGGAAACACAAAAAGCGCTGCGTGAATATTTCGGTCGTGGAAAAAATCGCAAATTGATACTTTCAATCGATCGTCTGGACTACACCAAAGGACTCAGCGATCGTATCAAAGCCTATGAACTGTTCCTGAAAAAGTATCCTTCTTATCGCGAAAAGGTAAGCCTTTTCTTGTTTGTTGAGCCTTCGCGGGAAAGTGTTACTGAATATCAGAACCTGAAAAGACAACTCGATGAGCTGGTTGGAAGAATCAATGGCACCTATGGCTCCATTAACTGGATGCCCATCTGGTATTTTTATCGTAACACCGGAAAACAGGAGCGCATTGAGCTCTACAGCAACGCCGATATCGGGCTGATTGTCCCTACCCGCGATGGGATGAACCTCAACGCCAAAGAATATATCGCCAGTCGTGTTGCACAAGATGGCGTGCTTATCCTCAGCGAAATGGCCGGGGCAGCAAAAGAGTTGGGCGAATCACTGGTGGTAAACCCCAATAACCGCAACGAAGTGGCTGATACCATTTACCGTGCCCTCAACATGGGTTTGGAAGAACAGAGCGAGCGCATGGCTGTCCTGCAAAAGCGTCTGGAGGTATATAACGACAGACGCTGGGCTAAAGATTTCATCCATAGCCTTCTGGATGTAAAAAACCTTCAGCAAAAGCATCTGACAAAAAAGATAAATGAGGAGATTACCAAAGAGCTCAAATCACAATATAATGAAGCCGCTAAGCGAATCATCTTCCTTGATTACGACGGAACGCTGACTGGTTTCCATAACGACCCGCAGATGGCTATGCCCGACGATGAACTCTACCGCATCGTTGGTAAGCTGGTGGAAAAACCGGAAAACACGGTGGTGGTTATCAGCGGTCGCGACAAAGAAACTTTATCGAAGTGGTTTGACCGCTTTGACAGGATGGCCTTTATTGCTGAGCACGGAGTTTGGCATAAGAATCCTGAGGGAGAATGGAAGATGTCGGATCAAATCGAAAAAGACTGGATGGACATTATCGAACCGCTGCTGCAGAATTTTGTCGACCGCACGCCGCGCTCCTTCATTGAATATAAAAATTACTCGCTGGTCTGGCATTACCGCCACGCCGACCCCGACATGGGGCAACAGCGTGCCTGGGAGCTCAAAGAAGACCTGAAAAACTACATCGCCAACCTGAACCTGGAGATTATGGATGGTGATAAAGTTATCGAAATCAAGAATGCCGGCATCAACAAAGGCAGGGCAGCGCTCAACAAACTGGGAAATGACTCCTTCGGTTTTATTCTGGCGATTGGCGATGACTGGACGGATGAATACACCTTCAAAGCCATGCCTGAAGGAGCGCACACCATCAAGGTAGGCACAAAGTCGACAGCCGCACGTTTTTACCTAAGCGGAGTTGAAGACGTACGGGCCTTACTCGATAAGCTGGAATAATCGTTTTTTTCAGAATACTATTTTCGTAAAAGCTATTTCCAAACCTTATGGTTACTCGATTGTTTAGGATGGAGTTAGTACTACTATTTTTAATAATTTCGCGTAAAAACCGATAAACAATCAAAAAACAACAAAAAATATGAACTACGATTTAATTGTCATTGGCAGCGGTCCCGGTGGATATGTGGCTGCTATCAGGGCTTCGCAACTGGGTAAGAAAGTAGCAGTGGTAGAAAAAGAATCTTTGGGAGGGGTATGCCTCAACTGGGGATGTATCCCTACAAAAGCACTGCTTAAAAGTGCACAGGTATTCAACTATGCGCAGCATGCCAAAGACTATGGTGTGAAAATCGGCGGAAAAATCACTCCTGATTTTAAAGGGATGGTCGACCGCAGTCGTGGCGTAGCCGACAGCATGAGCAAGGGAATCCAGTTTCTTTTCAAGAAAAACAAAATTGAATCTATCGAAGGATTCGGACGCCTGACCAGTGACAAAAAAGTAGAAGTGGAAGACAAGGACGGAAAAAAGACCACTTACGAGGCTGAAAGCATCATCATTGCCACAGGAGCACGCTCTCGTGAGCTGCCAAACCTGCCTATCGACGGTGAAAAGGTGATTGGCTACCGCAAGGCAATGACCCTCGACAAGCAGCCCGAAAGTATGGTCATTGTTGGTTCGGGTGCCATCGGCTCTGAGTTTGCTTACTTTTATAACTCCATCGGAACAAAAGTAACTTTGGTCGAATATATGCCTAACATCCTTCCACTCGAAGACGAAGATGTTTCAAAACAACTGGGACGCAGCTTCAAGAAAGCCAAGATCAAGGTGATGACCAGTTCTTCAGTAGAAGAGGTGGATACCAGCGGCGATAAGTGCAAGGTAAAAATCAAGACCAAGAAAGGCGAGGAAGAGGTGGAAGCTGATATCGTGCTTTCTGCTGTGGGAATTTCCGCCAACATCGAAAACATGGGCCTTGAAGATGCCGGTGTGAAAACAGAAAAAGGAAAGGTGATCGTCGACGAATTCTACAAAACTAGTGTGGACGGCATTTACGCTATTGGTGATGTAATTCCGGGACCGGCTCTGGCCCA
>JASMTJ010000006.1:0-1945 GCA_041694335.1 Bacteroidales bacterium
CTCGAAAGAGGAGTCGAGAAAAGCATGCCTTGGAATACGCATCATTGCCTCAAGAATACGCTCATCGTGTATCCTGCCCTCGCGGCGAATCTTTTCTACCAGATTACGCCTCATACCTTTGTGTCTAAAAGAATCTGTCATGGTCCCCGTTCATTCGATTTGCGAATATAAAGATTTCAAATAGCAGAAAAAAGCTTTATTTTCGCGCCTTCAATAGCAATATTAAAAGTGGTAACGCGTTTTCAATAATATTCAGGGGTTTGAAAGATTTTATGAAAAAAATTTACTTAGTTTCGATCGTATTAATTTCCGTTCTGATCACAGTTTCCTGCGACAAAAACAATGATGATTTGATTCCTTCTTACATTCAGATTGATAGCGTGATGGTTACAGGAAATTTAGATATCAATGAAGGAACGCTCTCGCATAACATCACAGATGCCTGGGTATATGTTGATAATGAGCTGATAGGCACGTTTGAGTTACCTGCCACCATCCCGGTTTTGAAAGAAGGGGGTGTTGATGTGCTTATCAAGGCCGGCATCAAACTCAACGGTGTTTCCAGCACCAGGGTGCCTTATCCCTTTTATACCGATTACGAAATCAGCAATGTTACCCTGACCAAAAAAGAAATTACCACGCTGCAGCCGGAGGTGATGTACCAGGAAGAGTCGATTATCCCATGGCGTGAAGCTTTCGAGGATGATGACTTCCGTTTGAAAGAAACAGGCGACACGAATGCTTTTCTTACTCCGGTGCAGGAGGCTTTCGAAGGATCGGGCAGCGGCCGGGTGGTGCTCGACATGCCTACCGCCATTTACGAAGCCACCTCAGACACAGGCTATGTGCTTCCACGAAACGGAACTCCGATTTTTCTTGAAATGAATTTTAAAACCAACCACCCGGTCACGGTTGGGATTTATGCCGATAACCCGGCCATCAATAATCAGCAGGCTTTAGTGATTTTAAATCCCACCACCACCTGGAAAAAAATATACATCAACCTGACCTCAACGGTTCTGAGCACGCCTTCAGCAACAAGCTACCGCGTTTTTTACGGAACCACAAAATCTGAAAATGAAGATACCGCAGTGATTGATATTGATAATCTTAAACTGATCCATTACTGATGAACAGAAACATACAAACCCTGAAATATATTCTTCTGGATTTGCTGAGTGCAATAATTGCCTGGACATTGTTTTTCGTTTACCGAAAATACAGCGTTGATCCGACGATTATTGACAGAATCAGTGAGATTACAGCCGACAGTAACCTTTACCTCGGAATTAGTATCGTACCGCTTTTCTGGCTGCTGCTTTACTACCTTTCAGGAACTTACAGAAAGGTTTATCGCAAATCAAGACTCAAAGAGCTGGGACAAACGCTCACCGTTTCTATTGTGGGGGTCACTATCATTTTTTTCACCCTTATCCTCGATGATATCATCATTTCTTACAAGTCATATTACCGCTCCTTTCTTACACTCTTTGGGCTTCATTTCTCTTTCACCTACCTTTTCCGCCTCACGCTCACGGCCATTACCAACTACCGCATCCACAATAAAATTATCGGCTTCAACACCATTATTGTGGGAAGCAACGAAAACGCCGTGGACATTTATCATCAGATTGAAAACCAGGAAAAATCTTCAGGACAAATCTTTAAAGGTTTTGTAAATGTTTATGAAGACAGCGACTTAAAACTCTCTGAATATTTGCCTCATCTCGGAAGCTCTAAAGAATTAATATCCATCATTAAAGAAAATAAAATTGAGGAAGTGATTATTGCCATTGAGCGCTCAGAAAACGGGATTGTGGAAGAGATTATTTCTGAACTCGAAAATATCGATGTCATCATCAAGATTATACCGAAGATGCAGGATATTGTGCTTGGAGCGGTGAAGCTTGGTGGCATTTTTGAAACTCCGCTTATCCAGATTTCT
>JASMTJ010000007.1:0-1285 GCA_041694335.1 Bacteroidales bacterium
GCCAGTAAGTGGAAGAGCCACAGGGTCATAATTATTAGACACTCCATCCCGCGAACTAACACCACTTTCAGACGATGAGGGTGAATAACCATTCCTATCACGAGGCTGTCCTGCTTCGTAAGCAAAGTAGGAATAAGCCATCAACAACAGCGGCAAAACCCACCAAAGCCTACCAATGCCCGCCAACACCCCTTTATCAGCAACCTTCTCAGATGCTTTTCCTTTGTTTAAATTCTTAATCTTTCCATTCAAATCATCTAGGGCTGAG
Organism: Bacteroidales bacterium; assembly: GCA_041694335.1. Classification (GTDB taxonomy): domain Bacteria; phylum Bacteroidota; class Bacteroidia; order Bacteroidales; family JAIPAH01; genus JAIPAH01. Next base: position 269 of record JASMTJ010000007.1, read on the forward strand.
CTATTCCCTTGCGATTCATTGGTATACTCCACCGCCAAATCACCATCCCAAAATTCGGTATGGCTTAACCCTAAAGAAGGCCGCAACTCGCCAATGACCTTTAACGTGTCATTCAGATTGTCGTATTGCCTCTTTCTACTTAAGTCAGATAAAATGAAATGCGCGTCTTTTTTCAAGCTGGCATTTGGGCAGTTCTTTACTGCCTCAATGATTTCGTGAACATTCCCTTTATTCTTAACCCCTAACCTTTTATATAAATCACGCATGGCGCACCAAGTATTCGTAGGCTTCTTGAATTTTCTTGAAATGATTGTTAGCCGCAGCTACAGCTTCATCCCCTAGAGAGGCAAAACGATCAGGATGGTGAATCTGCACTAACCTTCTATAGGCCACCTTGATTTCTTTCTTTGAAACTCCCGGATCAAGACCTAAAGTAGCGAGTGCTATTTTTTCTTTTTCTGAACTTACAGACTCCTTGCTGGACTTTTCATTTCTACTTTTATTGTCATGGCTCTTCGAATTACTTTCATTTCTATCATTGCCATACGATGACCAATTCTCCCTCCGGCTCAAGTCAGCAGGAGTTGGAGAAGGCTTACCGGTGATCTGAGTAAAAATTTCATCAAGCTCTCGCCGCCCGACTTGAAGTAAGTCAGCCAAAAACTGGATGATGTGAATTTCTTCGGGAGAAAATCTTCCATCAGCCGCCGCTGTAGTTATTGCCAGCTGAACCAAAAGAGGGGCCATGTCTCTATTACATGACCTCTTTAAAACTTCACAACTAAGCTGAAGAGCCCTTACATCCTTTTGCTTTACCACTCTAAGAATGAATTCATGATCAACTTCCGTTTTTGAGGAAGCTGCTACTTGAGCGATGTGGTCCATCTCATTTTTGTCAGCAACTCCATCTGCTAACGCAATCCAGGAAAGAACAACCAGCATGGACATACCTAGCTGATTGTTAGATGAAACTAGACTCCTTTCAAACTCTGTAAGCCTATTGTTAGCATCCATCCA
>JASMTJ010000008.1:0-4541 GCA_041694335.1 Bacteroidales bacterium
GAACAGAATTTCGTAACTGTTGTCTTGGCGACAAACTCATTGCCACAGTGTTGACAGACTTTTTCGATTCGGATGTTGCTGCTCATTTCACCTTGTTTTTGTATCAGTATGTATCCTGATGTATCTCTATGTATCAGGATGTATCATAATTTCGCCTTGTTGCCTTTTTTCAGTGTAAAAGTTTGTTGCCCCTAAAAAGGGCAACAATATAACAACAAATATAGGTAAAAAAAGGGAAAGAAACAACTAAATAAAAACATTTAATGTGTTTTATTTCAGTGTTTTATCAACTAAAAGAAGATAAGAGAAAGGGGGGTTATTTTCCGATACAAAACTTCCCAAAAATATTCCCAAGTATCTCGTCTGTTGTTATCTCACCGGTAATTTCACCCAGATGGTGCAGCGCGGTACGGATATCGATAGCGATTAAATCGGATGGGATGCCCTGCTCAAAAGCTTCTCCTACGCTGTTGATCGCTTCCAGTGCTTTTTGCAGCTCATGGTAATGCCGGGCGTTCGACACGATGGTTTCATCTTTGATGCTGGCTGTATCCACAGCTTTGAGCAGGTGGTCCGAAACCAGTTTCAGGTTTTCTTTGCGCTTGGCGGAGATAAACACACAATCGAGCTCCACCATTTTCTGAAAAGCATGCGGCGTTTCGGAAAGCTGGTCGGTTTTGTTCGCCACCAGGATAAATTTCTTGTTTGGATCCTCAATCACTTCCTCAAACTCCTTCAGTTTCTCCTGGATCTCCTCGCAACCGGTGTTCTTGATATCAAACACATACAGCACAATGCGCGCTTGGCGGATTTGCTCATACGTACGCTCAATCCCCATCGACTCCACCTTGTCGGACGACTCGCGCAATCCGGCGGTATCAATAAACCTGAAGGTGACGCCCTCAATGCTGATGCTGTCTTCCACCACATCGCGCGTCGTACCCGGAATCTCGCTCACGATCGCTTTTTCTTCGTTGAGTAAAGCGTTCAGCAGCGTGGATTTCCCCACGTTGGGCTCCCCCACTATCGTCACCGGAATCCCCTTCTTCAGGACATTCCCCACGCTAAACGACTGGATAAGCGAGGTGATTTCTGTTTTAATCTTCCTAAGCAGTTTGTCGAGCTCCTCACGGTTGGCAAACTCCACGTCTTCCTCAGAGAAATCGAGCTCGAGCTCAATCAGCGAAGCAAAATTCAGCAACTGCTCGCGCAGCTCTTTCATCTTCGACGAATATCCCCCGCGCATCTGGTTCATGGCAATGTCGTGCGAGGTTTTCGAGTGCGACGATATCAGGTCGGCCACCGCCTCAGCCTGCGCCAGATCAAACTTCCCGTTCGAAAAGGCCCGCATCGTAAACTCGCCGGGCTCGGCCAGGCGCGCACCGTTGTTCATCAGCAACTCAAGCAGCTGCTGCTGGATAAACATCGACCCATGACACGAAATCTCCACCGCATCTTCGCCGGTATACGAATGCGGATTTTTAAAAACGCTCACCAGCACCTCGTCCAGAAGCTCATCCTGCGCATCACGGATGGTCCCGAAAAGCAAACGGTGTGTCGCCACTTCCGATACTGATTTGATTTTCTTCACCGGATGAAAAAAACGATCCACAATCGAAAAAGTGTCTTTTCCCGACATCCTGATAACTGCAATGGCCGCCGTGCCTGCCGGCGTTGCCAAAGCACAAATCGTATCATCGTTCACTGCGTATGTAAATGCTGCCTGACCTTCCATGATCTATTTCGTTTGATTTATACAAAGGTATTAAACAAGAACGAAGCAAGAAAGAAAATCCCTTTCATTAGGGTATTTCCTGCTTTATCAGGATGACATATTCCCATTATCTTAATTCATGCTGCTCTATAAGGCTTTATTGCGCCACATTCAATCACTGATGCGCCACATTCAATCACTGATGCGCTACAACAGATAGTTGATGCGCTTCGTTAGATGAGCAGTGCGCTGCATAAAATGGGTGATGCGCTACAGTCAATCCTTAATGCGGCACGGTAATTACTCAATGCGCCTGGGTATTTGGGTGATGCGCCTGAGCAATTGTATGATGCGCCTGAACAGACGTGTATTGCGGCACATCAAAACGTAATTGCGCCTCCGCTCAGTATTTATGCGCCGCCGCAATAATGGATAATGTCCCGTAAAGGATTTCATTTTAAGACCAATTCCGTCTCTTTTGCCTAATCCCCTACCAATTCTACGATTCAACAACTCATCCATGATTAATAAGGGAAAAGGAGATTATTTTCCGTATCAATGTCAACCATTTCGTCGAAAAGTGAAAATGCCTTTCCGGTTTTGAAAAAAAGATTCTATCTTTGGCAAAAATTTCATATCTAAAATATTCAATTTGTATGAGCGTACTCGTCAACAAAGATTCTAAAATAATCGTACAAGGATTTACAGGAAGTGAAGGAACCTTCCATGCCACACAAATGATTGAATACGGCACGCAGGTTGTCGGCGGCGTCACTCCCGGAAAAGGAGGCACCACGCATCTCGACAAGCCGGTTTTTAATACGGTAAAAGAAGCTGTGGAAGAAACCAAAGCCGACGTATCGGTGATTTTCGTCCCCCCACCGTTTGCTGCCGACGCCATTATGGAAGCAGCGGATGCGGGCGTAAAAGTGGCTATCTGCATCACTGAAGGCATTCCCACAAGCGACATGGTGAAAGTAAAAGAATACCTTGCCGGGAAAGATACCCGTTTGGTAGGTCCAAACTGCCCGGGCGTTATCACACCGGGGGAAGCCAAGGTTGGAATCATGCCGGGCTTCATCCATGAAAAAGGAAAAGTGGGCATCGTGTCACGCTCAGGCACCCTCACTTACGAGGCGGTTGACCAGCTCACCAAACTCGGGCTCGGACAAACCACAGCTATCGGTATTGGTGGCGACCCTATCATCGGAACCACTACCAAAGATGCGATGGAGCTCTTCATGAACGACCCTGAAACCAAAGGCATCGTGATGATTGGTGAAATTGGTGGAAACATGGAAGCTGAAGCAGCGTATTGGGTAAAAGAAAACGGAAACAAACCGGTAGTAGGATTTATTGCCGGCGCCACCGCCCCCAAAGGACGCCGCATGGGCCACGCAGGAGCGATTGTTGGCGGCAAGGCTGATACTGCCGAGGCAAAAAAAGCCATCCTGAAAGAATGCGGCATCACCGTTGCCGACTCCCCAGCCGAAATCGGCGCGAAGATGGCAGAGCTTTTAAAATAAAGGGTCATAAAAATAAAATAATCAGCTGCAGGGTCTTTGTGCTCTGCAGCTTTTTTATGATTAGACGGCCCCCTTGCCTTCTAAGTTACCTGTCCTGATAATAAATCAAATCGTACCAAATCAGGACAACTAAAATGATTTTCTGAATGTCATCATACTGATAACATGAAGTTTGTAACTTTGGCATATAATTGTAAATCAACTTAACAAAATCACTGCTATGAAAATCGTTTATCTAAAGATATTTGTTCTCGTAATGACCATTTTTATGGTTTCATGCGAGCGGGATCCAATTAACACCAACACCAACCCTGATCAGGCCACCAGTTTCGATGAGTTAGAGATTAGTCCTGATTTTACGTTTAAAAGTACGCAGGTAGTTAATTTCAATATCAGCATTATTCCAGCCAGTGAAGATGAACTCAGGCACATCATAAAAATATACGCCGGACATCCTGCCAAAGGAGGACGCCTGCTAACGAAAGGAATGACCGGAAGTGATTATGTCTTTGATGTGGATTTGAATATCCCTACGCGCGTTGAATCGGTTTACATTGAAAACCGCAACGCACAAGGAATTTATGAGCTAGTGGAAGTCCCCGTTACCGGGAATTCAATTTCCCGGACCTTTGACAGCAATGCATTTCTGCAAAAAGGATATACGCAAAATAAAACCGTCATTGTCGACCCCGGCTGCGATGAGTGCGAAGAAAGTATTTCGGGCACCTACAACCAGCTGCAACTCGACGGTAAAGACTACTGTGTGGAAGAAGGTAGCAACCTTACTATAGGTAACCAATTAATCTTTAAGAATGGTGCTACCCTGGTGATTTGTGGCACAGCTAATATCAGCCGCTTTTCTGTTTGGGGAAACCGCAGTTCGAATTTATATATCAGCGAGAGTGGTGTGCTGGCTAGTGCAGGTCATCTGAATATCAATTCGCAACTTCATTTCTTCAATTTCGGCACCCACAACATCAGTGGTAATTTAATGACGAAGGATAAATACAAATTCTATAACTACGGAAATCTTAACATTGCCGGAACTGTGAACAACAATTCTTCGCAATTTGTGAATGAAGGAACGGCAAATGTTAGTGGCCACTTTAACTGTAACCGCAATATTGGGTTTAAAAACTATGGAACATTGATCATAACAGGGCACCTGAATATCAATGGAGGTTCGCATGCGCACAATTACTGTACACTTGAGGTAGGCGGCAACCTTAACCTGAACAGAGTGCTTAGTAACTATGGCTATGTTAGTGTTTCCAATTCACTTACCATTAACGGAGGTGGAA
>JASMTJ010000009.1:0-1142 GCA_041694335.1 Bacteroidales bacterium
ATCCGGCTTTAAAATCAAAACGAAGTGAATTTTTACCATCATAAAGATGCAGGATGAAGGTGTCTTCAGAGACAGTTGCACTGTTTATCACTGTATACCGGATTTTCTCATCAAATACGTATTTGAGTTTTCTTAGTGTAAGCCCGTCCACCTAACTATTTTCCACAAAACGTTCAAAAGATTTTTTATCATTTGCCTTAACATAAGCTTCCTGGGGAGTTATTGTTTTATTCATCAGAAATTCCATCACGGCCTGATCCATAAGCTGCATACCATCACCCTTACCGGTCTGAATCATAGAAGGAATCTGAAATGTTTTGCCTTCCCTGATAAGATTGGCAATGGCACTGTTGACAATCAGCAATTCAAGAGCAGCCACACGCCCTTTCCCGTCAGCTTTTTTAAGAAGCTGCTGTGCTATAACCCCTTTTAGAGATCCAGACAGCATTGCCCTTATCTGAGCCTGTTGCCCAGAGGGAAATGCGTCGATAATCCTGTCTACAGTTTTTGCAGCGGAATTCGTATGCAGTGTTCCGAAAACCAGATGCCCCGTTTCAGCGGCCGTTATCGCCAGTTCTATCGTTTCAAGATCTCTGAGCTCCCCCACAAGGATAACATCCGGATCCTCCCTGAGAGCAGCTCTCAATGCTGCGGAAAATGATTCGGTATGTGTTTCCACTTCTCTGTGATTGATCAAGCACCCCTGGCTATGATGTACAAATTCCACCGGATCTTCTATTGTAAGAATATGCTCTTTTCTCGATTTGTTTATATAATCTATAATGGCTGCCAGCGTTGTCGATTTACCGCTGCCAGTTGGACCGGTAACCAGCACAAGTCCCCTTGAAAGTTTTGCAAATTTTAACACCTGGGCGGGCAAACCCAAATCATCAGCAGTGAGAATTTTGCTGGGAATAAGTCTGAAAACAGCACATATTCCTCTTTTCTGCATAAAATAATTCGCCCTGAAACGGGCTTTTCCGGGAATTTCATAGGCAAAATCAAGATCTTTTGTTCTCTCAAATTTCTCTTTCTGCTCCTCACTGATTATTTCAAAAAGCAGCGGTCTTAAAATCTCGTCACTCAACTGCTGGTACTTAACCTCTTCAAGCTCCCCATGCTTTCTGACCATTGGTTTGCAT
>JASMTJ010000010.1:0-2109 GCA_041694335.1 Bacteroidales bacterium
AGCCGGGCTCCGACATCAGCAGCTCAGCGCGGAACGCAGTGCCCTCTGCAGCATCCGCCACCATCACCAAATCCGGCATGCCGGTATAAGTGCTGTGTTGTATCTCCGTAAACGTCTGGGAAAAAAGGGCGGTGCTAAAAACCGTCAGCAGGAAGAGTATCGTAGCTTTCATAACAGTTGCGTTAGATATGGTTCTGACAGTTAGACTCCTTTACCGCCACTCAGGTTCAGCCAATTAAAGCATTTATGATTTATTTAACGTTGGTGGGGGAACATCCATGTCAATTATCTACAATAAATCCTAAAAAGGAGTGCTTAATATGGATCTATTTTACTACGAATGAAAAAAAAATCCCAGCGAATATCATCAAAATCCCAGCGAATATCCTTAAAATCCCAACGAATGATCAAAAAGTCCACATTTGGATTTTAGTCTTCTTATCTTTACTGCACATATAAAACCATCATTTTTTTAGATCACTAACAATTAACTAAACCGAACATATGAGATTTAAACTAACACTTAACCGCACCACAAAGCAGCGCATGCTGCCTATGGATTACCAGTATTATATCAGCGCATGGATTTATAAAGTGATTGGCAAAGCGGATAAGGAGTTTGCCCAATTTCTTCATGACAAAGGCTATGGCAACAGCGAAACAAAGCTGTATAAGCTCTTTTGCTTTTCGCGATTGAATTTTGGGAAGCCGGTGCTGTGGAAAGAGAAAAAACTCTTCGAGATTAAGCCCCATGATATTACGTTGATGATATCTTTCGATGTGCAGGAAGCCGCCTCACACTTTATTCAAGGGCTGTTTATGGAGCAGGAGTTTTTTATCGGCGATAAGTTTAATGGTATCGACTTCAGGGTAAGTAGCGTGGAAGCCCTGCCCGAACCAACTTTTGAAAATACAATGCAATATCGGCTGCAAACGCCATGGGTGGTAAGCTACAAAACCGAAGACCAAAAATACCCGCAATACCTTTCGCCGGATAATGAGTTGTTTAACCAGCTATCGGTGAAGCATCTGTCCGAAAAGTATAAGAATATTCACGGAAAGAAAATATCCACAGACCACATCAGCTTTTATCCGGAAAGCGAATATAAACGCAGTGGCTTTGTGATGAAACCCGGAACACCTGAAGAAACGCGTGTGATAGGCAACCTTTTCGACTTTAAGCTCAGCGCCCCGGCCGAAATCCACCGGATGATCTGGAATGCGGGTGTGAGCGAGAAGAGTAGTAGTGGATTTGGGTGGTGTGAAAGGAGATGGAAGGGAGATTGATGAGAGATTGATGGAGATTGAAAGGAGACTGATAGAGATTGAGGGAGATTGATGGGAAGATTGAAAAGAAGATTGAAAAGAAGATTGAAAAGAAGATTGATGGGAGATTGATGGAGGAAGATTGAAAGAAGATTGATGAGAGGTTGATGGGGAAAGATTGAAAGAAGATTGAGGGAGATTGAGGGAGGATGAGGCGAGCAGAATCAATCTAATTCAATCTTGAAATCAATCTTAAATTCAATCTGCATCAATCTGTAAATCAATCTGAAAACCAATCTATTCAAACCATATAAACGAATAACTGAAGTGTGAGACAATTGATAAGAAAACAACCATGGCTATTAAAATTAGCTTCGAAGCAGAAGAACAAACTGTTGTGGCAGGTGGCGGAGGCGCAATGATACCGGATTGTTGCGCAATGCATGCGGACAGGAGGACAATGACGGCGGACCGGGCTGCAATCATCGCGGATTGTATTGCAAAGGCCCCGGATAATTATGCAAAGACCTCGGATTGTTATGCAAAGACCACGGATTGTTATGCAAAGACCACGGATTGTTGCTCAATAAGCACGGATTGCAACTCAATGGCTGCGGATTACCCAACATATCCCTTGATTTATAAGGCAGGGTTTACGGCAATCTGACAGCTCCTTAAATAAAAGTGTTAACTAAATATCAAAACAATGAAACAAACACAAATGAACCGAAAGCACATGCTGGATACCACATTGGCTTTCCTTGACGAAAACCCGGACAAATGGCAAACCATTCCTAAAATTGGGGACGTTAAAATTCAACTGACGGACATCAGTCAGCAGAT
>JASMTJ010000011.1:0-2145 GCA_041694335.1 Bacteroidales bacterium
TTGCTGAAAACAGGCGTTTAGGACTTTTTGGACAGCCTCTGGGTACTCAAAGCCATCCGCATTTCCGCACCCTGAAGGGAGCGGATAGTAAGCGGTAAGGTACAGATGTTATCTTCTATAGCTCTGCCATTTATGGTAGGGATTCTGCATGGGGAACTCTTTACATACCTGGCCTTTATGCCATTAAACCGTGTATCCACCCTTTGAAGGGCGCGGTTAGTAGAAGATGTTTATATGGGCTTTTAAAAGACCTTTCCATAAAAGCAAAAAAACCTGTCAGGTTAAAAAAACCTGACAGGATTGAATCTTCGTTCGAAGTTCTTTTTTCCTTTAAGGAAATTGAACTCCCGGATATTTGGTTGCTGAAACAGTTGGCAGTTCAGCGTTGTATTTTTCGTTGATGGCGTGAATAAATTCATTGGCCACAATGGCATATCCCTGTCCGGTAAGGTGCACCCCATCGAGAGAGAAGAGTCCTCCTGACACAAACTCCACAGAATAACCAACGCCGTCATAGCGGATACCGTCCTCGTCAGCAGCATCGACCATGCGGGCGGCCACATCTACGTGCGCTAATTCAAACTGGTCAGCATAATTCTCAATAATACCATTATACATGACGGTAGCTGCTGTGATTTCCTGAATTTCTTCAGCATCCAAAACATACTGCGCCGGAACCGGCTTTTGAGATCCCCAACCGGCACAACGGATAGAATCCTGCGGAATAGTCAGCAACACCAGTTCGTTTTCTTTAATCTGGCGAATGCCTCCGATAGCAGCCAGGTCTTCATCTTCTATCACCATGGCATTCGGACCTTCCTGGAAAGTGATATGATCCACGCCCATCTGGTCCGCTCCCTGGTTATACTGGGCATAAGCAGCATTAAGCTGCTGCGCCTGCTCGGCACTAACAACAACCGGATTGTAAGGTACAGTGGTAAAGAAAGGAATGGTAGTGATGTCCGGAACATTCGCAATGGCTCCTTTAGCTCCGGTACTTGTCAGCGTTTGCAGAATAGCACCCAACGACTGTGTGAAAACTCCCTCAGAAGTGATGCTGTCAGCCTCTCCTCCTGAAGTGGCATAGGTCAGCACGTCATTATTCCCGACCCAGGCCGTGAAAAATGTTGGTTGAGCCAGCATCGCATCATCTAAAACAGAAGTATTGGCATCAGTGGCAAAGCGTCCGAAATAAGGATTTAACTGAGCGTAACCATTTGTCACAAGGTGAAACGACTTCGCTCCGGGCACTCCCATGTTGTTAAATGGAGCCTGTTCGGCGATGGAAGCAAAGTTAGCCGGTGAAGGCTGCTCAGGGTAAGGAACAGGTCCCAGTCCGGCTTCTCCCAGACAGTTCTCACTAATCCCCAGAATCAATCGGTTTCCAAAACCAGCATTGTCAGTCATCAAAGGCTGTTTAAAATCTCCTCCACCCACCAGGGCAAACTTTTCGGCCAACATTGATGGGAAGGAGTTTTCCTGAGAGGATTTGTACAAATCACCACTGGCATATCCGGCTGTTAGTGAATTACCAACCGCCACATACGAAGAGAAATCGGCGTTTCCGGATTTCGGCTCAAAATCATCTATTTCAGGCTCGCAGGAAGCGAACAGAAATAATATTGCAATTAAATATAATATCTTATTCATAACGTCTTCTTTTTAGATTAAAACTGATAATTGATACCGATTCCTGGAACAAATCCGAAATACTTGTAGGTTCCTCCAAAATTTTCCGGTAGATAATCTACTGTTCTTTCCAAGCCTTGCACAAAAAGGAAAGAGGCATCAATTGAGAGTTTCTGGTTAGGTGAGAAAGAAGCTCCTAAGGTATAGCCAAGCTTCACAGCATCCGGAGTCTCAGGCGCGTAGTAATCGTCGTCTGCTACCGGCGAGTCGTAATAGAAACCGGCCCGGACGGTCCACATCTCATTGGCCATGTATTCACCACCAATGCGATAAATCGCTCCATCGCTGTAGTTCTTTGGCTGGCTCAAATCCTGCAATGACTCTGTATTTTCTTCAAAATCAAAATCAAGTGATTCGTAGCTGCTCCAGAACACATAATTTAAATCAAACCCGAGCTTGAGCTTTTCGTTGACCTGATATCCTGCACCAAAATTCACCGAAGCAGGTAAAGGCAAG
>JASMTJ010000012.1:0-1394 GCA_041694335.1 Bacteroidales bacterium
CCAAAATTTTCACGTGTTGGCGGCCCACCCAAAATTGCTGCTATGATAACTTATTCAGCTCATATTCAAATCGATTTCTAGCACTAACATCAGACAGCCCACAACCGAGAAAGCCATGCTTTTCTAGTTCTAGCCAAAGCGACAAAGCCGAAATAATACCGAACTTGTTTACCTCAGGATCAACGCCTGCCAAGTAAACCTCTGGACTTAACGCGAGATCCTCTGCATACCAAGCTTCACCCTCAATTGAGCATATACCGTCAGAACCCAGATTTAATAGACTTTCCCCTCTTGAAATGCTACTAAGAAAATTAGCATCAGCATATTTCCCATGTATAAATACACTGTTTTTCCAGCAAATTGCGACACATGCTGTTAAGTAAGCCCTAGACTTCCAATACGAAAACACCCAGCCGGTGCAAAGATAGTAACGATAATATTCATTATAATTTATTGACCCAACTGTTTCTTGCAGCAACAATACTGCTTCAGTTGTTCCATCCTTTTTGGATCCTGCGAGCAAGACGCCAGATATTTTTTCACTACCCGCCCTTTCTAGCAGTTTTAATAGAAATGCTTCGAATTCCTTTGGGTGCTTGTAAAAGTTATACGTTTCGTACACTTCTGTAGAAACACCGTCTAGCCAGTCACGGCTTATACCTAACATTTTGCAGGCAGAGCCTATTATTTCTTCATTAAGTTTCTCCAAAAGGCACTCATCAGACTTTACATCACTAAGAGTCAAGCCAAAACCGAGAACCCTCGGCATCTGATTTCGATGAACACCGTGAGCCTGAAATGCTTTGATTAGACGTGTTGAGACTAGCTGCTCATTGGTTACCTGAGACTTTTTCTTTATTTTAAAATACTTAACCCCCCGTTCCAAAAGAGATACCAAAGATTCTATTTCACTAAACATCAACATTCACCTCTTCTCTACCATCCTAATAGCGATTCAGCTGGGCTGATCAAATTTTGACTTTCCTTGTTCATCAGCATAGCCTGAAGTTCAGCACCCGGCCATGAGCGGTCATTCATGCAGTTGTAATGTAACACTTGAATTCAGGTGCTTTTGAGGAGATGCGTTATTCTTCGATAGCAAAAAGTACGCGGTGGATCAGCCGTCACGTGCAGCGTCTAGTTTCTCATCACCTTATCTCCGATTGAGCATCTTGTATTTCAGCATGAATAGCCACAACTCTTTCAATGTAAGGAATGCATTGATCGATAAAAAATTCCCTTGCCCGATTAATGCGATAAGGATCTAAAAGTTTGTGAAGGGCCTGCTCAAGCTCCGCATAGTTCTGAACTTCATAGGTTTGCAGTATGCGAAACTTCGTAGGAACTCCGGTAGTGTATAGCTGCTGAATTCTTTGATAAACGTTTCCGGTAGT
>JASMTJ010000013.1:0-1513 GCA_041694335.1 Bacteroidales bacterium
CATCCACCAGCGAGCCAATGGCGATGGTCATCCCGCCAAGGGTCATAGTGTTAATCGTAATACCCAACAGGTGCAACACGATAACGCCTGTAAGCAGTGAGAGGGGCAAGGCAATCACAGAAATGATGGTGGTGCGGTAATTCATCAGAAACAGGAACAGAATTACAATAACCAAAATCGCTCCCTCGATAAGTGCCTGATTAACATTGTTTACCGAACGCCTGATAAACTCCGCCTGGTCAAAAATATCGGTATGAAAATCTATAGCAGGCGAAGTGGTTTCTATATCAGCCAGCTCGTTCTGAATTTTTTCAGAGAGTTTCAGCGTGTTGATGTTCGGTTGTTTTGTTACGGTCAACACCACCGCATCACGTCCTTCAAACGAGCCTGCACCAATTTTGGGTGCTGTGCCAATGCTTACACGTGCCACATCGCTCACCCGGACGGGTTTGCCCTGGTAACTCTTGATGTAGCTTTCTGCAATAGCTGATATGTCGTTGGTACGAGAGACCCCTCTGACAATATAGCGGTTGCCATGTTCGCTGTAAAAGCCTCCCGGCACATTGACGTTGGAATTTTCAGCAGCGGCCAGCAGTTCATCAAGAGAAACTTCAAAGTGCTTCAGCTTCATGGGATCTACCAAAATCTGGTATTCTTTATAGCCACCCCCGATAATGGTTACCTGTGCCACGCCACCTACCGACAGCAGCCGCGGGCGCACGTTCCACTCGGCAGCTGTGCGAAGATCCATGGGGGAGAGCGAATCGGAAGTCATGGTAAATATCATGATTTCGCCCATGAGCGACGACTGAGGCGCAATAACCGGCTTGCTCACCCCTTTGGGTAATTTGCCTGCCACCTGCACCAGTCTCTCGTTTACGGTTTGCCGGGCATTATACACGTCTGTTCCCCAGTCGAATTCAGCCCAGATAATCGAAAACCCCATGGAAGAGCTTGAGCGCACTCTGCGGATATTATTGGCCCCGTTGATGGAAGATTCGATAGGGAATGTGACCATTTTTTCCACCTCCTCTGGGGCCATTCCGTGGGCTTCGGTCATCACCACCACAGTGGGAGCATTCAGGTTAGGGAAGACATCAATATCCATGCGCTGTGCAACATAAACTCCTGAAAAGGTCAAAAGCACAGAGGCAATAATGATAATCAGCCGGTTTTCAATAGAAAACTTAACAATTCTGTTTAGCATATCTTTTCAGGTTTTAGTGTGAATGCCCGTGAGCAGGAAGATTCCCTGACACTGAACTTAACTTAATGTTATAGGCCCCTTCATTTACGATGATATCGCCTTCATTAAGGCCGTTTTTAACAACAATCATTTCTCCATTACCAGCTCCTGTGAGGACGTCTCGCTTCGCAAATGTTTCCCCTCCGGTCATCACATACACATAGTGATTGCCCTCCGTTTCCATAATGGCCTTTTTCGGAATCACCAATTCATCGGTTTTCTGATCAAAACTCAGGTAAACTTCGGCAAAAGCACCAGGAACAGGCT
>JASMTJ010000014.1:0-1037 GCA_041694335.1 Bacteroidales bacterium
ATTTTTTTCCCCTCGCCGCTCTATGCGGGGTTCAATAAGTTGGCCTTTATAATAATCCTTCATCTGTGGGTTTAATTATTTGCTCAGCAAAATTAAGCTTTTCTCCAAATTTTCTTGTGTATAGAGAGTAGGAGACCACCGGGGGCTTAAAAGGCATACCTGACTCCCACTCCCGCAGCTGAGACTGCTATATTCCATTGATCGCTTTGCAAAATCCCATTCAGGTTTGATTGGTTGACGAAATAGAGCACCAAATCAAATGTAAATAAAAACGCACCCTGAAGAATTACTGAGTTTCCGTATCCATTATATAATGCACTCCGCTTATCTGAATTCTTTGCCTTTTCCTTCAGATAAAATCCCCCGGCGATGTAGGCGATATCCAAGCCTGCATTTAAAAGAAGTATTTTATTGAAATTGTAATATTCATGCACAGTGGTGCTTAATGACGGAACCTGCTCTGCTGAAGGCAACCCGAAATAACCTCCGGCAGCTATGCTCATATTTACCACATTCCAAAACACGTTCATCTGGTGAAACCGATAGGTACTTCCTGTAGTATTCATCATCGCAATACCACTAAAGAGCATATTACCGGCAGCCCAGGCACCAAGCGTAAGCATTCCGTTTTGCTGCGTTTTTATTCTGTTTTGATGATATTCAGCCAGCAGCTCATTGTTTGACTGAGCCACTACAGCGACTACTGCAAACTGTAAGACTATCAAAAAAGCAAGTTTTGTTTTCATAGCGACCTAACAAGACTGTCGCCCTGAAGTTTAAAAAGTAAGCTGTAAAGGTGATGAACTGTACTATTTGATTTTCAAAGTACGGAGACGGTTAATCGCGGCTGCAAGCTCAGTAACCCTGAAGCGGGCAAAGTCACCTCTTCTGCGCTGATTCAGTACATCAAGTCCCTGTTCTGCGATATCGTGTTCAACCTGCTCCAGCACTTCCCAAAGCGTTCTGTCCTCCATAAATTTCCGGGCATAAAGAATCGCGTCCGAAATGGCATTTAGTTGACTTCCCGATACAATTTG
>JASMTJ010000015.1:0-5134 GCA_041694335.1 Bacteroidales bacterium
CGAGGCCTCGGGATTGGTACTTTTGGGTCAAGCCAAAAGTACTAATTTGAAACCTATCGGGGTCATTTGAAATTGCTCTTTTTGAAGTATCACTCACGGTATTTGTTAAGAAAAATATTCGTCAGAACAATAACAATTTAATTTTTAGCTGTCATTGGCACCACCGGGAGAAATCTAAAAGCTTTTTCCAGACATAAGTGAATTCCAGTCTTATTCCCGTATTAAACTACATAAATACAAAATACCTAAATGTTGGTATTTTTCAGATGCCTTAGCTCCGTAGTTTTGCCATCAGAACAATAACAATTTAATCTAAATAAAAATGAAGCGAATCATTCTACTGGCAAGCATGCTTTTTTTCTCGGGAACACTGCTCTTTGCGCAGAGCGACAGCGCCCTGAACAATGTTTACTTTAACAGTGCTGAAAAACTCCTTATGACCAAGGGAAACCTGAAAATTGGTGGTTATGGCGGAGTGCACTACAACCAGCCACTTTCTTCTGAGACACGTGAGAACGGAAAACTCGATGTGCATCGTTTTATCATGATGATGGGTTATCAGTTTAATGACCGTACCCAGTTTGTTACAGAACTTGAGTTTGAACACGTAAAAGAAATCTATGTGGAGCAGGCCTTCCTGCAATATGAGCTCAATGATTTTATGAATCTGCGTGCCGGTTTGATACTCACTCCGATGGGTATCGTAAATGAATATCATGAGCCTACCGTTTATCATGGCGTAGAACGCCCGGTGCTTGATCATGACATCGTACCTTCTACCTGGCGCGAGATTGGTGTTGGTTTTTACGGTTTAGTATTGCCTGCCTCACTGAAGTATCAGGTCTACATGATGAACGGCTTTAACAGTTTCGACGGCGAAGCTCAAATTGGTGGCGACGACGGACTGCGCGGAGGACGTCAGAAAGCGGCCGAATCGTTTGTAAGTGCTCCTAACCTGGCAGCCAAGGTAGAATACTTCGGTATTCGCGGACTCAACCTGGGCCTTGCCGGATATTTCGGAAAAACACAAAGCACCCTCTACGATGGCATCCCAAAAGATGACGACATCGCGATGGCTACCGCCGATTCTTCTGTAGTTGGAATTTCGATGCTTGGTGCAGATGCACGTTACTCCATGAAAGGATGGAAAGTGGCAGCACAACTTTACTACACGAGCCTTTCAAATACTGAAGAATATAACGCGTTTACAGCCAATAAAGGCGGTGGCGATTTGGGAAGCGAAATGTTTGGGTATTACATCGACCTGGGATACAACGTGCTGAGAAGTACGCAAAGCGAAAAACAGCTCATACCATTCGTAAGGTATTCAAACTTCGACACCCATCGTTCGGTGCCGGCAAATATTGCTGCAAACAAAGCATACCAACGTGATATCATCACTACCGGACTGTCGCTATACCTTGACAAAGGGGCTGTGCTGAAAGCAGACATGCAGTTCATAAAAGATGGTGTGTCGGATGAATACAGCACTACATTCAATGCCGGATTTGGCATCATGTTCTAAAATCGAATGAATTATGTTTTGTAGATATATATTATTATTTCTATTGTTGATTAGCTTTCCGACCATCGGACAGGAGAAGATTGAATATGACAACCGGCAACTAAATCGCAGCCTGAGAAAGTCGGATGCCACTGAATTTAAAAATCTTCAGGAAATGGATCTGCAGGTCTTTAATGGAGGTGAAGACAAAATATCGGGAAAATTCTTCAAAGTGCCCGAAAAAAATAGTCAAATAAGATATATCTATGTCGGACGAGTGAACAGCTGCCGTGCAGGCGGCTGTTCGGTCTCCGGCCCTGCCCGTGGTGATCGTTTCGACTCAGAATATTTCGATTACTTTATTCTGTTTAACAAAAATGGACAAGTTGAAGAAGTAAAGGTTTTCAATTACGAAGCAACACATGGCTATGAAATCACTTCGCGTGGATGGCTCAGGCAATTTGAGGGCTACAAAGGCGAAAAAGAACTCCAGGTAAGCAAAAACATCGATGCCATCAGCGGAGCAACAATCTCTGTGCACGCCATTACAGATGATATTATCGTCAAAACAAAGGTGCTTCAAAGCGAAATCTGATTTAGCTGAAGCATCATTTCGTTGGTGTAGACTTATAGGATCCGTTCCCTGAAGCCTGCTGCCGGTATCGTCAGATATAATTAATTCTCTCACAGACTTTACGTCTACTTACACCTGCTACAAGCCCAGTTTCACATCCCTGTCCCCCTGCTATTTACCTTCTGATTAAACGCGCTGTTTACAATGGTTTTAAATTCACATTTCATTAATACATTGGACGAATTATTATAAATTTGTCAACTGAAATCAGGAAGCAAAGCAGGTCTTATCCTAAAAAAAGGTTAACCGTTGGCGCCTGGTAACTATTAACTAAAAAATAAACAAATAAACATATGGAACCTGTTGTAGATAAAATGACTCATACTACTCCTGACTTGCAGGATATGATTAATCATTATGAGTACACAAATGAGATTAAGTCTGTAATCGAGAAAGAAAATCTTTTGCCGCTCGGATTACTCAATCGTTTGCATAACGCATTTCCCAAAGTATCAGGGATTTTCAGAGCCTCCGATTTTATGTTCAAAGGCAAGGATAAGTACGCCGGAAAAAAAGGCTTCAGGGAGATTGTTGAAATCCTCAACAACAATGGGATTGACATCGGGCACATCGCCGAGCGAGAACTGTTTATTGATGTATACCGCTTTATGGTGACTAAGCACGTACTCAATGCTATCGACTGGAACAACTTTGCCAAAGATTCCCTTTTCCAGCTTACCTTCCCGCAACCCGGAATGATTAAGGAAGAGGTAGTAAAGGCTTACATGAATGCACCCGATGAGGAATCCAGGAAGAAAGTGGTAAAAGAACACCTCGAAAGCACGAATCCACATGATGGGAAACAGCTGTTGAACAAGCCCTGGTATGAAGATGAGGATGGCAACCTTGAAATTATCGAAGGGGGGCAGCATAAATATCCGCATGTAAACCTGATTTTTGATAAAACCACACAAAGCTGTTTTGCTTTTTGCACCTACTGTTTCCGTCATGCACAAGTGCGTGGCGATGAAGACATGTTCATCCAGGATAAGTCGAAGCCGGTACATGAATACATCAAAAAGCACAAGGAGATTACGGATATCCTCATCACTGGTGGCGATGCAGGGTACATGCCTGCCGACCGTTTAGAAGAATACCTCTTGCCTGTAATAGAGGAACCGGAACTGGCCCATGTTAAAACCGTACGTCTTGGAACTCGCGTACTCTCTTATCAGCCTGAGCTGATTCTGTCCAAGGATTATGAAAGAATCCTGAATTTATTCAGAAAATTAACCGACAACGGCATTCAGGTGGCGTTTATGTCACACTTCTCCACTCCGCGCGAAGTGCTTAACATCAGCACCATTGCAGCCATCAGAAGACTGAAATCTTACGGACTCACGCTCAAAAGCCAGAGCCCGGTAATGAACCACATCAGCCTGTTTACGGATGATAATGGTAAGGTCGATGTCGACAAGTCGGCACAAAACTGGATTGACCTCGGCAATGCCATGGCTATGGTAGGCATGGGCTTCCATTCTATGTACTGCGCCCGTCCTACCGGCGAGCATCATTACTTTGCTGTTTCGCTGGCCGATATGAACCGCGTTTTCCAAAAAGTATACCGCTCGTTGCCTTCCATTAGTCGTCCTTCGCGTTACATCACGCAAACATCTTCAGCAGGAAAAACTTCCCTGTTAGGCGTGGCTGAAGTAAATGGCAAGAAAGCTTTCGTGCTTAAATTTAATGAGAGCCGAAACATGGAGTGGATGGATAAAGTCTTCCTGGCAAAGTATGACGAAAATGAAAAGGTCATCGAAAACCTGAAACCTTTTGAAGGTGATAAATACTTCTTTGAGGATGAACTGGCATTGCTCGAAAAACAAAAGGAAGAAAAACTGAGTAAGCGCTTGAAAAAACAGGAGAAATGATAAACAAAATAGTGCAAACACCCGCAGACGCCGTCAAAGATGTTTTTGACGGCGCTGTTATTATGATTGGCGGATTTGGCGAGGCCGGCAGTCCGATTGAACTGATTCATGCCCTTATCGACACCGGAGCAAAAAACCTGACCATCGTCAGCAACAACACCGGTAGTGGCCATGTAGGGCTTGCTGCCCTGATTGAGCAGAAGCGCGTAGCAAAAATGATTTGCTCTTTTCCGCGCACTGCCAATTCCACCGTATTTCCCGAACTGTATAAGAAAGGTGAAATAGAACTTGAGCTGGTACCTCAGGGAACACTCGCTGAACGTATCCGTGCCGGAGGCGCCGGCATTCCCGCCTTCTACACCCCTGCATCCGTTAAGACGCCCTTAGCCGAAGGCAAGGAAACCCGCACATTCGACGGACAAGCGTTTGTGATGGAACATGCCATCAAGGCGGACTTTTCGCTGGTGAAAGCACGTGCTGCCGACCGCTATGGCAACCTGGTATATAACAAAACCGCCCGTAACTTCGGACCTATCATGTGTACCGCTGCGAAAAATTCAATCGTGCAGGTAGAGCAGGTTGTGGAGCCCGGAGAGATTGATCCGGAAGTCGTTGTTACTCCCGGGATATTTGTGAAAAGAGTTGTTGAAATTAAAAACCCGCAGCACGAATCGAAGCTGGTAGCTGAAGACAGGAGGTATCCATGGTAAACAAAGAGCAACTGAAAGGATGGGACAAAAGCCAGATGGCAAAAAAAGTAGCTGAAGACATTGATGACGGCGCTTACGTGAACCTCGGAATCGGCATGCCCGAGCTGGTGGCCGACCATGTGCCCGAAGGTATTGAGGTGATTTATCATACCGAAAACGGCCTTTTGGGAATGGGTGCCGTGCCTCACGAAGACCAGAAAGATCCGGAGCTTATCAACGCAGGTAAAAAGTGCGTAACCGCGATTCCGGGAGCATGTTATTTTCATCATGCCGACAGCTTTACGATGATTCGTGGTGGTCATATCGACATCTGTGTGCTGGGCGCCTTGCAAATCGCCGAGAATGGCGACCTGGCCAACTGGTCGACAGGAGCCCCGGGAGCGATTCCTGCCGTGGGCGGAGCCATGGACCTGGT
>JASMTJ010000016.1:0-3767 GCA_041694335.1 Bacteroidales bacterium
ATTTTTTTCCCCTCGCCGCTCTATGCGGGGTTCAATAAGTTGGCCTTTATAATAATCCTTCATCTGTGGGTTTAATTATTTGCTCAGCAAAATTAAGCTTTTCTCCAAATTTTCTTGTGTATAGAGAGTAGCTCTTATAAGTGGGAGATTATTGAAAATATTGGGGGAGAAAGCACATTGCCTTCTAAGTTAAAGAAACAAAAATTTTATTCAGCCCCTTTTTTTACAACTCAGGAAGGTGAAGAAGTGGGCTTATCTCATTTGTTCTATGTAAAACTACTTAAAAAAAGTGATATAGAGACACTCGAAAAAATGGCAATCGAAAATAGTGTAAAAATTATCGGGAAAAATAAATTTATGCCATTTTGGTACACACTTTCCTGCAATAACAGTTCGGCTGGTAATGCACTGGAAATGGCCAATTTATTTTATGAATCCGGAAAGTTCAGTGCGGCAGAACCAGATCTGATGGTTGATGATTCACCTCGCTGTGTTAATGATGATAATTTTTCTTATCAGTGGAATTTAGATAATACCGGACAAAACGGAGGAACAAGCGGTGTTGATATCCAATTCTGTAATGCATGGGAAGTTGCTTCTGACTGTAATGATATTGTGGTAGCTGTAGTGGATAAGGGAATAGAAATGAACCACCCGGATCTCTCCAATATGTTCTCCTTAAGTTATGACACAGAGTCAGGAACACAGCCAAGCCAAGTTTTGGGCTCACATGGAACAGCGTGTGCTGGTATTATAGGTGCTTCTGCCAATAATAGTGAAGGTATATCCGGAATTGCCTCCAATTGTCAGCTAATGTCAGTAAGCAATAGTCTATCAGCTACTCCAAATAGCCGTCAAAAAAGGGGTGACGGAATAAATTGGGCTTGGCAAAATGGAGCCGATGTAATTAGTAACTCGTGGGTGTCTGCCTTACAATGTGAAATTATTGATGATGCTATTAACAATGCATTAACGCAAGGGCGAAATGGGTTAGGATGTGTAGTTCTTTTTGCAGCAGGAAACCAAAATAGTACTGTAGAGTATCCGGCAAATAGCAATCCCGATATTATTGCCGTTGGTGCGATGAGCCCGTGTGGCGAACGAAAAAGCCCAAATTCTTGTGATGGAGAAAACTGGGGAAGTAATTATGGCTCTACATTGGACGTAATTGCTCCGGGCGTTTTTATACCTACAACAGATCTGCAAGGTAGTTCAGGATACAACATTTCATCAGGAACAGATGGAGATTATTATTTATCATTCAACGGAACTTCTGCAGCCACACCACATGTTGCCGGGGTTGCTGCCTTAATTTTATCCGTTAATCCTGATTTAACTCAAGACGAAGTCCGGGATATTATAGAGTCAACCTGTACTAAAGTGGGCAACTATACTTATACAACAACATCAGGCAGGAATAATGGAACATGGGACAACGAAGTAGGTTATGGTTGTATTAATGCTTGCGATGCTTTATTGGAAGTGATTGATCAAATGAATCTATTAATCTCCGGCCCAACCATTGTCTGCTCCACAGGCGCTTCCTTTACGGTAAACAACCTTCCCTCCGGCACTACTGTTACCTGGAATAAGAGCACTAAGCTGGTGCGGCTTTCAGCACAAGGCGCCAACCCATGTGTCTTCGCGGCAAGTAGTTCCGGCGAAGGGTGGATTCAGGCCACTATTAATAGTAGCTGCGGAAGCATTACCCTCCCGAAGAAAAACATCTGGGCAGGCAGACCCCGGTTTACCATTACCGGAACTCAGGAACTCTACCCCAAAGCGCTTGGCTTTGCCGCTTTATGCGAGTATGGAACCGATAACCCCATCATGGTCGGTGGCGACAATGACCCGGGCATTACAAATGTGCAGTGGTCGTATTCCGGGCCCTTAGACTACATTACCGGCGAGACCGGCATAAACTACCGGGCAAAGTATGCTGCCGGGTTAACAAGCGGCCAGGGATTGATTTATGCGGATGCCTCCAACGCCTGCGGCTCAGTCGAAAACAACATGTATTACTCGGTAGAGGGTTGGCTGCGTCTATTCCCCAATCCTACAGAGGGAACCCTGTATGTTGAGATAGACGGAACCCAATTTGATAAACTACCGGATAATAACCGCTGCACCCTTACCATTTTTGACAAACAAATGCATTTACGCAAAAGTAAACGCTTCACGGGGTATTCTACCTCCGTTGATGTCAATCACTTACCGTCCGATGTGTATATCGTCCGGGTTAAAGCCGGAGAAAAAACGATAGAAACGAAAATCATGGTAAAATAAAGGCATCAAGTTGTGCAAAATGTCTATCAGTGGTAAAGCCGGAGCAAGTAAACCCTCCGGCTTCTTTTTAGCTGAAAGTCAGCTACCGGTTTGGGTCAAAAAACAAAGATAATTCTATTCAGCGCGAAAAAGAGAATATTGAGCAGATAAAGCGGAAGGGGTTTTAAATCTACAAAAGAGGAAATAATCTGGTAATGCAATTAAAACAAATATGGATTTCGATTCCTTTAAAAACTATAATTTATCATACTTTTGCGAGCCTTAAAAAGGATGGAAATCATGCGAATCAACCAAATAATATCAGCTTTAGTTGTTTTTTTAATCGTGCATTCATGCACCACTACCAAGCTTGTGGAGGAAGGTCAAACGGCCTATCAGCAGGGCAATTACGAAACGGCCCTTGCCAAGTGGGAGCAGATTATCAGCGAGACCGAAAAGCAGGCCAGGCTGGTCGACTCCAGCTTGTATTACAAAGCCGGAATGGCCGCCCTGAAGCTGAATAAAAAAGACAAGGCCCAACAATATTTTGTTTGGGCAGATGATGGCGGTTTCTCCTCACCCGATATGTACCTGACCCTTTCGGGGATGTACAAAAGTGTGGACAACCTCAGCCTTGAAATTGAAATGCTGGAAAACTACCATCGCGAATATCCGGAAGGAGAAAAGATCGACAGCATTAATGTGCGGCTGTTTGAAACCTACATGGAGAGCGAACAATGGGGCAAAGCCAAAAACCTGTGGCCCGAAATAGAAAATCTGGCCGAATCGGATATTGCATTACTTACAGATTATTTCTTGCTGAGCAGCAAGCTGGATGACGAGGAGGAGCGCAGCAAAACAGCTCAGCGCCTGCTTGAACTTGACGAAAACAACATCACCGGACTTGAATGGAAGGCAAAGAAGTTTTTTCGTAAAGCCGAAGACTTGTACGTTAAGGAAATGAAAGCTTATGATGAAAACCGCACCCGCAAGCAATACCGGAAACTTCTGAAAGCCTGGGATAAAATCTGGCCCGACTTCAGGAAATCGCGCGATATTTTTGAGAAGCTCTACGAGCTCGAGCCAAAAGCAGAATACGCAAAGTATCTGGGACATATCTACACCCGAATGGACAAAGAGCAAAAAGCAGCCTATTGGAATAAAAAGGCTGAATAGTAGCGTAATCCAACTGGACTGTACCTGTTGAAATCGCCCTCCAAACCTCCACCAACATTCCATGTAAGGTGCAGGCTCCGAAGGGAGGCTTTAAGATGTTGCTTGCTATACTTCTTTGTGTCCTTTGTGCCTTCATTGTGTTCTTTGTGGTTTATTTTTTTACCACAACGTGCACAAAGGGATACACAAAGTACACCATTGAAACTTCTTCCATTAAATACTAATACTGCTTATCACTCATCAAAAATCAAACTGAAGGTTTTTTCGATGTAGCCATCCGAATTATCCGATGGGAAAGTCACTTCCATCCTGACTTTCGATTCCAG
>JASMTJ010000017.1:0-1094 GCA_041694335.1 Bacteroidales bacterium
AAATAGGACGTAACGACTGCAAAACTTTAACAATTTCATTCCTTATGCTTTCGGCATTGATCAGAGCAGGAGGTTCCATAGCCACCAGGCTGGTAAGCAGCAACAAATGGTTCTGTACCATATCCCGCAAAGCACCGGATTCTTCATAATAACCACCACGACCTTCAACACCAATATCTTCGGTTGATGTTACTTCTACGTGGTGTATGTAGTTGCGATTCCACAAAGGTTCATAAATATTATTCGAAAAGCGGGTTACCAAAAGGTTTTGAACCGTTTCCTTTCCCAGATAATGATCAATACGATATATCTGTTCTTCACGGAAATACTCCAAAAGCTCACGATTTAACTTTTTGGCACTTTTAAAATCATGTCCGAAAGGTTTTTCTACAATCAACCGTCTGAATCCATGTTCACTCTGGTTCAGCCCCTGTTCTGCCAAAAAACGGGGAACCAGCGAATACATACTGGGAGGGGTTGCCAGATAAAAAATGAAGTTCCCTTCACAACCTGTTTCCTTATCCAGAGCCAGTAGTCGTTCTTTAAATCCCTTGTATTCACTGCCTTCTTTGGTATTAAAGGAATAATAGTAGAGCCGTTTCAAAAAATCATCAAAAGTACCCTCCTTTTTGGAAGAAAACTCACAAATACCGGCTTTCATATTTTCACGGAACTGATCGTCCGACAGCTTTGTCCTGCCCAGTCCCAAAACCGAAAATTTCTTCGGCAAAAGTTCTTGTTTATGCAAATCGGCAAGTGCTGGTATAAGTTTACGTTTGGTTAAATCTCCCGATGCTCCGAAAATAACCAGTATGTGATTTTGTGGTTTTCTCATTGATTTGTATTATTTTCTTAATAAAATCTGTGTCCATCTGCGCTAATCTGCGAACCAAAATGCCCTTCGGGCGGTTGCTTCCAGATTATCGCTCCCTGGTTCTGTTAAAAAAATGAGGAGAATCTCCCCACTTATCAAGTCCAGGCCGCCGGCCAATCATTTCGAGCCTAATTGAAAGGCAGTTTGAGCAATCTTCAGCTCCTTCATCAGTACAGGGTTTATTCTGATACAACAAATAATTTCTTCTGAGGTTCGATGG
>JASMTJ010000018.1:0-2724 GCA_041694335.1 Bacteroidales bacterium
AACAGCTCGTGCAGCCTCCGGATTTTATGCGCCTGTTGTGGCAGCTTTATCTTGTCGGCATAGGGGTTGATGACTTTGTAAGGTTTTAGCATCCGCACGCAGTTTTGTAAAAACTCTTTGGCCTCTGTTTCATCTTCTTTTTTGATTAGCCCGGCGGCCAGTTTGCTTTGGTATTCGATTATCCTTGCCGTCTGCTCCGGGCTTTCGTCCACGGCAATAATGAAAAGGCGGCTCATGTTGTCCTCGTAAATATGTCCGTGGGTGGTAGCGCATAAGCTGGCCATGGGGCCTCGTACGATGCGTTTTGCGCCTCGGCTGTTTCCGTTGTCATCCTTTTGGCTGGTGGAGCTGCGCAGCATGTTGTTGCTGATAAGTTCGCGCCAGGCAAAAAGGGCTTCTTCTTTTAATCCGTCCACATCTTCAAGGCAAAGCAAATGGTACATCAGTTCAAATTCGCCATAGTTGTACAGGCTGTTGTCGGTAATTCTCGTGAAGCGTTCAACCCGTTCCTGAGGCATTAAATCGGCCACTTTGCCCAAAAGGTGGGTTTTGCCGCTGCCACTGCTGCCTTGTATGAGCGCGTGCAGGGTATCGGGCATTTTGTAGCTGCTGGCGATGATAAACAAAAAGATACGGTTGTTAAACTCGCCTGTGATGCCGCTTTTGCCGATTAACTCGTTTATGCGGTTTATCAGGTTTGGTTTGGAAAGGAAGTCTTTGCATTTGGATTGGGTTGGTAAATCGGGCGTTGGGTCGTTGTCTTTGGGGTTGTTTGTTTCTAAACCATTTTCCCGGTGTTCTTCCAGTAAATCGCAAAGCTGTGAAAGGTCGTTTTCTATTAAATCGCTCCTTAAATCAAGCTTTTCGGCTGCTTCTCTTGCTTCTTTCCTTGTCTGCTTTTCTTCGTATAAATCTAATCTGCAGCGGTATTTTAAGCCTGTTTCCAAGTGCTGTACATCGAGGCTTATCAGCATTTTGTCAAGGCTCCGGGGCAGGCCGCCTTTGACGATATAGCGGGCAGTTTGAGTCTCGTAAATGATTTTGTTGGGGTTGTCGGTGTTTAATGGCGATGGCAGTTTAAATTCTTGTGCCGTGGCTTCTCTCTTTTCAGTTAAAGAAGTTTCAAATGAAGAAAAAGTTTCCCCGCCTAAGTCGGGACAGGTAATATCTGTTACAGGTTTCCGGTCATTGATTAGCTGCAAAAGGCAGTCTTTATCGTATTTTACAAAAAGGGAGTTTACATCTTCTTTTTCGGGTGTGGCAATGGCTGTTACCTTCACATTGGGTTTTATCTGTTGCATGATTTCGCTTACATGCTTTATTCCGTCCAAACCGCCCTGATCGCCATCAAAGAATATGATTACCTCTTGCAGCTTTGGCAAATTCTTTACTGCTTCCTGCGCTTCTTTTATAAAGGCAAGGTTGCCAAAGCAGCTTAGTATTTTAAAGTGTTCGGTTATTTCAGGAACTTGTAAAAGGGTGGCTGCATCTATGATGGCCTCGGTAAAGATTAGTATTTCGGTATCTTCATCCGGATAGCAGGGGTACAGTCCCCGGCGGTTCTCGCTGTAATAGTGTTTGCCGTATTCCAGGCTGTAACCATTGCTTTCTGTTATCCTGCGCCCGTAAAGGCTTACAATATTTCCGTTTTTGTCTTTGAGCGGGAAGGTGATGCACTGTTTGAGTTTTTTCCATTTGTTGCCGGAGTTAAAGCTGATTTCCTGTACATGTTCCAAACCACGTTGCTTTATGTATTCCAGTGCCTTAAAACTGCGCTGGCTGGATGGCGTTTCGGGCGAAAGGGCTTTTTGCTGGTCGGCAAAAAGGGTTTTAAAATCTTCTTTCATAATGCTTTCTTTTGGGGTTTCTGCTTTGGTGGCTGTGGTGGGCATTTCGTTAATGAGTGCTTTGGCTTTTAGTATGGCCTCATGTTTCGTGCACCCTTCTTTGTCCTGGATAAACTGTATTACATCGCCCGTTTTGCCACAGGCAAAGCAGTGGTAAGTACCTGTTTCAGGGTAAATCTTGCAGCTTGGTTTGTCGTCTTGGTGGAAGGGGCAGCGGATGTGGTAGTTTTTGTCGGCCTTGATGCCGTAATATGCCAGCAGCTTTAATATGGGCAGCCTTTGTTTGATGTCGTTTATTTCCATTTCTCAATGATTTTGATGGTGAGCCCTTCGTTTTCGGGTGTTATCTGTACCAGGTCGCCGATGTCGAAACCCAAATTTTGCAGCCAAAGGCCTTCCAAAGTCAGTACCGGGGCTTCGCTTACCCTCCTTTGGGAGCGGCAGAGGCGTATTTCGCGGTGGTTTTGTTGTGCCATGAAAAAAGTTTAAAATTTATTCTCCGTTCATTTATGACCCAAAAATATAATATCTGACTTTTAAATCAAAATATTTATGGTTTTTATTTTTAATAAATGAACCGTATTTTTGTGTTTATAGATAAATTAAGGCTTTTTAAAGTCATAAATGACCGAAAAATGAATAGTTTTGGAAAAAAAATACGTGAGTGTAGGGATGCAAAAGGGCTTTCTCAAAGCGAACTTGCACGGCAATTAAATACTAATCATTCTATAATTGGTAAATATGAACGAGATGAAGTAAAACCAACTATTGATGTAGTCAAAAAAATTGCCCAGGTGCTTGATACCACAGTTGGTTATCTGTTGGGGGAAACAGAAGATTTAAATTTGCTAAAAGACCCGGCAATGTTGAACAGGCT
>JASMTJ010000019.1:0-27862 GCA_041694335.1 Bacteroidales bacterium
TTGCAAAACTTCCTGGGTGGTTTGGTCATAGATAAAAGCAACAATCGACATATTCGCCGGATCCCAGTGGTCGGCGATAGAAAACCCGGTATAATTCTTCGTGTAAGTTGTTTCTGCCTCGATGGTTTCTGATGTTACCGGCTCACCCCATGTTCCGTTCATCGAGCCGCGAAGCATATGCTTATGCTCGTAGTCAAGGATATCAGGAACCGCACCTACGGATTCTTCGTTATTTTTCTGCGCTGAAATGATTCCGCTTTCAGTCACAAAAACACAAACGTTGACTTGTCCTTCAGGAATCTCGGAGAAAGTCACATCCACATCAGCACCTAAAAGCAAAGCACCATCTTCGTAGACGGGGGCCACCTCAATGGATGCAATAGCTTCCTGCCCCATGATGGCTCTCACTTCCTGCTTCCAGGTGTTGCTGCCGTAGACGGTGGCGTTCTGCTGGCGGTTTATGGTGCCCGAAGGATAAAAAAGCACATCAAAAGTGTTGTTAAGCTCATTGCCCACAGCAGTGCGATAATCGGCAGTGTAATCTCCAGTGGAAGAAGGTTCGGCAAACGATCCGGCGTGGATAGCAATGGCCACCACATCATCGCCAAATTCATCCTGCAACTCATCCACCACCTGGTGAGCTTCAGGACAGTTCACGCATTTGTGCCCGGTAAAATCTTCGATGAGCACCTTGCGGGTGTATGATCCGGTGCCACCGCCACCTCCGCCATCGTCATCGCGGAGGTAGGGTTTTTCTACCTCATCGCAACCGGCGATAGTGAGAATCACAAAAGTAAATGCTGCCAGAAAAATATTTTTTATCATGATGCTATTATTACTGGTTAAAAACTGCTGGTTATTGTAAGGTTAAATCCACTGGATGCAGGCACTTGCCGGCAAACACCCCCCACACAAAGAATCCCTTCGCGCTGACGGCCATAAGACACCGAAATCCTGGTGGCCTCGCGGGCATAGGCCACTCCGAAAGTGTAGTAATGGTAAGTGTTGTCTGACCCCGGATTGTTAAAGTTATACTGATCCTGAACGGTAAAGAACCACCTGGGCGCTACACTGTATTCCACCATAGCTAAGGCCCAGTTGCCTGAATCCTGCTGCGTGGACATGTATTGCAGCTCCATACGCAGTGCTTTCTTCGGATCGATTTTGTAGGTCATATCCAAAAAGCCCGTATGACTCTCATAAAAGTGCTCTCCCTGCTCAATTTCTTCTTCAATTACTTCCATGTTATAATCGAGCCAGGTATATCCGGCGATAAACTTAAAATCTTTGTCTACCTTTTTCTCCACTTTGAAAGACAGGTCACGATAGTATTTGATATCTCCGAATTTGAAAAAATCGCTTTCGTAGCCATCCGTTCCCGGAATATTGACCTCTGTTTGCCCTTCCACCGGAGCTTTATCCAGTCCGTGAATCAGCGAGTAGTAGGCCGATAATTTTGTGCCGTACTTCCCGCCAAGGGCTGTTTTACGCTTGATGTTGTAAAACACCTCTCCTGAAACTCCCATCTCGCCATTTGGCTGGGTGTTGTAAGGATACATCGCCGGCAGGGTGTAAGTGTGCTGATAAGCCAGTGGCGGCAGGAAATTAATATCCGGTGCGCGTCCTTCTGAGGGATTCCGCATGGAAGTGAATGCAAAGTTATCGATGCGCTTGGCAGAGAGGATAATTCCGAGACCTCGCTGTGTGTAGGTGGTCGACAGCCACAAAGCTTCGCCATCCTTAAATATAAAATTATTCAGGCTGTTCGGGTCATTGATTTTGTAGGCATATTCGGCTTGCAGGCTCCATTTGCCGCGGCGCAGGTTGGCACGGGCCGCATAAGCGCCCACATTTTCGGGAAGCTTATAATCCGAGAAAGGGTTGTCCTTTTCGTACTTACTCACAAAACTACCGCCCAACTGAATACGCGTTTTGGATGTCTTAATCGATTCGAACAAGTAATTCAGGTTCAAATCGAGATCCACACCTCTGACAATGCCACGGTTTCCATCCTCATACTCGTTCCAGTAGTGACGTTGTGTGCCATAAACCCCCTTAAGGGTGATTCCATCGGCAGGTTTGAGTTTTACACGCACCCCATCCATCGAATTGTCATAGCCGAGGGTCCATTCTTCATAGCTTCTGAAAACAAGCCCATTTCCAAACTGGTCGTAGAAATTACCCACGGTAATCTCAAACTGATCGCCGCTGTATTTTAAATACCGGTTTGCAATGCCATGACCTTCATATTGCTGATCAAAGCCATTCAGTGGAGGCAGATAGGTTTCATAGCGGATACCGGCGGAGAAATCGCCATAGCGATAGGTAATATTTCCAAATCCATTGAGCCCACTTTTCTTTCCGTTGATGTCGGCTTCAGTCAGCCCGATTTCATCATCGACCTGATAGGTCTGCGCATCAACCTGGAAATTGCCATGGACCTGCGCTTTTGAAGGATCGAACTGGGCCTGTGCACATGCGGATCCTAAAAACAAAAAGAGTATAGTTAATGCAGTGTATTTCATGATACAGGTTTTAATCGATACTTTCACCGTTAGCCACTTTTCTGACTTTCTCAATCAGTTCTATCTCGCTGCCTTCAGAAAAAGAAGTGTGTTGCCACACCACTTCGCCATTGCCATTGAGCAGGAAGGTGTGCGGAATCATGTTTACACCCATCGCGCGCTTGAAATCACCATTCGGGTCGAGATAAACTTCGTAATCCCAACCTTTTCCATTGACCATAGGAAGCACTTTCGAGGATGAACGCGCATTATCAATCGATACGGCCACCAGCTTCACGCCAGTCTCATCCTGCCAGTCGTAGTAAACTTCGTTGATGGTGTTTAACTCCTTGATGCAGGGTTTGCACCAGGTAGCCCAGAAACTCAGGATAACCGGGTTGCCATCATTCTCAATTTCATTGGTATTAAACATCTCGCCATACACGGTTTGGATATCTACCGACGGAAGTTCACTGTTTTGACTTTTGGCTGTAAATGTCATTCCTATCAAAAGGATCAGAGTGGTAATCAATGTTTTGTTCATGAGTTCTATATTTGTTTGTTTTCTTCTTTTGCAGGAATAGAAACCCTTTTTATTGTATTTCGGATTTCACTTCCGTGTTATCATCCAGATTCATAAATGATTCTAAGATTTTCACTTTGCCATCCGGAATCATCGTTACTTTACCTGTTACTGCTGGAATCAATACCGCCTCTCCTTTTTGGAGCATTACTTTTTCGCCGTCGTTATACAGCAAAGCATACCGCCCTTCCACGCAAGTGTGGATAACAAAAGAGTCGAGCTCCTCGTAATCTTTGCTGAAAGGGGCATCCAGATGCAAGAGATTGGTATTGAAGTAAGGGCTCTCTACCACCGGACTGGTTTCGTTGAGCTTGTCTTCATACTTGGTTTTATATTCGGGATACGCTTTGAAATCGATAGCATCCAGCGCCTGCTCGGTATGCAGCTCGCGGGTGTTGCCATCGGCATCTTTGCGATCGTAATCATAGATGCGATAAGTAACATCAGACGACTGTTGTATTTCGGCCAGCAAAACACCTTTACCGATGGCATGCACGCGCCCGGCAGGCTGGTAAAAAACATCGCCCTCACCGACTTGCTCCGTGTGGAGGATGTCCATCAGCGTTTTGTTTTCGAGATGCTGCAAATATGTTTCCTTGTCCATATCCTTTTCAAAACCTGTTATCAGCTTCGCTCCCGGGTCAGCATCCATCACATACCACATTTCGGTTTTTCCGAGGGAGTTGTGACGCTTTTTGGCCAGCGTATCATCAGGGTGCACCTGTATGGACAAGTCATCGGCGGCATCAATAAACTTTACCAGGATAGGAAATTCTTCTCCGAACTTATTATGAATCGATTCGCCCAACAGTTCATCCATATACACCTCCGTAATCTCAGCAAGGTTATTCCCGGCAAGGAAACCGTTTTCAATAACCGTTTCGTTTCCCTTCACACCCGAAATGACCCAGATTTCGCCACAGTTAGGAAGCGGAGCAAAATCTTTGCCAAGCACTGTTTTTATCTTCTCTCCGCCCCAGATTTTATCTTTGAAGACGGGCTTAAACTTAAATGGATACAGCATTGTATTATTCATAACGCGTTTGGATTTTTCCCTTCGCAGCTATCAAAAAACCTTGACAGGCCACTGCAAAGAAAGGTTGCATATTTATTTTTCAGGCGGTAAAATTACTGAAAAGTTCACGGAATGTTTTTAGGTCAGCGTGGCGTGTTGAGTTTTGCGCTGATTGTTGAGTCCTGAATAATTGTCTTTTCTCAGGAAATATCCACATACCCAAGCCGGAATACTCCGTACCTTGGTGAAAATACTCCATACCCTTTCAGAATATGTCTGTACCCAAGCCGAAATACTCCATACCCTTTCGGAATATGTCTGTACCCAAGCCGAAATATTCCATACCCTTTCGGAATATGATCATCCCTCAGCAGAATACGCTTCCCCGCCGCCAGTTTGTCATTCCCCGAATTCCGGGAATGATCCCCCATAACCCGGGAGTGATTGCCCGGTTTCAAAATATTATTCCTCAAAAGCACAATACCATCCCCCGATGCCAGTTTGTCATTCCCCAAATTCCGGGAATGATCCCCCATAACCCGGGAGTGGTTGCCCGGTTTCAAAATATTATTCCTCAGAAGCACAATACCATCCCCCGATGCCGGAATACCATTCCCCGTTTCCGAAATATACCAATCCTCTTTCTTTCTTCAGCTAAATGATTTTCCGCATCATTGAAAAGAATTGCAAATTACAGGCAGCACAGCCCTTATAGAGCGAACACTTCCTGTTTTGCTCTCATGCCAGTTATTTGACTACTTTTACAGCCATCGTATTGCAAATTCAAATGAAAAACCATGGAAGCACTTACACCAAATATTTTCGTCAGAGACATCAATGAAACCATTGATTTTTACAAAGAGCTCGGTTTTAACACGGTAATGAGCGTGCCTGAAAAAGGTGATTTTGTATGGGTAATGATGAGCTGTGGAAACGTGAGCATGATGTTTCAGACGTTCGACAGCCTGGGCTCGGAGTTGCCTGAGGTTTCGAGGGCAGATGGAGGCTCTTTGCTGTTGTATATCCGGACGCAAAACATCAGGCAATTTCATGAAAAGCTGAAAGAAAAGGTAACCATTATCAAAGGGTTGGAGAAAACTTTTTACGGAGCCACCGAGTTTTCTGTTTTGGACAATAATGGGTACGTGCTGACCTTTGCGGAGCATGAAAGCAGGCCTTTGTGAAAGGATAATGACAGGCCGTCAAACTATTGATCATACTTATTGTTAAAAAGTTATACTTAAAAGTGATTTATGCAAAAAGCTAAAAACTTAATCTTATACGGCGGCGTTTTGGTCATTGGGCTTTATTATCTTTTTCAATCACTTATCGTATCACAAACATTACTTGCTCCTGTTTTCATTTCTATGCTGGCAGCCATGCTCGTGTTACCTGTAAACCGGCGCCTCGAAAAGAAGATGAATCGTTTCATTTCATCTTTTATTAGTACCCTGATGATATTTATTGCCTATATGGGATTGCTTTTCCTTGTGGGATATCAAACCAATAAATTTTCTGACCAGTGGCCCGAAACCCGTGAAAAACTCAGGCCAAAGGTAGAAGAGTTAACAAACTCTATAGCTGAAAATACCGGCGTTACAAAAGCCCAGATAAAAAACCAGGTCCCCTCTTTCTTCTACTCAGAAAAACAGGAACAGGATAAGCAGGAGCAATCGAACTCAGGTAACAGCACTCAATTTAAAACAGCCAGGGCCGTTTTGGTAGCCCTTGCTGATTTTCTTGCGAAAAACGTTTTGGTTTTTGTGTATATCTTCTTTTTGTTGCTTTACCGGCATAAGTTTAAAAAAGCCATACTGGCCTTTGTTCCGGATAAAAACCAGGATGTGGCTTCTGATATTGTTTCCAATTCGGTGAGGATGGCGCAAAAATACCTGGTAGGTAAGTTTATTATTATCGTAATGCTTGCAGCTTTTTACGCTATCGGGCTAACCATTGTGGGTATTGATAATGCTGTGCTTATTGCTATTATCGCGGCAATACTTACGCTGATACCCTACCTTGGAAATGTCATTGGCGGCGCCCTGGCATTGTTCGCCGGGTTTTTATCCGGTGGAGATATTCTAACTAATTCTATCGGTGTGTTAGTAGTGTTTGGCGTTTCGCAACTTTTCGAAAATAATGTACTGCAACCCTACATTGTTGGAAAGGAAGTAGAGCTCAACCCATTGATTACCATCATTGGAGTAGTAGCCGGCAGCACCCTCTGGGGACTGGCCGGGTCGGTAATAGCTATCCCCTACCTTGGTATCCTGAAGGTAATCTGTGACAGGATAGATGTACTGAAGCCCATGGGTAATTTCCTCGGTGATGAACAGGAAAGTTCCAATGGATTTACGATGTGGATGAAGAGTTTGTTTCACTGACTTATCAGAACATCATTTTCTAAGCAGAACTGTTCTTTATCCATATATCAGCAATGAAATCCATATTTTTGTCGAAAATCCGAAATCAATGAACAAAAAGATAGGTGTGTTTTGCGGCTCAAGCCTGGGAACGAATACGGCTTTCGCCGATGCGGCGGAGGCTTTGGGCGAAGCCATTGTGAAAAACGGCGATGAACTGATATATGGTGGCGGAAACATCGGGCTGATGGGAGTGATTGCCGACAAGGTGCTGGAGCTGGGTGGAAAAGTGAGGGGCATTATGCCAAAGCATCTGGCAGCACATGAAATTGCCCATCGCAAAATACAGGACCTGCAGCTGGTGGAAACCATGATGGAACGCAAAGAATTGCTCATCAAACAATCGGATATGTTTGTGGCCTTGCCCGGCGGGTTTGGCACCCTCGATGAGTCGTCGGAAGTCATTACCTGGAACCAGTTAAAACTCATCCAAAAGCCCTTCGGTATTTTGAATACTGATGGGTTTTACGATCACTTGCTGGCTTTTATCGACCGGGCTGTGGCCGATAAGCTCATCCGTAAAGAACATCGCGACAGCCTCTTTGTGGGAGACAATCCGGAGGAGCTGCTGGAAAAGCTAACCGGGTTTAAAGGCGTATCGATGGAAAAATGGGTAGAGGATATCAAAGCAGAAAAGCGCTGAGCCGATGAATCTTGTAATCAGTTTAGGCACCGTCGATGAAATGGTTACGCTCTCAAGGGCCATTCCCGAGTTTGAATCCCCATACGATGCTGCTGAATATCATAAGAGGTTGAAGGGTGTTTTTTCCTTAGTTTTGATTGCCCGGATAAATCAGCATCCGGTGGGTTTTAAAGCAGGCTATGCTTTAAATCATGCGGTATTCTATTCATGGATGGGTGGCGTGGTAGAAGGTGCACGCAAAAAAGGAGTGGCTAAAGCTTTGGCGGCCTTTCAGCAAAAAACGTTAAAAGAGAAAGGATATACAACCGTCCGAACCAAAACACGGGCGAAGCATCAGGCTATGCTAAATTTCCTTTTGGAAGACGGTTTTGTTGTTGTGAAGGAGATGAAGAAAGAAAAACCTGAAGAAAAAAGGATTATCCTGGAAAAGCAAGTTTAGGTTTTGATGTTTATAGGTTTAGTGGGTTTTTAAATTAGAATAGCCTTTTGGATTTGGCAAATAATAATATGAAAGCAATAGGAATTACAGGCACGATAGGAGCAGGCAAAGGAACGATTGTCGAATACCTGACCTCAGAAAAAGGGTTTATGCATTACTCGGTAAGAGCCTTTCTGGTGGAAGAGCTGGAAAAACTAAATATGCCTGTCAATCGTGACACGATGACCTCGCTGGCCAATGAACTGCGAGCGCAAAACGCTCCTTCTTACATCACCGATGTCCTGCATGAGCGAGCCACCGCATCCGGAAAAAGCGCAGTGATTGAAAGCATCCGCACGCCCGGCGAAATTGACTCGCTCCGCCAGAAAGGAGATTTCCTGTTGTTTGCCGTGGATGCAAAACCCGAAACCCGCTATCAGCGCATTGTTGCCAGAAAATCGGAAACCGACAGCATTTCATGGGAAACCTTTCTGGAAAACGAAAAGCGCGAAATGACCTCAGCCGATCCTAACAAACAAAACCTCCGAAAATGCATTGAAATGGCCGACTATGTTTTTAATAACGACGGAAGCATCAAAGAGCTTTATTCTGAAGTGGAAAAGGTTTTGGAAAAAGAGGGGCTGGACGTTTAGTTATTTCCTTTTCTTTAATTGTTTCCCGAATTGGTCAGGATCTCTCCTATTGTCCCATATCATCAGAACTGTTATTGATTCCGGTTCATCCTCATATATTATGTGGTAATCACGAACAATCTTCACCCGCGCATTTCCATTATCTGCCTTTCTTCCAATTTCTGGGTTAATAGCAACAAGTCGAAGAGCTTCGTCTATCAAATATGAGAGCTTAAGACTATACGCTGAAGATTTATTTCTTTCTTTCCAATAAATCAGTATTTTTCGATAATCAACAAGTGCTTTGCTTGTCCAGATTATTTTTTTAGCCATCCTTTTACTTTTTCCTTTACTTCATCATTTGAGTAAGTATTTCCTTTAAGGATATCCAACCTTGCTTCTTCAACTACACTTTTTTGATATTCGTTAAGCTCATAGAGTTCTGTTTCTTCTATGTTAAGCAAATGATGGAGCTCTTTTAATAAATAGATGTTGTTCGATTTTTCTATTTGAGAAATAATTTTATTCTTGAGTTCAATAGTTGTCATTTCATTATGATTTATGACAAAAATAACCCTTTAAAACCCGATTTGCAATTCTTTTAGTTTCTAAAGCAGGTTTGCCTGCCATGGATATTTTCCCTACTTTTCCAGAAAATTTACGACTATGTCTGAACAGAACAAATCAACTTATAAACGCCCCTCCTGGGATGAGTATTTTATGGAAATCGCCAAGACGGTTGCCACCCGTGCCACATGCGACCGCGGCCGTGCCGGATGCGTGGTGGTTCGCAACCGCCAGATTCTGGTGACCGGATATGTGGGTTCGCCTCGCGGGCTGGCTCATTGCGATGATGTAGGTCACTACATGAAGAAAGTTGTTCATGAAGACGGGCACGTTTCGCAGCACTGCGTCCGCACCATCCATGCCGAGCAGAATGCCATCACGCAGGCCGCCCGACTCGGAATTTCGTTGCAGGGAAGCACCATGTATGTGCGAATGACCCCCTGCCGCACTTGCGCTATGCTGATTATCAACGTGGGCGTTGAAAGGGTGGTTTGTGAAAAAAAATACCACGCCGGACAGGAGTCGGAAGAAATGTTCAGGGAAGCCGGGGTGAAGCTGGAATATTTCAGCGAGGAAGTCCTTAAATACAAAGACCAATAAAAAAGCATTGTTTTGAAGGTGAAATCCGGTATCATTTTCTTACTGATTTTAATGCTCACTTTTTCAGGAAGCCCTGTAATATCGCAGGAACTCCCCGAAACAAGTCAGGAGGACTTTCAGCTTGAGCTGCCGGATATCCTGGTGGCCGGAGTGAATCAAAACTACAAAATCATCCTTACCGATCCGGACCTTATTGGCTATTTCGAGCAGGAAAAAATACTGACCCATATCAACGGCAGAACCGAGGAGCTGGTTTTTGAAAACGGGGAAGCCACCTTTTATCTGAAACTTAAACCTAAAGACGAATACGAAATACGCTCTCAGCTATTTGCTTTTGAGGGAGAGACAAAAAGCATCCCTTTATGGATGTCTGTCCTGCCACCACTCATAGCTATCCTGATGGCACTGGTGCTTAAGGAAGTGTTTTCAGCCTTGTTTACAGGCATCCTGGTGGGAACCACCATTATTTACCACTATGCCGGAAACAATCTGTTTATCTCGGTTTTTAAAGGAATATTCGCCATTGCTGAGGAATATATCATTGAAGCCCTGTTCGACACCGGCCATCTCTCCATCATCGTATTCTCCATGCTTATCGGAGGTATGGTCAACCTGATTACCCGCAACGGCGGAATGAAGGGGGTTGTTAGTAAGCTGTCGAAATATGCCAACAACACGCAATCAGGACAGTTTGTAACCTGGCTGCTGGGGGTGGCAATCTTCTTCGACGATTATGCTAACACACTGGTGGTGGGCAATACCATGCGCCCGGTAACCGACCGGCTGAAAATCTCACGTCAAAAACTGGCTTATATCGTCGATTCCACCGCAGCGCCCATTGCGGCCATTGCTTTTGTCACCACCTGGATTGGCGCTGAGCTCAGCTACATACAGGATGGCATCAATACCATTGGTCTCGAAAAAAGTGCTTACACTATTTTTCTGAATTCCCTCGCGTATTCTTTCTACCCGATTTTTGCCCTGCTGTTTATTGTTTTCCTGGTGTGGAAGCAACGCGACTTTGGACCGATGTACAAGGCTGAATGCCATGCCCGCAAACACGGGGTCAGTGCTGAAGATGATGCCGATGGCTTTTCCAACAAACTGAACGAGCTGGAAGTGCCGGAGCATATTCGCCCAAAAGCATACAACGCCGTCATCCCTGTCGCCATCATTATTTTGGGCACGATGGCAGGATTGCTTTACACAGGTTGGGACAATACCGTCTGGCAACAGGATATATCCTTCACGAAAAAGCTTTCGGCTACCATCGGAGCGGCCGATTCTTACAAGGCACTGCTTTGGTCTTCCTTATCAGGAGTGCTGATTGCTATCCTGATGACGCTTTCGCAAAAGCTGCTTTCGCTGAAAGATTCGGTCGACAGCCTGATTAACGGCTTCCGTACCATGCTTACGGCCATCATCATCCTGATTATGGCCTGGTCGATTGCCACGGTGACCGAACATATGCATACCGCCGATTTTATCTCAAAAATCCTGGTCGAGGTACAAATGACGCCATACCTTGTTCCGGCGCTCACCTTTGTGATGGCGGCCTTAGTGGCCTTCAGCACCGGATCAAGCTGGGGAACCATGGCCATCCTCTATCCGCTGATTCTTCCGGCCTCATGGCTCATTGCGCAGGAAAACGGCTTAGACACGGCACAGAGTTACAACATCTTTTTCAACGTGGTATCATCCGTGCTGGCCGGCTCTGTACTGGGCGATCACTGCTCTCCTATTTCCGACACTACCATTCTCAGCTCGCTGGCCAGCTCCTGCAATCACATCGAACACGTGAGGACACAACTGCCGTATGCACTTGCCGTAGGAGGTGTTGCCATCTTTGCAGGCACTATCCCCTCGGCCTATGGCGTTCCTTCATGGATTCTGTTTCCGGCAGGAGCCGTTATTCTTTACCTGGTTGTGGTGATAGCCGGAAAAAATACCGGAGAAAATGTTGGGTGCAAATCTGAAACATGACACTGTTAGAGATACTGATTCTTTTGGTGGCAGGACTTATGGTCGGTTTTATCAATACCCTGGCCGGAGGTGCAACTATCATCTCGCTTTCAGTGCTGATGTTTATGGGCTTGCCGCTGAATGTGGCCAACGGCACACACCGCATCGCAGCAGCATTTCAAACCATCACCTCTGTTTCCACCTTTCGCGCTAAAAAGGTTCTGGAATGGAAAAAAGGACTTGCCCTAGCTATTCCCGTCATTATTGGCTCGATTGCCGGAGCACGGGTAGCCATCGAAATCAATGAAGCCGTTTTTGAAAAGATAGTAGCTGTGGTAATGGTACTTATCATGTTCCTCATTTTACTCAAGCCCCAGCGCTGGGTGGAAGGAAAGCAGGAATTGATAGATAAAAAGCTAAGCTGGAAGCAAATTGCATTGTTCTTTTTGCTGGGCCTTTACGGCGGATTTATCTATGTAGGGATAGGTTATTTTCTGCTTACCGCGATTGTCCTTTCAGTGGGTTATGATGTGGTAAAAGCTAATGCCATCAAAGTACTCATCGTGATGCTATACGTACCGTTCACGATCGGCGTATTTATGTGGGGCGACATGATTGACTGGCGGTATGGTCTGGTGCTGGCCGTTGGACAAGTAGCCGGAGCATATATCGGCGCCCGCTCTGCCGTGGTGCGGGGAGCCGGTTTTGTACGGTGGGTTATGGTCATCTTTATCATCTTCAGCGTATTGCACCTTACCGGGATGATGGACATTAAGATGCTGCTTTCTTCAATCTAGGTGAAGATTGTGATTGTTATTTTCTTTAGGTCCTTTGTGCTTCAGGATTCCTGAAAAAGCCCTTTACATCCTCCAAAATCATATAAAGGCTTGGGACGATAACCAGGATAATTCCGGTGGCAAAAACAATTCCAAACCCTAATGAAATAGCCATTGGAATCAGGTAAGTAGCCTGACGCGATGTTTCAAGAATGATGGGCGTTAAACCTCCGAAAGTGGTCAATGTAGTCAGAATAATCGGCCGGAAACGTCTGAGTCCGGCTTCATGAATAGCCTGAAAAGCAGTCAGGTGTTTTCGCTTTTTGTTAGCAAAATCAATCATGATCAACGAATCGTTCACCACTACTCCTGAGAGTGCAATAACGCCCATCAGGCTAACCAGCGAAAGATCATAACCCAGAAGGATATGTCCGACCACCGCTCCAAATAATCCAAAAGGAATAGCTCCCATTACAATTAGTGGTTGCGTGTAGCTGTTAAAAGCTATAGCCAGCAGGGCGTAAATCAGCATCATGGCCAACGCGAAACTGCTCCACAGTGCTGCGGTGGACTCGCGCATTTCGGCCTGACTCCCTTCAAAACTCCAGGTGATGCCGGGATAATCGGCTCTGAGTTGTGGTAAAACATCTGATCGCATTGTCTCAATCACCCGCGAAATTGCACTTTTAGGTTCCACATCCATACCCACGGTAATCACTCGTCTGCCGTCACGACGATGAATACTTGTGAAAGCCTCTCCTTCCCTCAGCTCCACCACATCCATCAGGGGCACTTCAGTTCCGTCCGGAGCCTGAATCACAAAGTCTTCCATGTGGTGAATATCCACACGTTGCTCTTTGGGCAGCTTTACCCTGACCTCAATTTCATTGGTTCCGCGCAGCTGTCTCATGGCCAGGGCGCCATAAAAAGCATCACGCAGTTGCTGTCCGACATCCGAGGGTGTTAAACCCAGATTCCTTCCTTCCGGCAAAAGCCTGAAATCGAATTGCTCTTTCCCCTTGTTATAATTGTCATTTACATCGCGGGTTGCTTCAAAAGATTCCATCTCGTTAAAAAACGCTTTGCTGGCTTTTTCTAAAACCTCAATATTCGAATGACTTAAATCCACGCTAATATCTTGCTGCCATCCGCCGGGTCCGCTTTCGGCCTCAAAGGTTATCTGGTCCACCCCTTCGATATCCCCAATTTCATCGCGCCACAGTTCAATAACCTCCTGCCCGGTCATCTCTCTTTCATCAGGTGGTTTCATTACAATCTCCACGTCAATAAAGCTTTGTCCACGAACATTAGTCTTAATGCCTTCAGCTACCTCATCCAGATTATGCTCGTCAAACATTCGCCGGGTGGAGTTCGTAATCTCCTCAGCTACTTTCGCTCCTTGCCTTGGCGTGGTTCCCACCGGCAGGTTAACACCTGCTTCAATCTCGTCAGCAGCCACTTCGGGCATCATGATGATACCCATATGATCGCTGTAGCTGTATGCTCCGGCAATAAGAAGGGTTGAAAGGGCCGCGCTCAATGTAATATATCGGTGTTTCAGCGCTAAGTCGAGAAACTTTCTGTAGTAGTTGTCAACAAACTTATCGAACTGTTTTGCAAACCCCTTTTGCCATCTTTCGATGGTTTTCCCAACTACATTTGAGGATTTACTTTTGCTGTGTCCTAAATGTGCAGGCAGGATGAACAAGGCTTCCAGCAATGAAACCACCAGTACGGTAATAACCACCGCAGGCAGCGGCCACCAGAATTTTCCGGTGGTTCCGGGGATATACAGCAAAGGAATAAACGCTATGATGTTTGTGAGAATACTGAAGGTAACGGGCCTGGCGATATCTTTAGCTCCTTTAATAGCGGCTTCAATAAAACCATATCCTTCCTGTCTGTAATGATAAATGTTTTCACCCACTACAATGGCATCATCCACCACAATACCCAGAGCCACCAAAAATCCAAACATGGAGATCATGTTGATGCTTATGCCTATAGATGGCATAAAAGCCATGCCGCCAATAAAAGAGATTACCATCCCCATCATAACCCAAAAAGCAAGTCGGTATTCGAGGAAAAGACCCAGAATCAGTAACACAATTACAATGGCCAGGATCCCATTTTCGGTAAGCAAGGCTAATCGATCACGATAGTCGTCCGCTCTGTTGCTGTCGATGCGGTATTTCACTCCGGGAGGAAGTGTTTTTTCAAAGCTTTCGAGAATAGTTTTCACTTTTGCAGCGATATCGAGGGGTGACTGCTCTCCTATCCTGTAAATCGATATCCCCACCGAAGGTTGCCGGTTAAACTGTCCATGAAAACCTGTTTCTTCAAAACCATCGGTAATGTTTGCAATATCTGCAAGCGTAACCGTTCCTCCTGTTTCGGAAGTCACTATTTCAACCTTTCCGAATTCGTTGGCCCACTGTTTGCGCTCTTTCATTCTCAGCAATATCTCCCCGGCGTTCGTTTCTACCGAACCCGCAGGTATGTCGCGACTTGAGCTTGAAATGATACGTGCTACTTCACCAAGGGTCAGGTTATACTCGCGAAGCGTTTGTCGTGGGATCTCCACGTGAGTGACGTAATCGGGTACATTTCCTATCTCCACCTGTGTAATACCTTCAGTGCTGAGCAGTCGGTCGCGGAGTTGCTCAGAAAGTTTTCTGAGTGTCCAGATATCCACGTCACCATAAAGACCCACCTGCATGACGTCGCGTTGCCTTGACTGCAGGCGTACTTCCGGTTGTTCTATATCATCCGGAAAAGTGCGAATTCTATTAACCGCCTGATCGATATCCTGAAAAGCCTTCATACGGTCGGTGCCAGCCACCAACTCAATGCTTATACTTCCGTATCCCTCATAAGCTGTTGAAGTCACTTCTTTTATTCCCTGCACACCACGAATTGCCTCTTCGACAGGAAGCAAAATACCTTTCTCCACCTCGGCAGGTGCGGCACCTGGATAAACAACGCTGACCTCAACAATATCAAGTTGAAATTGGGGAAAAACTTCTTTTTGGATGTTGTAGGTCATATACAAACCGCCGCCAATGAGAATCAACATCAGCAAATTTGCTGCGATGGAGTTTCGTGCCATAAAAGCTATGGCACCACGCTGCTTATTCAGGTTGTCAGAATTGGAATTATTCATGTAATCGATCCTCCCATAAGTCCTTTAGTTCAAATTGGATACAGTGTCTTGAGCTGTGTTATCTTCCACCAGCCTTAGCCGGGCTCCATCCACTACGGTGCTCAGGTTAGTTGTCACCACTTTTTCGCCTTCACTCAGCCCTTCGCTGATATAAACATGCTGTGCATCTTTCAACAATACTTTAACATCACGAATACGCAGTTTTTCATCTTTCATAACCCAAACAGTCTCGTTTTTTCTGAGATAGTCACGTTTTAGCCTGATAACATTGGCGATTCCCTTTCCTTTGATACTAACTTCCACATAAGTACCCAACATCAGCACGGGCTCGTCTTTATTCTCCGGCTTGTAAGCCAGCGGATCAGGCACGTTGATAAGCACCCGTGCCAGACGTGTTTGGTTTTCAAGCGAGCCCACCAACCTGAAAAGATTCCCCATCCGGAACTCCTCTTCCGGCCATGCTGAACGATTTCTGATCTTCGCTTCAGCTCCTGCGGATTTTTTTTCATCCGGAATTGTCAGCCAACGGATTTTAGGAACCGGAATGGTAGCTTCCACCCAGTAATTATCTAACCCCACCATATGAGCAAGCTCCTGACCCGGCGCCACCTGCGATCCCATATTGACCTTCCTGCTGAGCACATGAGCATTAAAGGGCGCTTTTATGGCCGTGCGATTAAGCTCCAGTTGAGCCTGATCCACTGCAGCCTTTGCAGATTGAACTTTTGAACGTGCCGCATCGAGCTGTGGTTTACGCAGTACGAGGTTTTTATTTTCTCCGGAAAGTGCTTCATCAACTAATTGATAATCTTTTTCGGCTACAGTTTGCCGGCCCATTTCCACATCCAGATCGGCCTGGGCCTGTTGTAATTCGCTTTTCCTTTGCTGAAGGGTGTTTTTGTAATCCGAGGGGTCAATTTGAAGCATGACTTCTCCTTTGCTAACATAACCGCCCGGAACAAACTCATCAGCCATCGAAATCACTTCACCACTAACCCGCGGACTCAGAATAATATCCTGC
The DNA here is from genome assembly GCA_041694335.1 of Bacteroidales bacterium. Classification (GTDB taxonomy): domain Bacteria; phylum Bacteroidota; class Bacteroidia; order Bacteroidales; family JAIPAH01; genus JAIPAH01. The sequence goes on from JASMTJ010000019.1 coordinate 16,308, forward strand.
GTCGGCACCACCGATCCCATAGCCACAATGGTTGGATTGAACGTGTCACGATGCACCTCAGTAACACTTACCAGCATCGCAGTTTCTTTGGTGGCACCTCCGCGCTTTGCGGTAGGTTCTGTATTAAAAATAATCAGTGTAACCACTGCTCCGGCAGCGAGGATGATTAAACTGATGATTATTGTTTTCTTTTTGCTCATTCTCAATGATTCTTTAAATAGGTTCGATATATTTTATCATTCATCGCTATTGCTTGCTTCACTATCCATTTCTCTTTCTGTTTCAAAACCTCCGGCAAGGGCACGATGCAGGCCCACCCGATACTCCAGCAGGCGCAGATTGGCAGACAGCAGGGCACGTTGCAGGCGCTGCTCCTCATCCAACGCGGTCAGAACATCCAGGTAATTGCTCATGCCGTTAAAATATTCTAACTGCAATTGCCTGTAGGTCTTTCGGGCCAGCTCAAGCTGCATCCGGATGCTTTCGATCCTCTTTTGCTGCTTTTTTTCCTGAACCAGTGCATCTTCCACTTCCTGAAAAGCAAGCAATATTGTTTGCCCGTATTGATAGAGCCTTTGCTTTTTAACAGCTTCTGCACGGTCTGTTTCCGCTTGTCGCTGTCCGGCATACATTAACGGGGCAAATAGGTTAGCGGCGAAAGAACTTATCCAATTATTAAAAAGATCCTGTGCGCTACCGGAAGCTGATGATAGGGAGGCGCTCAATGATATCCTGGGATACTGATTACTGATTGCAGCAGCCATATCGCGATCAGCGGCTTTTAGCAATTCGTAAGCACTTTGAACATCGGGGCGTCGCTGAACCAAGTCAGCAGGCAATCCTGCATCCGGCATAGGTGGTAGCAAAGGCAAACTGTCAGAGAGAAAATCAAAGGTATGTTGAGGAGGTTTTCCCGTAAGCACAGCCAGCTGGTTTTTCAGCAGCTCCAGATTCTTTTGATAGGTGATTCTTTGTTCGCGTGTACTTTCCAGTAATTGCTGTTGCCTGAGAATATCCACACTACGAATTTGTCCGCTACCAAAACGGGCTTTAAGCAAACTCAGAACCTTTTCATTTGTTTCTATCTGGCTATTGATTAGCTTAAGCTGATTTTGTGCTTCCAGCAGTTGAAACCAGGTTTGAGTTATTTCAGCTGAAAGTGTAATGGCCGCCGCTTTATAATCATTATGTGCCGCTTCTGCTCTGAATTCTGCTGCATCCGCCTGCGAGCGAATTCTGCCCCATAAGTCCAGTTCATAGGAAGCTGTTAAATCAACACTGAGGCTTTGGGTGTTGGTAACCCTCGACTTTGGATGGCGAACCTGTGTGCCGGCAGAAGCGTCCAGCCATGGAAATAGAGGTGCCGATTCGCGCCTGGCTGAGGCCTGAGCCGCATTTAGACGTTGCCATGTTGTTTTTAAATTAAAATTGTTAGTCAGTGCGCTATCTATCAATTGATTCAATTGATCGTCGTCAAAAACCAGCCACCAACGTTCACTCAGAATCTCATTCCCTGACTCTGAAAAAGAATCCGGATTCTCAACATTCATCGTGGGTATTTCCTTTCCGGGGTTACATGCCGAAAGCATCAGAAAGAAGGCAACCAATATCCATAGAAATCTATTGGAAACGGAAAAAGCGAGCTTCCTTAAGAGCAAATACAGGCTGGGTAAATACTTTGAAGATTGAATTTTCATGAATCAGCTTAATAACATTTGAAATCAGGTGAATGAACTTCGATTCATGGAGTTAACACAAATTAATTACCTGAAGTTCATTATTCAAATATACCGGTATCAGATATGTGCCTGCTTCATTCCTGCAAAAACTCTACTTTTACCCTATGCCCGGGAAGTACCACAAGGTTAAACTGATCTTTAAACCGGTCAATTTCAAGGATTCGTTTCCGGTCTATCCACTCGGCCAGGCGATGGTATTTTTGTCCGGACTTGTTTTTCTTAAACATGAACTTACGGACCATTTTGCGGCCCACCACAAAATCATGCGCATCCCCCAAAGCTTCCTGGAGGTTCTTAAACTCTTTGAGGGTAAACTCTTTACTGTTGATTTTTAGTTTCTTTGCTTTCAACATCTCCATCAGGTAAACAATCTTTTTAAAATCCTTCCGGCTTTCGTGCATCACCTCATCATCGCTGATGAAATGCGACATTTCCGATCTTGCTTTTTCAAGTAGAAGCCCGGCCTGGCTTTCGGCCTCGTGTAAAAGCATTTCGTCTGATAATATATGAGATAGCGGAATCTTAACCATTTCGAAATGCATCTGCGGCATAAAATCATGCTTATGCATCTGAAATTTGCGCTTGGCTCTTTGCAAGCGCTTCGTCAAATATTTTTGGAGCGCCGGAATCTTAATGCTCAGCTCCCGGGCCGTATCGTTTAAACGCTGCATTTGCACCTGTCTGTCGCGAATTGGCGAAAACAGTTTAAAGAAGTTACGCTCGTTGGCGATGCTTTCATCGGCCACAATCCGATCATCGAATAAAGAAAGAAACCACATCAAAACACGCATGCGCTTAACAGACACACGAAAGTCATGAACGGCTTCCTCATCGAAATCATCCTTCACCGATTGCATATTCATAAATGCCGTTTCAATCTGCTTATCGGCATATTCAATAATATACTCCTTAAAAGGAATTCTTTCCGTTGATTTCTCTTTAAACATCCGCACCTCCAATTGGCAAAACACTATTTTTCAATTAATTCACCCTTAAAAATAAGACAAATTTCCAAACTTGTAAAGTATTTTACAGCAGACAAAAAAGCCCGACACAGTCTACCGAAACAGAACCGGGCTTTCATTTACTTCCTTTAAGGATTTACTATCCGAAAATTCCTCCCAAAAAACCTTTTTTCGGAATTGCTTTGTAACCGGCCTCCTCAAAAGCTCTCATTACATCATCTTCTTTTACATTTCCTTCAACGGTTACCTCGCTTTCTTTTCCTTTCAAGTCTACATTCCAGTTCTGGATATCCAGTTTTTCAAGATGTGGCTTCACCTTGCTCACACATCCTTGACATGTCAGGTTCGACTTAAACTTCATCTTATTACTCATCATTTCCTCCTATTTATACATTACAAAAAATCAAATTCTTTAGTTCAATTTCAGTTTCTTTAGTCGCAAACTATTGGTCACAACCGATACCGAGCTAAACGCCATAGCGCCACCGGCTATCATTGGACTCAGCAAAATGCCAAAGGCCGGATAAAGTGCACCGGCCGCCACCGGAATGGCAATCACGTTATAGAAAAATGCCCAGAAAAGATTTTGCTTAATCTTCTGGTTGATGGTTCCGGATAGCGAAAAGGCTTCCGCCAGATGCTCAAGATCAGAGTGCATCAAGGTAATATCTGCCGTATCCAGCGCAATATCAGACCCAGAACCCATGGCAATACTCATATCGGCCTGTGCCAGGGCGGCAGCATCATTCACTCCATCGCCGGTCATAGCCACAGTGCGTCCTTCACGCTGGTATTTTTCCACAAATTCTTTTTTCTGCTCAGGAAGCAAAGAGGCTTGTACTTCTTCAATTCCCGTATAATCGGCGACTTCTTTCGCTGCTTTTTCATTATCGCCAGTGAGCATCACCACTTTTATTCCTTTTCCTTTTATTTTTTCGATGACCGAATGGGCATTCTCTTTCACCTTATCTTTCAAAACACACACTCCCACAGCTTTATTAGCTTCAGCAAAAAAAACCGCAGTGCCAATGGAGTTATCTGCTTCTTGTTTTAATCTTTCGCTGATGCGGATTTCCTTTTCTTCCATCAACCTGAGATTTCCGGCAAAGTAATTCGTGTTGCCGACAGAAGCCTTCACACCTTTGCCGCTGAAGTTGGTAAAGTCATCAAACTTCACTTCCTGATCTTTTTCATTTTTCAGATAGGAAGTGATGGCACTGGCCAGTGGATGCTCACTTTTCTGTTCGAGTGCATAAAACACGGAAGCCATTTTCTTTTGGTCTGCCGAGGGCTCCCAAACAAGCCTTTCCACTTCCGGACGGCCGTAGGTGATCGTTCCGGTTTTATCGACGATAAGCGTATCCACCTTTCGTGCCCGCTCCAGACTTGCGGCACCTTTTACAAGAATCCCACGCTCGGCGCCACGGCCAATACCCGTCATCAGTGCTGTGGGCGTAGCCAGTCCAAGTGCACAAGGGCAGGCGATAATCAGTACACTGATCATCGTAACAAAAGCATGCGAGAACGACGGTCCGACCCAAAGCCAGATTCCGAAGGTCAACAATGCAATTCCAATGACTATCGGCACAAATACTGAAGCGATTTTATCCACCAGCTTCTGCACGGGGGGCTTGCTGCCCTGGGCTTGCCTTACCGTATCGATTATGCGAGAAAGATAAGACGCTTCACCAACGGCGGTTGCTTTGAGTGTAAGGCTTCCATCCTGGTTCATCGTTCCGCCATAGACCTCATCACCGGCGCTTTTCTCAACAGGAATCGATTCGCCGGTCATCATTGACTCGTCCACAGTGGAATTTCCTTCGCTGATTTCGCCATCCACAGGGATACGTTCGCCCGGACGAACCAGAACCGTATCTCCCTGCTTTACTTCGGAAAGTGGTTTTTCAATGTTTTCTCCGTTTTCTATCACAACAACGGAATCAGGTTGAAGCTGCATTAACTTTCTGATGGCTGATGAGGCATTGCCTTTGGCACGCTCTTCGAGAAAGCGCCCCAGCAAAATCAGCGTGATAATAACTACTGCAGATTCATAATAAACGTCGGCCGAAAGACCTTGTGAGATCATAAACTGCGGATACACGGTATTGAAAACACTGAAAAGAAAAGCAATGCCCGTACCCAAAGCTACCAGCGTGTCCATATTAGCCGAGCCATGCCGCAGTTGTTTCCAGGCAATGACGTAAAATTCGCGTCCGGCATAAAAAACCACTGGCAATGTCAGTGCCAGCAGAAACCATTCCTGGTATGGCAACACGTTCTTAAAAATCATCGAGAGCAGGAATACTGGCAATGAAAAGGCTGCGGCTATCCAAAGCTTTCTTTTACGGGCTGCATAAGCCTTCTTTTCGTCTGCCTCGTGATTTTCGTTGTTGATGACCAGCTCATATCCAATCTGATTTATATTGCCGGCCAGCTGCTCTTCAGTCACCTCGTTGGGCTCAAACTTCACTTTCACTGAACTGTCGGCAAAATTCACGGTAGCCTCTTCCACCCCACCGAGGCTGCCCAGCATGCTTTCGACGCTTGCAGCGCAAGAGGCACAGGTCATTCCTTTAACAGGATATATCTTTGTTTTTATTGATGTCATAACATCAGCAAAACTACTGCGGACATCCCGGCAAGGCATTATACAATTTTGGAAAAGGTTTGTATCTGTAGGGCTACTCGCTTTTTAGTATCAAAATCCAAGAACAATTGAAAGGTTTTCCTTTATTTTCGGAATTTTCTCTTGGGGAAACATTCCAATTTTCTTTATGAGACGTTTATTATCTATTGCCCTTATTTGGTCAATCATGATGTCGCAATCCTGATTAAGATTGGCTTGTCCTTTCTTGAGATGGACACGAAGTATCTCAGCAGATTTTTTGACATTTGTGGTAAGCGGGCAGATGATAGTTGAGGGATGGTTTGCCCGGTTAAGCAGATCAGTTTGCAAAATTACAACAGGTCTGGTTTTACCGGGCTCCGTGCCAATTTTCGGACTCAGATCTGCCAGCCAGATTTCAAATTGATTAATCAACATAATCAATGTTTTCAAACTCCTTCAAAACAAATAGTGAATCCTCCCTTACATCATAAGACTCTTTTTGAAGCTTCTTTTTCAGCACTTTTCTTTTTTGCACCTGATTATAATGATGGATAGCTTCGTTAATATATTTATTTCGAGACTTATCAAGATGCGCTAACACATCTTCAGTCTCTTCAAAAATATGCTGATCGATTTTTAGCGAAACACTTTTCATGATATAAATATTTGATATCACAAATTTATATAATAAGATGATCAAATCCAATAAATACAGATCTTGAATTCAATTGAGAATTCATCTATCTTTGTTCAAAAGGAAATTATGACATCTGTTCAACTTAAGAAAAATATTATTGACAAGCTTCAATCTATTGATGATGTCTCGTTTTTGGAAGCTCTCAATACCATTATTGATGCAAAATCGGCTGTAAAATCTGTCAGGATAAAACCTGATTTTGAAGAAGAACTTCTTAAAAGAAAGAAAAACATCGAGAATGGGTAGTTTGAAAAATAATCCACAGAATAATCCCTAAATCTCATCCAGCGACTTACGGGGTTGTTCGTTCAATTCTTTGAACTCTGACGGGCTAAGTCCTGTGATTTGTTTGAACTGACGGCTCAGGTGCGATACACTGGAATATCCCAGCCGGAAGGCGATTTCAGAAAGGGTAAATTCCTTGTAGGTCAGCAGCTCTTTTACTTTCTCAATCTTTTGCAGGATGATGTATTTCTCGATGGTGATACTTTCCTTCGAAGAAAATACTTTGCTGATTTGATGGTAGTCACGGTTTAAATTCCTTTGAAGGTAGTCAGAGATATTCTCATTCATTTCTTCTTCATTGGCATAATGTATCCGGTCTATCACCAGCGATTTTACCTGGTTGATTAGCTTCACTTCGGCATCCTGCAAAAGTTCAAAGCCCAGTCGCTGCAACTCTTTGCTGATTAGTGACAAGTCTACGTCATCATCTTCAGCCAGAAACTTCACTTCGCCGAGTTTTACATTGATAACTTCATAGCCCAGCTCAAGGAACAGATCTTCTACTGCCCTTATGCACCTTGGACAAACCATGTTTTTTATGTGAAGGATCTGTGTTTTCATAAGCTGATGCTTTTGCGTGTTTTCAATTTAAACCAAATGAATTACGTTTCTGTTCGAGACAGGCAGCTTTTAATGCCTTTTTATCCGATCATTTACTCAAATATACAAAATATCTTCATGGACAACCACTTACTAAAAATAAAACACGCGACAGGAAATGCTGCCGCGTGCTTTTTAGTAACCTGTTTTGGTTTTACTTATCCCACTGTGGAATTCTTCCGGGAGTGTAAGGTGCTTTCAACTCTTCCAGCTTTTGCTCAAACGGAAGGATTTCGTTGTTGTAAACCTCTTTCAACTCCTTAAGAACAGGAGGAAATTCTTCCATGAGAATATCATACACCTGCTTCTCTGTAGACGAAATATCTGATGTTGAACGCCAGTGAATCCACATCATGTTTCCGAGGCGCTCGTTCAGAGCCACCGGTGCCGGCGGGTTTTCTTCGCGGCTGGCTTTTGGCTCCCTGCCTTCAAATTCATAAAGAATGTCAGATAGTTTCTTATCAATCTTCCGAGCTTCCACAATCAAATCATGCTCTGCTTGTGGTGTGCGATAGATGACCTGGCGCAAATACTGCACTCGCTGCTTCAGATCGCGTGCCCAGCGGTAAGAGCCACGCATCACGCGCGACAGCTCATGCATATCCTGCTGCATAGCCACCATTTCATCGTGGTCTTCAGCCGGTAAAGTGCGGTCGTTGAGTAGTCGGCAAGTGAATTTTTCCGGGTCAGTCAGCTTGGTGATGTCCCCATTCTGATAAAGCGATACTTCTACAGAATACTCTCCGGGAACCACCAAAATACCGGAACCGCCATCATTCGTCGGATTAAAATCCTTGTCATTATCGCTTAACGGATACACACTTTCGTAGCGGAGGTTCCAGTTTACCCGGTTGATTCCGCTGGAAGCGCTCTTTGTAATCCGGCGCACAAAATTACCATCACTGTCGGCGATATCGAAAATGAGGTGCGGCTTCGACTCAAACTTCTCCGCTCTCAGCTTGTCCTCACCTGGCATCGGAATGCGATTCTCCTTTGGATCAATTTCCTTCTCAGCCTCTTTGCGCTGCTGCTTGAGAGTCTTCGGAGATTCGCTCAGGTAGTAAGTGAACACCGCACCAAAATCAGGATTATCTCCCAGGTAATCTGTTGACCCTTGTCCGTATTTGTTTCCTTTCTGGATGTACATCAATGCTTCAGGAATATCGAAAACATGCGCGTCCTTCTTCATCATCTCATCTGAAATTTCTCTGAGAGGGGCGTAGTTATCAAGGATATAAAACCCACGACCAAAAGTAGCCAGCGCAAGGTCGTCCTCGTCCTCCTGGATAGCGATATCGCGCACCGCAATCGTAGGAATACCCGATTTCAGCTGTGTCCAGTGCTCACCGCCGTTGAGTGTCACATAAATTCCGAACTCTGTTCCGGCAAATAAAATGTTCGGATTTACATGATCTTGTTCGATGGTATGAACAGTTTCATCTTCCGGCAGGTTACCGGCAATCGATTCCCAGCTTTCGCCTTTGTCTGTGCTCTTTATTAAATACGGTTTAAAATCATCGCGCTTTCTGTTGTCGAAGCTGGCAAACACCACGTTCTCATCATGCTTGGATGCATGAATATCACTCACGTAAGTGTATTCCGGCACATCAGGAAACTCACCAACTTTAGTCCAGGTCTTTGCATCTTTACTGATTTGAATCAGTCCGTCATCTGTTCCCACATACAGTAGATTTTCTTTCACAGGACTCTCGTCGAAGGAAACGATCGTTCCGTAAAGTGAAGTGGATACATCTTTTTTCACTGCTTCGTTGCTCCAGTACCGTCCCATTACCTTCCACTTGTTGCGGTCGAGTGAGCGGGTGAGGTCATCGCTAATCACTTCCCATGCCATTCCACGGTCGTCACTTCTGAACACTTTGTTAGCTGCTGCGTACAGACGTTCATTGTTGTGTGGACTGATTATCAGCGGAGCGTTCCAGTTCCAGCGATAGGTGTCTTCGCCCTTTCTTGGGCGCGGCTTAATCATGATACCTTCGCCACTCTGACGATCATAGCGGATACTGTTGCCATACTGCAACTCAGAATAAACAATATCTGGGTTTTCCGGATCAATCGCTTGCCAGAAGCCATCCCCGCCAAGGGTTACAAACCACTCGCCTTTTGGAACACCACCGCTGTGCTTGGTCTGGTTAGGGCCACCAAAAGAGTTGTTATCCTGCGTGCCGCCATAGATGTAATAAAATGGCTTGGTGTTGTCTACATTCACCCTGTAAAACTGTGTTACAGGAAGGTTAGAAACATGGCGATAGTGTGTTCCGGCATCGAAAGTAACATACACGCCACCGTCGCCACCAATGATAAAGTGCTCTGTATCTTCAGGATTAATCCACATCGCATGATCATCTACGTGACGCTTGTTGCGACTCAGGTCTTTCCAGGTTTTTCCACCATCTTCAGTATAATGCGAATAGGTCTCCATGGAGTACACTTTGTCTACGTCCTGCGGGTCGCAGAAAATCTCGTTATAGTATTGCCCACTGGCATTGTGGTCGCTCTGCTTCACCCAGCTCTCGCCACGGTCTGTTGAACGGTAAAAACCCCCTTTATCTTCTGCTGCTTCGACAATGAGATAGAGAACATCCGGGTCCACCGGAGAAATATCAATACCCATACCGCCGATATGTACAGAAGGTAAGCCTTTCATAATCTTACGCCAGTTCTCTCCTCCATCAATCGACTTATATACCTTTGATTCAGGACCACCACCAATTTTGGTGTGGACATGCCTGCGGCGCTGCTCAGAGGTAGCATAAAGTACATCGGGGTTACGCGGATCACAAATAATGTTGTTAATACCTGTATGCTCGCTAACCTCAAGGATTTTTGTCCAGTTTTCTCCTCCATCAGTAGATTTATACAGTCCGCGGTCACCGCCCGGACCCCACGCCGAGCCTTCTGCCGCCACGTAAACGGTCTGGCTGTCGCGGGGATCGACAAGAATCATCCCGATATGGCGCGAGTCTTTGAGGCCCATGTTTTTCCACGACTTTCCCCCGTCCATACTTTTATAAACGCCATCGCCATAGCCAAGGGCACGCTGGTGGTTGTTTTCTCCGGTTCCGGTCCAAATTACGTTCGGATTATTGGGGTCCATCTCGAGGCAGCCAATCGAGTAAGAACCATAGCTGTCGAAGACAGGTTCAAAGGTAATTCCTGCATTGGTGGTTTTCCAGATATTTCCTGAAGACACCGCCACATAATATTCACTGTGGTTTTCAGGGTTTACCGCGAAGTCAGAAATACGTCCCGAAGCAAAAGCAGGACCAATAGAACGGAATTTTAATCCACTTAGCTGTGAGGATTTTAATGTGTCAAGTACACCGTTATCTTTTTTCTTCTTTGCCTGAGCCTGTGGCATCATCATAAAAAAGCCCATAACAAAGAATAAAACAATTGTAAGTTTTCTCATAGGTAATATTTTGGTTTTGAATAAAGAGCCTAAAAATATAAATAATCTTACAGATGGGAATAGGGGGAAAACCGGATTTTGAAACTAACAACATATCTAACCCTGTTCATGCTTGTCTTCTTAAGCTTGATTAATTACCTTGCGCCAAATTTTTCAGCTATGGAATGGTACATGATAGCCGCGGTGGTCGGGGTGGGGATTCTGGTAGGGTTTATTAACACCTTGGCGGGAAGTGGTTCTGTTATCAGTCTTCCCCTGCTTATTTTTCTGGGACTTCCTGCAAATGTAGCCAACGGCACCAACCGCGTTTCCATCCTTTTACAGAATATTGTCGGGGTAGGCTCCTTTTACCGGAAAGGCAAACTGGATACCGGCCATGGCTGGATACCGTCAATAGCTGCCGTAGTGGGAGCGCTGGCAGGAGCCAACATCGCCGCTGACCTTAACGAAGAAGCTATGGAAAAGGCTATCGGCGTATTGATGGTGGTGATGTTTTTTGTCATCCTCTACAAGCCCGATCGCTGGATTAAAGAAAAGACCGAAATCAAATCACAAAAAACCTGGATACAGGTCATTGTCTTTTTCCTTGTCGGACTCTACGGCGGATTTGTACAGGCCGGTGTGGGAATTTTCTTGCTGGCCGCCCTGGTGCTCAATGCGGGATATGATCTGGTGAAGGCAAATGCCCTTAAACTTCTGATTGTATTGATTTACACACCCTTTGCGCTGGCCGTATTTATTTTTAATGACCAGGTGTGGTGGAGCTACGGACTGATGCTGGGTGCCGGAAGTATGACAGGCGCTTTTCTGGCTACAAAATTCGCCCTGCACTGGGGACCCAAATATATCCGATACATTTTGCTGGTGATGATTGTGGTTTCAGCCCTCAAGCTTTTTGGAGCTTTTGAGTTTATTGGGAGTTTATAAGGATTCGATTGTTTGGCAACTATGAGAATAAGCTCATAGATTGTCGAGACGCCCTATATGGCGTCTTTACTGTGATGTTGGATCAGGGATAAACACCTCTGTAAGATCGATTTTCAAATCGCCATCAAAAATTTTCACCGGGATTTTGTCGTCGCCGGCAAATATTCCCCGGAACTGATACTTTCCTTTTTCATCCAGCACAAAAACGTTGACGTTTTCATCATTCGGGTTGACAATCCAGTATTCTTTAACGCCATGCTTCTCATACAAATCAAACTTTTCCTTGACATCACGCTTGGCATGT
>JASMTJ010000020.1:0-1365 GCA_041694335.1 Bacteroidales bacterium
GGGTAAATGCATCTTGATTCAAAATAAAGGCTTTTACTTCTTTTCTATCTCAGCATCATCGCGTGTTCCCAGCTTTTGTGCCTCAATTATGGATGTTAAAATCTTTTCGGTTTTGGATGCACTCTCACCCAAAAGAAATGCGATTTGCTGCACTGTTTCAAGGTTCTCCCGTATCACCTCACGTGCCCTTGTCACCACCTCTTCTCTCCTAACTTCCGGGGCCGTAAGATCGCGTATTATCCCCCCCACAATTTTATTTTTTTCTATAGTGAAGACAGAAACATTGAGAATTGAACTTCCTAAAGTTGTATCGCGATTCAATAAATCCTGTCCCGACTGTAAAACAGTGGCGAACAATTTATGAAATGGCAACAGAGACTGCAATTCGGCCCCCTTCAGGCCCGGTACCAGCTCATTAATATGTTGGGCATCTTCACCAATCATATTAATAAAACTATGGTTCGATTCAATAATTTTCAGATTTTCATCCACAATCACCACGCCTGCCCTTATTTTGTTGAGCATGGCTGTGGTGGTTTCGGCAGCAAGCCTGGCTGCCTTCTCTTCTTCCCTGGCCTTTTCTTCGCTCTGTTTGAGGGCCTCCTTTGTTTTCTTAAGTTTCTCATTGGTGGCATTCAACTTTCCAATATAGGTATGCATCTTGTGGATGGTATAAGTATAACACATCTCATAATTGGTAAGTCCCTGACAATAGGCAACGGCAAACTCACGACACGACGGATAACCACAGGCTCCGCATCCCAGCTGGTCTTCCACTTTTCCTTTTCCCATTTCATGCAAGACACGCTGAATTTCACTTTCTGAGGGATAAGGTAACCGTTGGTCCCTGGCTTTGAATGAACGACTCAGATCAAGGTCGCGAAACGACTCAACCTGCTGTTGCCATGTTTCATAGTCGAAATCTCTGAGCCTTTTGTTTACATATTTGATCACGTGGGAGCGCCGGTAGAATTTTTTGCCGCCAGGCGATGTTCCCGGGCCCATGATACAACCTTCGCAATAGAAAAGGTCAAGATGTTGTTGTAACCCTATTTCTGTTTTAAATTCCTGTAGCGACTGAAGAAAGTTGTTTCTTCCTTCAGTAATGATAATGCTGGCACTCAGCAAGTCCTGATTTATGTCCACAGCCTGAAGCATCCCACGGTTAATTGGGAAAAGTCCGCCTTTCCGACCAATAGGAGGATCAAAATCACTGAATTCTACAGAGTTTTCGGTAATACGCTTTTCGGCAAACATTTCTCTCAATTCCAGAAATGTCAGCACAGCATCGGTACGACCGTCTCCTTTAAAAAAACGAGCGTCATCTTTTGCTGCAACACAGGCAGTAAGAAACACTACTTTGGT
>JASMTJ010000021.1:0-1156 GCA_041694335.1 Bacteroidales bacterium
ATGTCAATAGCCCCGGGTAAGGACAAAGTCCGCAACCCGGGGTGAAACGGCATCCACCTTCCTCCGCCGTGACTTTAAGCTCTTTTCGAAGACGACAGCTCTGTTCAGGCGGAACAGTATTAGCCCTTATACAGGCTATTCTTTTCCGAAATGCGAATTGCAAATTCGAAGATTAAGAAAGCGGAATTTGTAATTCCGCTTAACCGTCGTGATGGATTTCGTCTTATCGCTGACAGCACATCTAAGAGGAGACTATCAGGTTCGCTTGATTTTATAAACAACTCCAGCCCTGACAGGGTTGCGAACCCTGTCAGGGCTTTGCTTATCAATCCACTACAAACCAACCTCCCAAACACAAATGACACGCCCTTAGCGGATGAATTTAAACATCTATGATTATTTTTAACGATTGTTGTTTGTTTTAACACTGTTTATTATTTTTGCGGCGTTAATTAATATTTATGGTATGAAAAACAAAGAGATCCAGGAAAAGCGAATGAAAGGATATTTCATTCAGGCCACTAAAGACATTTTAAAGAGCGAAGGGATACAAAGCGTCAGCGTCAGAAATATTGCTGACAAGGCCGGCTATTCATATGCCACGCTTTATAGTTATTTCAGGGATGTAAATGATTTGGTATTTGTATGTGTGCATGACTTCCAGAAAGAGTGTGAAGCTTTTGTTGCAGAGCAAACCAAAAGCATGGAGGCCGGCGCAGAAAGACTTCAAAGCACCATCATGGCGTATATCAATTACTTCCTGGAGTATCCGGGGATTTTTGAACTGTTCTATATCACCCGTGTAGGTGATTTTGGAAACAAGCAGGAGATTATTGATATCATCGACCATTCTGTGGATAGCGTTTGTGAGGAAGACTGGAGCCGTATCAAAGACACCAAGAAGATGAGCGAACCGGAATCAATAAAAATCAAGCTGCAGTTGAAGCTGATGGTCGTTGGGTTACTGGTGATGTACCTGAACCGCAGAATTCCGGTTGAGTACAAAGCTTTTACAGCAAGAGCCAAAAATTCTGTTAAAAACGTTCTGCAAGTACTTGATTAGCGACTCATCTGAACAGGAAAACGAAGTGGTTTTATCTCAGAATGCGGCAGTTCGATGATTATTAAAACCTCCAGCCCTGACAGGGTTTTGCAC
>JASMTJ010000022.1:0-4344 GCA_041694335.1 Bacteroidales bacterium
CTGCGCCGCCGCTTCCAAGATATCGTGCCACAGCGCCATAGCTCGTCACCCGACCGTGAGGCACTTGCCTGACCACCTCGTAAACTTTCCTGAAAAAGGACTCCTTATCGCTCATCCTGGTGATTAAATTTGAACTGAAGGTATTTAATAATCCGGCCTTCTTCAAGCCATCTGCGCTCGTAAAAAGTTTGAAGCTGTGTGGCATCCGGGTTGGCATCGGATTCACTGTAAAGATCGGCTGTGGAATAGACCAGCTTATGATTCAACTCCTCAATGGTTTCGAGGGTGAACTCATACATCAGGGTGCTGTCGGTTTTCAAGTGCAGAATTCCGTCTGGTGTGAGTACCTGCTTGTAAAGCTCCAGGAACCTGTAGGAGGTCATACGTTTCTTGGCGCGACGTTCTTTTGGGAAAGGATCCGGGAAGGTAATCCAAAATTCATCGACCTCTTCCTTCTCAAAAGCGTAGGTGATGTGTTCAATCTGCATACGCAGAAACACGATATTTTCGAGGTTCAGCTCAAAAGCTTCGCGGGCTCCTTTTAACAAGCGATCGCCTTTAATGTCGATAGCCACGAAATTGACTTCCGGGTATTTTTGAGCCATCATCAGACTGGTTTCGCCTTTGCCGGCGCCCAGCTCCACAATTAATTTATGATTATTGTTGAAAAGGGTGCTACGCCAGCTTCCTTTTAGCTCATACCCATTGAAGAGGGTTGGCTTATCAGGCTGCAGAATATTAGAGTACTGCAACGTCTGTTCGTATTTTTTGAGTTTGTTTTTTCCCACAGCTCAGCATTTAAGGCTGCAAAAATAAAAGAATAATTAGTTTGTTAAAACAGATTGCTGAAGAGGTTTTTATTCAACCAGCAGCCATGCATCACTGTAATCTTCCTCTTTGATAAGCCTCAGCCTGTTGAGCGCTTCGCTACGCTGATCGGAGCCAGTGGCGGCCACGCGGTAATAGCCATAGCTGTTTTTTCCGGCCATCTTGGGCGAAAAGCCCAGCTCTTCGAGCTGACGGAAATGATCGCGGGCATTCCGCTCGCTTAGAAAAGATCCGGTAATGATTTGATACTTCCAGTTTGCTGATGAGTAAGCGCTTTGGTCAGGCTGCGTAACTTGTTCAGCAATTGGCTTCTTTTCGGGCTGCACCTCATCGATAATTTCTTGTTCCGGCTGTGCTTCTTCGGCTGCATCAGCAGCAGATTCACTATCGGAGCGGGTAGGCACAAAAGATGATTGGTTGAGCTCAAAATTATCGAGTTCACTTTTCTTTTCGCGGATTTGCTGCTCCAATTCGCTTTGCGACAGCGTTTCTTTGGCGGCTTCTTCCTCACCGGTTATCGGCGAAAAATAAATAGCATACTGATCATATTTTTGTTTCAGCATGTTCTGGTTGAAAAAGCCCCATGTTCCAACAGCCAGCAGCGGAACAAGAACAGCGGCCCACTTAAGCCCTTTCATCCATTTTCTTGATCTTAAGGAAACTTCCGGAGAATCTTTAATGGTGCGTTCGAAACGTTTTGGTCCTTCTTTACGATAGATGGTGGGCGAGTTAAAAGCGGCGAGTCCGAAAGCATCCGGAAGATAATTCACGGCGGTGTCCTGCT
This sequence comes from Bacteroidales bacterium, assembly GCA_041694335.1. Lineage (GTDB taxonomy): Bacteria > Bacteroidota > Bacteroidia > Bacteroidales > JAIPAH01 > JAIPAH01. The sequence goes on from JASMTJ010000022.1 coordinate 1,613, forward strand.
CAAACTGAAGGTTTCCGTTTTCGTCCTTGTAAAGAAGTCCTATCCCGCGGAAGCGGATTTTTTTCTCAGCATCCATTTCTTTGTTACTCTTATCCACAAAGCGGCGGATAAGGTTCATGGCATTGGTGTAGCTGATGTTTTCTGTCTGTGCGATGTAATTGGCAAGGATACCGTCATTGCTCTTTAGCCTGCTGTTGAACAGAATCTTTTTGAATGGAGGCTTAAAAAGGTTTTTGTCGTGATTGATGGTGGCAGACTCATAGCTGGAAACGAACCCTCCGAAACCGGGGATGATTACGCAATCATGATCATATAGTAAATCTGTAATATATTTCATTTCCATCTGTTTAAGCATAGCGAAGATAATCCTTATTTATTAATCAATCAAGTATAAATTACTTAATTACTGCTTTTTAATCTTTTTACAGCTTCCAGCAGATCTTCGTATGTGTCAATTCCGGCTGCATCTTCTTCGGTTTCAGCGGTTTTTATTTTATAACCGTTTTCCATCCAACGCAGCTGCTCGAGTGATTCTGCCTTTTCGAGCGCTCCCTTTTCCAGTTTGACCAGCTGTTTAAGTGTTTCGCTTTGATACCCGTAGAGGCCAATGTGCTTAAAAAAAGCAACTTCATCAAACCACTTTTCTTCCCCGGTATCCCTGACAAAAGGAATGACCGATCTGCTGAAATAAAGAGCATCTCCTGTGGAGCTGATAACTGCTTTTACGTTGTTCGGGCTTTTTAGTTGCTTTAAATCCGGGATTCTTTTAACTAAAGTGCCAATTTTCACCTCAGGCGCTGAAAATAAATTGATTACTTTTTCTATTTGAGCCGGACTGATAAAAGGTTCATCACCCTGGATATTAATTACAATATCAAAATCCTGTTTTGTTTTCTGGAGTGCCTCGGCACAGCGTTCCGTTCCACTTCCGTGATTTTCTGAGGTCATCACGGCTTTTCCGCCCATGGCGTTTACATGTCCGAAAATGGCTTTGTTATCGGTGGCCACAATGACTTCATGAAGGGCGGTGCATTTTTTTGCCTGCTCATAAACACGCATGATCATCGATTTTCCTTCAATCATGGCCAGAGGTTTACCCGGAAATCGGGATGATTGATAACGTGCAGGAATAACGCCAAGTATTTTCTTTTTTGATCCGGTTTGCATTGCTACAGGAATAAATTAGATGTTTTTTAATGAAGTTTAATGTGAGCCTAATTTCAAAGGCGTCAAACTTAAGTTTTTAGTTAAAGCATTAAATATGCTTTTGATTAAAAGAGCCCGTGAATTTCCGCATTAATCTTATCGATGATAAGGCCAAGGTCTTCCCGGTTATTTTTAAAATCAATATTATCAGTATCAATAATAAGAAGCTTACCAATGTTATAATTGGCAATCCAGGTATTGTAGCGTTCGTTAAGTTTTTTCAGGTAATCGATACGGATGGAGTTTTCATATTCGCGTCCGCGGTCCTGGATTTTCTGAACCAAAGTGGAAACCGACCCTCTCAGGTAAATCAATAGGTCGGGAGGTTCGATCAGGCTGCTCATCAGCTCGAAAAGCGATTGGTAGTTGTCGTAGTCGCGCGTGGTCATCAGGCTCATCTCGTGGAGGTTGGGTGCAAAAATGTGAGCATCCTCGTAAATCGTTCGGTCCTGAATAACATCCTTCCCGCTGTTTTTTATTTCCAAGACCTGCCTGAAGCGGCTGTTTAAAAAGTACACCTGCAGGTTAAAAGACCAGCGCTGCATGTCTTCGTAAAAACTTTCGAGGTAAGGATTGTGATCAATATCTTCGTAGCGGGCCTCCCATCCGTAATACTTGGCCAACAAGCCGGTAAGGGTGGTTTTGCCTGCGCCTATGTTTCCGGCAACTCCAATGTGCATAATTAAATTATTTTGTGAACAAGCAAAAATACGATGAAAATCCCTAAAATAAAACTGTACTCAGAATCCTCAGGATTGCTGTAATTTAAGTATCGACTCTACATAATCGCGGTTGTTTGATAACCTCGGAACTTTGTTTTGGCCTCCCAGTCTTCCTTTTTCTCTCAGCCAGTTGTAAAAGGTGTTCCTTGGCATGCTTTTGACGAGTGGCTTGCGCAGAACCATGTCGTTATATCGCTTGGCCTCATAATCAGAGTTGGCATTCTTCAAGGCGTTGTCAAGCGTTTCGGCAAAGAAGTTGATATTTTCGGGTGCTTTCTCAAACTCTATCAGCCACTCGTGTCCGGCGTTTTTGTTGTCGCTGAAATAGATTGGCGCAGCCGTGTAATCGTTAATGCTGGCGCCTGTTTTAGTGCAAGCCACCGCCAGCGCTTTCTCGGCATTATCCACAATCAACTCTTCGCCAACGGCATTAATGAAGCTTTTGGTTCTTCCGGTAATTTTTATTCTGTATGGATTCAGGCAGGTGAAAACCACGGTGTCGCCAATCATGTAGCGCCATAAGCCTCCGTTGGTAGTAATGATAAGGGCATAGTTTTTACCTTTCTCCACCTCTTCGAGGGTTAGTGTTTCAGGGTTTTCATCACCAAGGTTTTCAATAGGAAGGAATTCGTAATAAATACCATAATCGAGCATCAGCAGCATCTCATCAGAATCTGACTGATCCTGAATGGCAAAAAAGCCTTCCGAGGCGTTGTATGTCTCCATGTAGTTTATGGTTCCTTTCGGGAGGTATTTTTGATACTGCGTACGGTATGGATCGAAACTCACACCGCCATGGAAAAA
>JASMTJ010000023.1:0-1627 GCA_041694335.1 Bacteroidales bacterium
GGAGAAGACAACTTCCAGCGTGTTGTTTCTGAAAGCGGAAAAGCTGACATTCATTATCTGATTCAGCGCTCTAATGTGCGTCGCTCAGAATTGAGCAAGGATGACATTAAATCTCTTGAAGAGTTTATTTCCGCTTCTCAGAAAGCAGAAAACAAGAAATTCAAAGCAGCTAACATTTCCGCTTATGCTTCACCCGACGGACCGCTTGATCTGAACACCAGGCTTGCTAAAGCCCGTGAAGAGTCTGCCAAGAAATATCTGAAAAAGAAGTTGGCCGATGCTGGCGTAAAAGAGGCAGAAAATGATAATTTCTGGGAACTTCGTAACACCCCTGAAGACTGGGCAGGATTTAAAAAGCTCGTGCAAAAGAGCGATATTGAAGACAAAAATCTGATCCTGCGTGTTCTTTCCACCTATAATGATCCTGAAGTTCGTGAGGAACAAATTGAAGACATGGCTTCTATATGGAAAGTTCTGGCTGAAGACATTCTTCCCAAACTGCGTCGTTCTAAGATGGATGTCAATATTGACGTGATTGGTAAATCTGATGATGAAATTTCAGAACTGGCCATGAACAATCCTTCAGAACTGAAACTGGAAGAAATTCTGTATGCTGCTACACTTACTGATGAGCTTGATGAACAACTTGAGATTTACGAAGCGGCTCTGGATCAACATTCCAATTGCTGGAGAGCCCAAAACAACATTGGTGTTGTACTCTTTAATATGGGTAATGTAGAAGAGGCTAAAGCCGCATTCGAAAAAGCCAATGATATGAAAGCCAATCAGGCAGAAGTTGTTAACAACCTTGGTGTTGTTGCCCTCTTCGAAAATGATCTGGAAGCTGCCGAAGAATATTTCGATTCAGCCGCCGGTGCTGGTGATGCCCTCGACAACAACCTTGGCGTATTGGCCATTATCAATGGCAATTATGACGAAGCTGTTCGTTACTTCGGAAACAGCAATAGCTGTAATGCAGCTCTTGCTAAGCTTCTGAACGGGAATTATGACGCTGCGCTGGCTACCCTGAATGCCAATAATAAAGAAGTTGGAATTAAGCATTATCTCAAAGCAATCATCGGTGCCCGCACCAATGATACCGATATGATGTTTGAATCGCTTCGTAAGGCCGTTGAGCTTGACAGTGAATTGAAGGAAGTAGCTGCAACCGATATGGAATTTGCACGTTACTTTGAAGATGCCTCTTTCAAAGAGATTGTTCAATAACACGGGTTCATACCTGAGAATATTAAAAAGGGCAATGCTTTTAGCGTTGCCCTTTTTAATTATAATGGAATTCACTGGCGTCCGGAGAAATTGACTGAAAAATTTGTCTATGCCTGAATTCACGGTGGGCTGGAATATCAGAACTATGAGGTGAGCGACGGCATTTCTTGTTTACTTCTTTTTGCTGTAGAATTGAAGCGAAGCGTAAATCGTAATTACCGCTTAAAACAGGCAAAATCATGAACAAAAGAAGTAAAAGCCCGTGCTGCCTGGTCCCGATGCCCCGATGCCTTGATACATCGGGAGCTCGAGCGCAAAAAAAGGGAATATATTTTTCCCCGGACAATAGTGAATGGAGTTGAAAATAACATTTAATCGTTCAACCATGGTTTGGCTATTT
>JASMTJ010000024.1:0-1253 GCA_041694335.1 Bacteroidales bacterium
GAGAAAGCCCCGATTTTAGCCGGCCACAGGAGGTATGAGTCGCTGGTTGTTTTGCTGCCGCGTTCTACTACTCCCTGGTGTACCGGCCCCAGCTTGTACATGTGGTTGCTTTGGTTGGAGCCGCTTCCTGCATTAAGAAATGAGTAATATCCGGCGATCAGAAGGGTAGATTTATGATGCGAAACGGTATATGGACCGGCAAATATTGAGCAGGCTTCGCCATGGAATCCCTGGCAGTTGGCAAAAAAGACCGAGTTTTCTGCCGAGTAGTGTTTTCCCAGCGTGCAGCCCTGTCCGATAAAACATTTGGATATCAGGGTGGCGTCGGTCACTGTTGCGCCGCTTGCTGCAATAAAATCTTCAGCAATCACGCCCGGTCCAAAATAGGATGGATGCTCACGTGAGCTGTTGATGGTGCCGTTAACCAGCCGGTAAATGCCTTCAACAGTTGCCTGGGTCCCTATATTTACATTCAGGATGGTCCTTGAGTTGAGTAACCGTGCCCCGTTTTTTACGGTTCCTTTTTCCGAACAAATTTTTTGGCAATAGCTGTCTACCATGCTGTTCAACATCTCGATAAGTCCGGGTCGATGACGATAAAAAGCAAGAAGGTAAGCAGTATGGGCGGATAATTCATTAAAAATGGGGACTTCTCTTCCGCCGGCTTCATTTAAAACAGCAACCTTTTCTCCGTTACCAAAGCAGGATTTTCCTTCGGTAGTGAGGGAGTCCACATTTTCTATGATGACATTGCTTTCTATGTGATAGTTGGCTATTTGATTCCTTACCTGGCTGATGTAAACATTGTCATCAATGGTTGAGTTGTGAATGGTAGCATTCGAAATGCCCGAGTGTTTGGTAACACCTCCTGCAAATTGAAAACTGCGCCGGAAGCGGCCAAGCCTTATTTTTCCCGAGAAAGAAGTTTGCCTGACGAATGAAGGGTCGAACCCGTCTTTTACTTCTATGTTGTTCCACTCATCATTAAAACATCCCTGCTTTTCGAGTGTTTCAATTTCATGGGCGGTTAAAGGCCGGTATTCTGACATAATGATTTGCTTTAAGGACAAATATTAATTGATCATACATCTTACAATAGTATCTATAACTGTCTGTTACTGCCGAAGTTAGTAATAAAAAGTAACAGTTGCTTGAAAAAAAATGTTTATTCACAAAAAAACCTGCCTCGAATAGAAGAAGCAGGTTTTTTCGAAAATTGTTATTTCTCACTAAAGTGTTCCGCTGATCATAAA
>JASMTJ010000025.1:0-18426 GCA_041694335.1 Bacteroidales bacterium
CATAAAAGGATGAAACGACCTGATGATATTTTTTAGCCAGGTTCTGACGCTTTAGTTTCATTGAAGGAGTTAATTCGCCCGAGTCGATAGTCCATTCATCTGCAAGAATTACGAAAGCCTTAATCTGGTGGGCATCGCGGGCCTCTTCATTATAGCGGTCCACTTCTGACTGGACGATTGATCTTAGCTCGCTATTGGATGCAAGCTGCTTCATTTTCAACGACAGATTGTTTTTAGCTGCCCATTTTAACGTGTATTCCTTGTTTAGCGTAATTAGTGCCGACAAATGGTCTTCATACTCTCCCACCACCATCACCTGGTCAACAAACGAAGATAATTTTAGCTGGTTTTCTATCCGCTCAGGATAAACATAGATTCCGGAAGATGTTTTAAAAATATCCTTTTTCCGTCCGGTGATTTTCAGGTAAGAATCTTCATCAATCTCGCCGACATCTCCGGTGTGGAGCCAGCCATCCTCATCAATCACTTCGCGTGTAAGCTCTTCATGTTTGTAGTATCCTTTCATCAGGTTGGGGCCTTTTGTCAGCACCTCTCCATCCGTTGATATTTTTATCATCACATTGGCGATTGACTGACCAACAGTGCCCGCCTTGTTATAATCGGTATTGTTGTAGGATATCAATGGAGCCATTTCAGTCAATCCGTACCCCTCGTATACCGGAATTCCAATCATCACAAAAAAAGAATAAACAGGCCTGGAAACAGCGGCTCCACCAACTATTATTTTATTCACTTTTCCGCCTAACATGGCCTTCCACTTCTTAAAAACCAACTGATTAAAAAGACGGTATTTTAGTTTCCCGATAGCCGTTAATTCATCGGGGCGCTTTCCGCTCAATGCAAACTTTAGTGCAAATTTGTAAATGACTTTGCTCACTCCTTTCAAATCTTCCTGTTTGTTGATCACCCCTTTGTATATCCGCTCCAGCAACAAAGGCACCGTAATCAGTATTCCCGGCTTTACCGACGCAAAGTTTGCCACAATGTTAGCCATACTTTCGTTGTAATAAATGGTAAGCCCTTTCATGATGGATACATAATTCACCATCCGTTCATAAGAATGGGAAAGTGGCAGATAACACAAACGGTTCATCTTGTCATCAATACCAATGCCGGCGGCAGTCACTTCAATATTTGCCACGTGATTTCGATGAGTGAGCATCACTCCCTTCGGCATGGTGGTTGTTCCGGAAGTATAAATAATGGAGGCCAGGTCATCTGGATGAACATCGGCTTTGCATTTTTCGAGCTGTTCGCTGTCAAGATATTTACGGCCTTCACTTACAAAATCAATAAATCTTTCGGAATCAACCTCTTCAGATGCATTATCAAACGAGATTATTTTAGAACCCGCCTCCTCGCCAAGAGCCTGTCGGATGCGTTTACTCAAAAAACGACTTGATACAAAAATGAGTTTTGGGTCTACTTCTTTGAGGATGGCAGCCATCTCATCCTGACTTATGGTAGGGAAAACAGGAACATGTACAGCTCCAATTTGCAGCAAGCCTATATCCAGGAAATTCCATTCCGGACGATTATCTGAAATATTAACAATATTATCACCCTTTTCAATCCCTCTCTTGAGCAAAGCACTGCTTACGTAGTTGGCCTGATCAATAAATTCCTGCTGAGAGTGAAACTTCCACTTCCCACTTTTTTTTCCTGCCAGCGCCGCTTTGTTGTTATACTTCTCACGCGCAAAATAGACGATATCAAATACTCTGGATATTTCCGCTGTCATAAATCAATTGTTCAGGTTCAGATAATAATTCGCTTTTCGTTCATTGCCTTGATCGGTAAAATACCGGTAAAGGTTTTTGTTGAGCTGTGTGTTGTTTGGGTTGAGTTCAGCGGCTTTCTCGAAGTTTTCTACAGCCGGGATGGTATCGCCGGTTTGCAAGAGATAATTACCCATGTTAAAATAGGCTAATGCCGATTCCGGATTGAACCTGAGGATTTTTTCGTTCCACTCCAGCGCTTTCTCCAGGTTGTTTTCGCGGAAAGCCATCTTACTCATAAATGAATGCACCTGCTCGTGCTCCGGCTCATACTCCAGAAACTTGTTAAAATACTCCCGGGCTTTTTCATAGTTTTTCTCGATGAAATTCATATACCCGATATTGTAGTATGCCTTGCGCATATCCGGATTAATTTCGAGGGCTTTTTTAAAAAAACGCTCGGCGATGGCATAATCGCGCTTCACCACCATGTAGATCTCCCCCAGCTGGTTCCAGGCATCATAATATTCAGGATAAATCTCAATGGCGCGCTTGTAATGCTTGAGCATCAGGTTTACTTTTTGTTGCCCTTCAGGCTTTTTCCACGACTGCTTGCCCACCACCTCATTTTTCAGCGAGAGCGCATAAAGGTAATTACCTTTGGCGCTGTTTTCGAGCTGACCGATGTCGCTTTCGGTGAGTTTCAGCTGTGTTTCCCAATCAGTGTTACGGTCGATAGTTATGGCCGAAAAAGGTATCAGCACGAGCAACATCAGAATAATCATTGTATTGCTTCCTTTAAATACGGATTTTGGGCTTTTAAGAGGTGCTTTGGCTATCCTGAAAAAGAAATATACCAACACGATAGCAAGTCCCAACACTGCACTGAAGAGAAAACGGTCGGCTACTATTCCCATCACCGGCTTCACCATATTGCCATAGATGGAAATGGTGATAAAATAAAACAGGATAGCGAACGAAAGGATGTGCTTTTTGGGAAGCAGATAAATAGCATATCCGGCTAAAGCCAAATGGAGAATCATAGAGCCTATCACTTCGGCATTTCCAAATCCTGCCACCGGTATCATATTGTAACCGTAGTAAAAGAGCAGTGGCAATGGCCAGAACATTTTCTTCAGATAAAACAGCAGGACCTTAAATCCTGTGGAAACATGCAATAATTTATTGTCCTCGAAAAGCAAGGGATTTTCAACGAAGAGAATCGGTCGCTCCGGAGAGGGTAAAAACAGCCGGGGTACATAACGCGCAATCAAAACGACCACCAGCGCTGAACCGGCTACCACTAAAAGTTTTTTAACATTTACTTCGCGGAAAAAATACAGCGCCACCGGAAACACTGCCAGGTAAACCATGGCCGATGCTTTCGAAAGATAGGCCAGCAAAAACAGCCCCATCCCGGCAAGGAGCTGAAGGGTTTTACGCTCATCGAAATATTTTAAAAAGGCATGCATCGAAAGAAATGCAAACAGCGATACCAGCAACTCATCGCGGTTTTTAAGGCTGGCCACCACCTCGGTATGAACCGGGTGTGCAGCAAAAATCAGGACAATGAAGAATGGGAAAAGATGATGATAGTCTCGCATCAGGCTTCTTAACAATCTCATCAAAACTATAAGCACCAAAGCATAAAGCAGCACATTAATAAAATGACTCACATGCGGTGCTCTCTTAAAAAACTGGTGTTCGATAGCAAAAGTAACTTTTACGATGGGACGGTACCCAAAACGCAGCGCACTTCCATCGTCGTTATTAACGTTGGCATAACGCGAAGTAAAAATTTCGGGGAGCGCACTAAATCCCTTACTGGTCTGCGGGTTACCATTGGTCACATAAATATCATCCAACGCATATTCATTCGGAATGGTGTTGCCATAGAGTATAAAGGCAAAAACTACCAGAATACCGTACAACACCCTGTTTTGCGACCAGATGGAAAGTTGGTTATCTTTCTTCTTCATCGTAAAGCTATTTATCGCTGATTAGTTTCTTAATTTCGTTTAGTTTCATTAATGCTTCCACCGGAGTGAGTGTATTGACATCCGTATTCAGAATATCATCTTTTATTTGTTCCAGCAGCGGATCGTTGAGCTGAATAAAACTCAGTTGATAGTCTTTGTCCGAGATTTTTTGTTTGGTTTTTTTCGCAAGCTGGTTGTCAGAATGAGAATCTTCGAGCCTTGCCAGCAATTGTTCGGCACGTTCAACCACAATCTGGGGCATGCCGGCCATCCGGGCCACGTGAATCCCGAAACTGTGCTCACTGCCACCGGGCTTAAACTTTCGGAGGAAGAGTATTTTATTCTGGATTTCCTTTACGGAGATATGATAATTCTTAATCCGGTGAAACGCATTGGCCATCTCATTCAGCTCGTGGTAATGGGTGGCAAAAAGAACGCGCGGCTTGTACATCGGATGCTCGTGAAGAAATTCGGCAATCGACCAGGCTATCGAAATGCCATCGTAGGTGCTGGTCCCCCGTCCGATTTCATCGAGTAAAATCAGGCTGCGGTTCGAAATGTTGTTCAAAATACTTGCCGTCTCATTCATCTCCACCATAAATGTTGACTCTCCGCTTGAAATATTATCTGAAGCGCCCACCCTGGTAAAAACCTTGTCGAAAACCCCGATAGAAGCTTCTTTAGCAGGAACAAAGCTGCCGATTTGCGCCATCAGGACAATGAGGGCGGTTTGCCTCAGCAAGGCCGATTTACCTGACATGTTTGGGCCGGTAACGATGATTATTTGTTGATTTTCCGTATCCAAAGAGATATCATTAGCAATGTAATCCTCTCCGGGAGGCAATTGATCTTCGATAACCGGATGCCTTCCGTCACGGATTTCCAAATCGTAAGAGTCGTTCATTTCAGGCTTCACGTAAGCGTTGGCTTTTGCAAGAAACGCAAAAGCAAGCAGCACATCAATCTTGGCTATCAGGTTGGCATTCAACTGCACCGGCTCAATATAATCCGATACCTCAACCACCAGCTGCCGGTAGAGCTTTTCTTCCAGCACCTGTATCTTTTCTTCCGCTCCAAGGATTTTTTGCTCATACTCTTTGAGCTCTTCGGTAATGTACCTTTCAGAACTCACCAGCGTTTGCTTCCGGTGCCATTCTTCCGGCACTTTATCCTTGTGCACATTTCTCACTTCCAGGTAATATCCGAAAACATTATTATAACTGATCTTGAGAGAAGTAATTCCTGTTCTCTCCGCCTCCCGGCGTTGTATTTCCTTCAGATAATCCTTGCCTGAAGTAATCAGCTTACGGTATTCATCCAGCTCCTCAGAAATGCCGTTTGCAATCACATTCCCTTTGCTCACCAATGCCGGTGGGTCTTCATGCAGGCTTTCTTTGATTTTTCCGGCAATGAGGCTGCATTCGCTGAACTGCTCCCCGGTTTTTCGCAGGGCTTCATTTTCGGCCGACTGGCATAATTTCTTAACGGGCTCAATAGCTTCCAAAGAGCTCTGAAGCTTCAGCATTTCCCGTGGAGTTATACGGCCCGTCGACACTTTGGTAATCAATCGTTCAAGGTCACCAATTTCTTCAATATAAGCGCGTAACTGATCATCAAGATCCCGGTTGTTTACAAAAGCTTCAACCACGCTGTGCCTTTCTTCAATGGTATTCCGGTGTTTCAGGGGGAGCACGAGCCATTTTTTCAGCAAGCGGCTTCCCATAGCCGATTGCGTTTTGTCGATCACGTCAAGCAACGAAGTACCATCCTCGGCTGAAGGATAAAAAAGCTCCAGGTTGCGGATGGTAAAGCGATCGAGCCAGACATAATCGTCCTCTTCAATCCTGGAAATTTTGGTGATGTGTTTCACCTTGTCGTGATGCGTTTCGGCAAGATAATGCAAGGCTGCACCGGCGGCAATCAATCCCAGTTCCTTCTCCTCCACCCCAAAGCCTTTAAGGTTTTTTACGTCAAAGTGCTTTAACAAAAGCTCGCGACCAAAATCAATGGTAAAAACCCAGTCATCAAAAGTTTTGATGAAAAACTTATCACCGAACAAATTAAAAAAGTCCTCGCGCTTATCGCGCTGAACAATCACCTCCGAGGGTTTAAACGACTGCAGCATTTTGTCGATGTAATCCACCTTTCCTTCGGCTAGGTAAAACTCTCCGGTGGAAACATCCAGAAAGGCCACTCCGCTGGTTTTTCTGTCAAGATGCACACTGGCCAGAAAGTTATTCTCCCTGTTCTCCAGCACCTTATCGTTGTATGAAACACCGGGCGTCACCAACTCCGTAACTCCGCGCTTCACAATCGTCTTGGTCATTTTGGGGTCTTCGAGCTGATCACAAATTGCAACGCGTTGTCCGGCACGAACGAGCTTAGGCAGATAGCTATCGAGGGCATGGTGAGGAAATCCGGCAAGGTCAACTTCTGAGGCAGAACCGTTCGCTCTTTTAGTAAGGATGATACCAAGTATCTGGGCTGTTTTCCGGGCATCCTCGCCAAAGGTCTCGTAAAAGTCGCCCACCCTGAATAAAAGCAGTGCATCGGGGTATTTCGCTTTCACCGAATTATACTGCTTCATCAGCGGTGTAACCACTTTCTCTTGTTTCTTTTTTCCTGCCACAGCTTTCTTTTTTTGCCAGACAAAGTTAAAATTATAAATCAATTCTGCTTTCGCGATAATGGATTAGAATTCTGAAATAAGTAATTTTGTCGTCCTTAAAAAATTATCAATGCAAAAGGTAACGGGTCCCCAGCCATTCGCGAGCTGGTTGGTTCTCTGCCAAACAAAAGTCAAAAAGGATAAACATGCGCAAACTGGCCATTCATGAATTAAACCGTTTAAACCCGGAAGAATTTAAGCTCAGGAAAAAAAATCCGGTGGTTGTTGTGTTAGACAATATCCGAAGTGCAAACAACACCGGTAGCTTTTTCAGGACCGCTGACGCCTTCGCACTCGAAAAAGTAGTCCTTTGCGGGATTACGGCCCGCCCGCCGCATCGCGACATCCAGAAAACCGCCATCGGAGCCACCGAGTCTGTCGACTGGGAATACTACAAGTCGGTTGAAGAGGCCGTGACAAACCTGAAAAACAAGGGCTATCAGTTAGTCTCCGTAGAGCAATGCGACCAAAGCATTTCGCTCGAGAAATTTAATCCGGAAGCGAACAAACCAATCGCATATATATTTGGGAACGAGGTTTCCGGAGTCTCAGAGGAGGTCATAGAGATCTCTGACACCTGCCTTGAAATTCCGCAATGGGGCACGAAGCATTCGCTCAATGTTTCGGTAAGTGCCGGAATCATTCTTTGGCATCATCTAACTCAACCCGGTCATTTTCCGAAAAAATAAGCAATACCAACAGAGAAACAGGTGAGGGCGTCATTACTAAAACCCGTGTCGATGTAATTGTCCAGCTCATCAGTACCAACAAACTGCACCTTGCCGCTCACAACCAGAAACAACCTGTCTTTTCCTCTCCGGTAGAATTGATTGTGGGTTTTATTGAGTTTGTACATTAAAGTAAGCTCAAGAGGTATGCTTCCCACGTTTATAGACTTTTCCCCAAGATTAAAATCCGCGCCCGGAGGAGTCATTGTGGTATCCGGATCTATTCGCTGAAGATCGGCACTACTCATCAACCTTCCATAACCTATCTCTCCGATAAGTTTGAAACGTCTGTTCCAGGGCGAACGAAGGCCCTCCTCAAACATTTGGTTAAAAGCAAAGGCCAGATTTACAGAAGGGCTCCAAGCCGACCCGGTAAATTTCAGGTTTATCTCAGGATTCACCCCCGCCAGCGAATAGTATTGAAAATCAATGTTAATACCTATATTTTCGTTGGTGAAAAAAGTGATCTCTGCACCTGCTCCGGGCTGTATCTCGCTTTGTGTTTGAGTGGTAGGTGCAAAGTCATAGCGTTTGACGTCGGAAATAGAAATTGCCAACCCCACATCCGCCTGTACATAATTACTAAAGTATTTCTGTGAATATCCACACAAACCCAGAACTAAGAAAACAGAGAAAAATATAGTTTTTAAATATAATTCTTTCATTTTGTAATAATAAAGTAACATCAAACCCCTTTTATAATTCGATATTTTTTTAAATTTGTTGCATAAAAATGAGTCAGATCGTTTTGTAATAAACAATTTCTGTGAAATTTTATTACTTTAGTGGGAAATAAAAGAAATAAACCATAAAAATTTCAAAAATAACAGTTATGAAAAAAGCTAAATTTACCCTTAACGCACTCGCTATTGCGCTTGCTTTTCTTTTAATTCAAGGGGCTGCCTTTGGTCAGGATGCAAAAAATGACGAAAGCAGTTCTTTCTCTAAGTACTGGTACCTTAACATCAACGGAGGTATTAACCAGTTCTGGGGAGATGTTCAGGACCAAACTCCTTTTGAAAAATACTGGTTCGATTCAAAAAAATTAACTGGTGGCATCACATTAGGACACCAGCTTTCTCCACTTTTTGGAGTTCGTGGTAATGTTTCTTATGGTGGTTTATACAGCGCCGTAGATGCGGAAGGCGAGCCTATCCGTTACCAGGAAATGGAAGCAGACCCGGTTTTTGACTACAGTATTCAGGGTACCTTAAGCCTTTCTAATCTTATTGGCGGATATAAAGACAGAAAAACAGATATTTACGGTTTTGCCGGTATAGGTTTTTCTAACTGGGAAGTGGTTCGTAAAGAGAACTATACAGCTCAATATAATGAAATTGCAGGAAATGGCGGCGTTGAAGCATCGAACGGCCCACTAGAATTAACATCAGAAGCATTCATCCCTGCCGGTGTTGGTATTTCCTACAATATTAGCGACGCAGTTAGCTTAGGTTTTGAACAAGCCTGGAAAACAGTCAACAGCGACATTCTTGATGCTAAAGAAGGTGGTTTCGACTATGACATCTATTCAAGCACCACCGTACATTTTGGCCTTAACCTGAGTGAGCTTGGTGGCTATGGAAAAATGGTCCGCAACTTCGACCAGGTGGGTTTAGATGCTCAGCCTTCTGTGATGGAGCGTCATGGCGACCAGGTGAAAGTAAAAGTTACAGGACAAATCCCTGAAAATTACTTTAGCAGCAAAGCCGCAATGAAGCTAACTCCGAAGCTTAATTACAATGGCAAAACTAAAGTGCTTGAGCCTATCTTCCTTCGCGGTGAGAAAGTTACCGGCGACGGACAGGTTATTACTGATGACGGCGGATCGTTCTCTAAAGAATACACCATTACTTTCGAAGAAGGCATGGAGGATGCCGAGCTTGTGCTTGAACCACTCGTATTCCTTCCAAAAGGAAATCCGGTAAACGAAGATGCAACAAGCAGCAACATTCTTGAAAACTACAAATCACAGACTTTACCACAAACAACATTGGCCGAAGGTACAATCATCACTGGTCAGCGTGTTACTTTCGAACCTGCTGTTAGTTCAGCTAATCCTTACGATAAGAGCAACACTCCTGACTACGGAATGATTGCCGAGCATGGGTATGAAAAAGAAACTATTATTTCTGATAAAGCTACAGTATATTTCAAAATTAACCTTGCTTACCTGAACTGGCGTCTGCCACTCAACGTAAACCGCAATGCAAAGGAAGACGTTGAAGAACTGAAGCAGTTCATTGATAAAGGTTGGGAAATCAAAAATATCGAAATTAACGCATGGGCCTCTCCTGAAGGTGAAGAAAGCTTTAACTCAGGATTGTCTGAGCGTCGTGCCGATAAAGGTATGGATGTTCTTGAAGGTCTTTTCGATGACCTGGACATGAACATGGAAGATGTAACTGTTAATAAGCATGCCAAAGGTGAAGACTGGAATGGCTTTATGGAAGCTGTTGAGAATTCAAACATTGAAGACAAAAATATCATCCTCAATGTTGTGCGTTCGCAGCCTGACCTTGCAAAGCGTGAGCAGGAAATCAAAAATATGTCACTCATCTATGAAGAGGTAGAAGAAGACATTCTTCCTCCATTGCGTCGTACTGAAATTGAAGTAAACAGCTTTGAGCCTAAGAAAACGGATGAGGAAATTGCTGACCTTGCAATGAATGACGCTGAGCAACTGGATAAAGCTGAACTTCTTTACTCAGCCACATTATATGACGATCTGGATAAGAAACTCACTATCTACAAAAAAGCAAATGAGTTGTTCCCGGGTTGTGCGAAAGCATACAACAACACAGGTTATATCCACATGCTGAAAGGCGATTACGACAAAGCTAAGGAAGCACTCAAGAAAGCAGAATCTATCGCCCCAACGCACGGTGGCGTTCTTAACAACCTTGGAGTTATCGCTGGTATCGAAGGGGACTATGACAAGGCTGAAGAATATTTCACAAAAGCGAAGAAGCAAGGTGTAAATGTATCATACAGCATGGGCGTTCTCAATATTACTAAAGGTAATTATGACGAAGCTATTTCCCAGATGGGTGATAACAACTGCGACTACAACGTTGCGTTGGCACACCTCGTAAATGGTGATACAGACAAAGCAGAATCTAAACTGGAATGCGCACCTGAAAGCGCTGAGAAAGAATACCTCATGGCTGTTGTTAATGCAAGAAAAGACAACAAGGAAATGGTATTCAAGCATCTCGTAAATGCTATCAAAGCTGATGCTTCATTGAAAGAAACCGCGAAATCAGATAAAGAATTTATCAAGTATTTTGATATGCCTGATTTCAAAAGCATGGTTCAATAAACCAACAGTTTAACATCATAAAAAAGCCGTCCGATATTCGGACGGCTTTTTTTATTGGCACAGTGGTCTCATTTTGAAACCTCAACATTTTTCTTAAATTCGCCGTCGGGATTTAGAACTAAAAAACAAAACCAGTAAAAATGAAAAATGTAAAATTATTTGCGTTTATCGCAGCAGTGGCGCTATTAAGCAGCTGCGGATTAAACAAAATGGTTAAAAACTACGAGGAAGTAGACTATTCAGTAACACCAGAAGTTCTGGAAAACAAAGGCGGAGAGGTCGAACTTGAAGTCAAAGGCTATATTCCGGAAAAGTATTTCCACAAAAAAGCTGCCCTGGAATTTACACCTGTGTTGAAATACGACGGCAATGAAAAAGAGCTTGAAAGCTTCCGCCTGAAAGGCGAAAAAGCGGAAGGCGAAGGCCAGGTTATCAGCAAGAAAGAAGGTGGCTCTTTTACTTATTCCACCACTTTTGAATATGAAGATGGAATGCAGGATGCGATTCTGATTGTAAAACCTGTTGCAAGCCTGAAAAAGAAATCGGAAGAGCTCGGAAAAACAAAACTTGCCGACGGGGTTATCATCACAAGCACACGCATCAAGCACAGCGAAAATGTTGTTAGTGCAGCACATATGTATGAGAAAGAAACAATTATCTCAGAAGAGGCTAATATATATTTCGCTCAAAACTTCTCAAACCTGAATTGGTGGTTGGATCTTAATAAAGAAGAAAACACCAAAGAAGATCTGGCCAACATGAAGGACTTTATCCGTAAAGGATGGAAGGTTAAAAATATTGAACTCAACGCCTGGGCCTCTCCTGAAGGTGAGATCAGCTTTAATGAAGACTTGGCCGTTGAACGTGCCGAAACAGGCGAAAAATATCTGACAAAACAGCTGAATAAAATCGCAAATGAAGACGATACAAAGGTTGGGTTTGAATCAGCTGAAGAGGTTAATCTTGACATTTATCCGAAGGGCGAAGACTGGAATGGCTTTATGGAAGCCGTAGAAAACAGTGATCTGGAAGCTAAAAATACCATCCTCAACGTCGTACGTTCACAACCTGATCTTAAACAGCGTGAAGAAGAAATCAGAAATATGTCGATGATTTACAAGGAACTGGCAGAAGAGATTCTTCCTCCATTGCGTAGAGTAGAATTTACTGTTAACGCTTTTGAGCCTAAGCATTCTGATGAAGAACTGAAGGCGTTGATTTTCTCAAACCCTGATACCCTTGACATCAAGGAAAAGCTTTACGCTGCCACTCTTCAGGAAACTAATGAGAAAAAAATTGAAGCTTACGAGGTTATCAATAATGTTCATGAAAAATGCTGGAGAGCCTTTAACAACAAAGGTGCTGTAATGCTTGAGGAAAACATGCTTGATGAAGCAGAAAGCAGTTTGCAAAAGGCGAAGGA
Source organism: Bacteroidales bacterium (assembly GCA_041694335.1). Lineage (GTDB taxonomy): Bacteria > Bacteroidota > Bacteroidia > Bacteroidales > JAIPAH01 > JAIPAH01. The sequence continues at coordinate 11,857 of JASMTJ010000025.1, forward strand.
GATCAAAACAACCGGCGAAGTTTATAACAACCTTGCAGCCCTTGAGCTTAAGCGAGGAAACTTTGACAAAGGTGAAGAGCTTCTGAGTAAGGCTAAGAAAGCCGGCATCAACACCAGCTATAATATGGGCCTCATCAATATGATTGATGGTGATTTTGATAAGGCCGAAAGCAATTTTGCAGCAGCAGATTGCGACTACAACCTTGCTCTGGCACAGTTGATGAATGATAAAACCGACAAAGCAATTTCCACGCTCGAATGTTCAGAAAAAGGAGCCAAAGAACATTACTTGCTGGCTGTTATCTTCGCCAGAAAAGACAATCAAAGCAAATTGATTGAGCATCTGGAAACAGCAGTAGAAAAATGTGAAAAACTGAAGGATACTGCAAAAGAAGATAAAGAGTTTATCGATTATTATGATACTGAAGAATTTAAAACTGTGATCGAATAGATTATTTCCAGTATTAACACAAAGCGCCTTTGCCTGCTTGCAGAGGTGCTTTTTTTAATTCAATACCTTTACGGGAAAATCAGAAAAAAGATTTGAGCTCCATTTGTTTAATTCACTTTTTTGATTAATTTTGCAGTCCGTTTTAAAATAGTAACGATAAAAACAAGAGCGATGGCTAGAGTTTGTCAAATTACAGGAAAGAAAGCAATGACCGGAAACAATGTTTCCCACTCAAATCATAGAACCAAGCGTAAATTTAATTCAAACCTCCATAAGCGCCGGTTTTATATTCCTGAAGAAGGGAAATGGGTTAATTTGCTGGTAAGTGCTAAGGGTATCCGCACTATCAACAGAAAGGGAATTTCCGCAGTCATTAAGGAAGCCAGAAAAAACGGCAATACGCTTGTTTAATTAACTTCAAGGCTAAAAGATACAATGCTGTTACTTCAACGTAACGGCATTTTTTTTATCACACCACCAGTTTTAAAATAAAGTATCTCTCCATACGTTAAGAAAGCAATGCACAAGAAAAATCTGACAAGGGGAATCCTCGCACTCATTATGGTGTTTCTGGCATCCGGAGTGGGGGCCCAGCAAAACACTGCCGTGGTTTACGGAAAAATCACCAACCAGGACGGGCTGGCGGTGGAAATGGTTAACATTGTGCCGTTAGCCAGCCAGCAAGGCGTTATTAGTGACCGTGACGGAAACTATCGCTTACCTGTTCCCACACAAGACAGCGTGACGATTGCTTTTACTTTTGTTGGATTTAAAGAAAAACAAGTTACTCTTAAGCTCAATCCGGGAGAGGAAAAACGGCTGGACATCGTGCTTGAAATCTCTTCCACCAAGCTTCCGGATGTGATTATTGAAGACAAACGTATCCGTCGAAAAACCATTACCGCCATTAACCCCAAGGCGGCCACCGTCATTCCGGGGATGAATAACTCCATCGAATCGCTGGTGAAGACAATGCCCGGAGTTTCCTCAAAAAATGAGATGAGCAACCAGTATTCCGTCAGGGGAGGGAACTTCGACGAAAACCTCATCTACGTCAATGATATTCGCATCTACCGTCCGTTTTTAGTAAGATCCGGAAGACAGGAAGGACTGAGTTTTGTAAACAGCGACCTGGTTTCTTCTGTGCTTTTCTCTGCCGGTGGGTTTGATGCCAAATACGGCGACAAGATGTCTTCGGTTTTAGACATCACCTACAAAAAGCCCGACGACTTTGGTGGCTCTGTTTCCGCCAGCCTTCTCGGGGCTTCTTTTCATCTTGAAAATGCTTCGAAAAACAATAAGTTTTCTTACTTGCTTGGCGTACGCCAAAAATCCAATCAATATGTCTTAAACAGCTTGCAAACTGAAGGGGAATACCAACCTTCTTTTACGGATGTTCAGGGTTTGCTCAGCTACAGGCCGAATGAAAAATGGGAATTCTCACTTTTAGGAAACATGTCCAGAAACTTGTACCGCTTTGTTCCTGAAAACCGGACCACCGATTTTGGTACTTTCCAGGAAGCTTTGCGTTTGCAGATTTATTTCGATGGCCGCGAAGTGGATGAATACCTTAATTATACAGGAGGATTTTCCGCGGTTTACAAGCCATTTCTGGGAATGAAGCTCAAGTTTATGGCGTCGGCCTACACTTCCGACGAAAACGAAACCTTCGACATCCGCGGCGATTATTGGATTGGGCAGCTCAACACCAACCTTGGTCAGGATGAGTTTGGCGAGGTTATTCAAAAACAGGGCGTAGGTACGTACCTCAACCATGCAAGAAATTATTTGGATGTAGATGTCTTTTCAGCAGAGCACCGCGGGGAGTTTTTCTCTGAAAACCATGAAATGGAATGGGGGGTTAAATATCAGCGCGAAGCAATTGTTGACAACCTGAGGGAATGGTCGCTGCTCGATTCTGCCGGATACACCCTTCCCTACCCATCGTTCATTCCCGGAGAGCCTGCGCCTGACAATTATCCGCTGGCCATGCAGGGACTTATCGATGGGAATAACTCCATTTCGTCGAACCGGTATTCGGCATTTTTCCAGGATAGCTGGGACTTATCGGATACTTACGATATCTCTCTGACTGCAGGAATCCGTTCTTCTTATTGGGATTTCAATGACGAGTTTCTGGTAAGCCCACGTGCCAGCATCTCATACAAACCTCTTTGGGAGCGCGATGTGCTTTTCAGGTTCTCCACCGGATTTTATCATCAGCCGCCCTTCTACAAGGAGATGCGGAATATTGACGGAACGCTCAATCGCGACATCGAATCTCAGAAATCGGTACATTTTGTATTGGGCAGCGACTGGAATTTCACCGCCTGGGGAAGGCCATTCAAGTTTGTGACCGAGGTATTCTACAAGCATCTCGAAAATTTAATCCCTTACGAGATAACAAATGTAAGAGTGCGCTACTTTGCGGATATGCAATCGAAAGGATACTCTACGGGCATCGACATGAAGGTCAACGGTGAGTTTGTAAAGGGTGTGGAATCGTGGGCCAGCTTATCGCTGATGACCACCCAGGAGGATATTGATGGCGATTATTTCCTGCAGGCATACAATGATGAAGATGAATTAATTACTCCTGAATCAGAAAACAACGTGGTAGCTTATACTAAGGAAAAGGAAATTGGCTACCGCCCGCGCCCCCTGGACCAACGCATGAGCTTCAGTCTCTTTTTCCAGGATTACCTGCCCAAAAACCCGACTTATAAGATGAACCTGAGCCTGCATTACAGCACCGGGCTTCCGGTAAACATTCCCGGAACCAAAAACTTTAACAACGATTCGCGCCTTCCATCCTATCGCAGAGTAGATATCGGATTCTCAAAACAAATTATTGGCGAAGAGAACAGGCTGCGCAAGGGGCATATCCTGAATAACCTGGAGTCGATGTGGCTCAGCCTGGAGGTGTTCAACCTGTTGCAGATAAAAAATACTATTTCTTATTTCTGGGTAACGGATGTGAACAGCAATCAACTGGCTGTGCCCAATTACCTGACACCAAGGCAGGTGAACCTGAAGCTGAATGTGAGATTTTAAGATTCCATAAGCATCAATCTTAACATATTAAGGCCACTGAGCACCGAACGTTCAATATTTCGCTCACGGTTGTTCCCAAACTGAAATTTCTGAGACCGGACTTCCTTTTCTGAAGCCACGGCAATCCATACCGTCCCCACCGGTTTCTCATCCGTTCCACCGTCAGGACCGGCGATTCCGGAAGTAGCGATCGCAAAATCTGTCTTCAGCAATTTTCTGGCCCCTGTGGCCATCTGCTCAACCACCTCCTGACTAACAGCTCCAACCGACTCCAGATCCATTTCCGATACATTCAACAACGTTTTCTTAACTGAATTCTCGTAGGCCACTACCGATCCCTTGAAATATTCCGAGCTCCCGGGAACGGAAGTAATCCTTGATGCAATGCTTCCGCCAGTGCAACTTTCTGCCGTAGAAAGGGTTTTCCTATTCTTTTTGAGTAGCTTTCCAACGGCCTTTTCAAATGATTCATCATCAAAACCAAAAATCAGCTCAGGAATCAATTTCCCTAATTGCCTTACCTGCGCCTCTACCTCAGCTTTCAGCATTTTGCGGTCATCGCCGGCAGCGCTCAAGCGCAAGCGAACAATGCCAGGGCGAGGCAGATAGGCCAGCTTAACATGTTGCGGCAAGGCCTCCTCCCATTCGCGTATCCTGTCAGATAGGTGCGACTCTCCCATCCCATGCGTCATAATGGTCTTATGCAAAATCTCCCTCCCCTTGAATTTTTGCCCCAGGTAAGGAATCACTTTTTCCTTCATCAGGTTCTTCATCTCCAGGGGCACGCCGGGCATGGACACCAAAGTTTTTCCTTCTTTTTCGAAAAGCATTCCCGGTGCTGTACCATGGTTGTTTTTTAATACATGACAACTTTCGGGCACCTCAGCCTGGAGATAATTTGTATCAGTAAGCTCATACCCCCGGGCGGCAAAAAAAGCCCTGACATGATTTAGCGCATCCTCATTGATCACCAGTGGAGTATTGAAGTACTTCGCAAGTGTGTGTTTTGTGATATCGTCCTTTGTGGGACCCAAGCCACCCGTCATCAAAACAATATCCGCACGCGCAAAGGCCTGATCAATGGCCGATGTGATTGCTGTTTCATCATCCGGCACGGTAGTCATATGCACCACACTGTAACCGGCAAGATTCATCTGCTGCGCCATCCACGCTGCGTTCGTATTGACAACCTGACCGATAAGTATTTCATCTCCAATCGTCAGGATCTCTGCACTGATATTACTTTGAACCATGTTGTTTTTTTACAAAATTAGCAAACCCTGCAAACTTCGGGGTTTGGAACAGATTAATTACTTTTGACAACAAATTAATCCAACTTCAGTTGAAGTTAAATAGTCATAAATATGATTGAAGCATCAGAATTAATATTAAACCCTGACGGGAGCATATATCATCTGAAACTTAAACCGGAAATGCTGGCCGACACTATTATTCTTGTAGGCGATCCGGGAAGAGTGGATAAGGTATCAGCGTTTTTCGATTCGGTGGAATACAAGGTACAGAACCGCGAAATAAAGACTCATACAGGAACGTACAAGGGAAGCCGTTTTTCGGTGATGTCGACGGGCATGGGGACCGACAACCTCGACATTGTCATTAATGAGGTGGATGCCCTGGCAAATATCGACCTTGAAAACCGCACGGTGAAAGAATCGGGACGAACTTTCCGCCTCATTCGCCTGGGCACCTCCGGTGCTATGCAGGAAGACATTAAAGTAGGTACTTATGTAGCTGCCGGACATGGGCTCGGAATTGACGGACTTATGAATTTCTACAAGGTTTCACCCGAAATTATTGACCATGAACTAGGCGATGCTTTTGTCAGTCAGACGCAATGGCCTTCCGACCTTTCAATGCCTTACTTTATAAAAGGATCAGAAGAGCTGTTGGGGCTTTTTGCTGATGACTTTCTCAGAGGAATCACCGCAACGGCACCCGGATTTTATGGGCCGCAGGGACGCGTTTTAAGAATGCCGCTGGCTTATCCTGACTTAAACCAACGGATTTCATCTTTTGCGCACAACAATCAGCGGGTCATTAACTTCGAGATGGAAACCTCGGGCCTTTACGGACTGGGTCGCTCGCTCGGACACGAGGTGATGACTGTTTGCGCAGTGATTGCCAACCGCATCCGTAAAGAATATATTGAAGATTACACGGAAGTGATTAACAAGCTGATCACAATTTTACTGGATAAGCTTGCCACAAAATAAGGGCAGGAATGTTAAGATGACAGGATGTTAGAAGAGAAAAGCACAAAGCGCTTACATACGCTGATACATTTACTGGATGTGTCGGATGATGCGGCCTACAATGAAGTGAGCACGCAAATCCTGTCATATGGCCCGGAGGCCATCGGTGTACTGGAGCAGGAATGGCTCAAGCTCCCTGATCCTGAAAGGCAGGAGCGTTTGCTTTACCTGATACAAAAACTGCATCTCGAAAAGATTTATCAAAAACTCACGTTATGGTCTGGTTTTTATGAGAACGATATCATGGAAGGCTACCTTATCGTGAGTCAGTACCTCTACAGCGACCTCGACAGAGAGCGTGTTGAGGAACAGATGAAACAGATTAAGGAAGACCTGAAGTATGAGCTTCATGAAAACCTGACTCCGTTGCAGAAAACCAGGGTCATCAATCATATTCTTTTTGATGTGCACCGCTTTAAGGTCAATATCAGCAAAGAAACCTTTGCTGAAAGCCATTTCCTGAATAACATGCTGGAAACAAAAAAGGGTGCGCCCATTGCTTTGGGATTGCTCTACATGATCCTCGCCCATGAATTTGGAGTGCCCCTTTATGGATTGCCGTTGCAGCACCATTTTATCCTGGCCTACATGGAAGCCGATTTTCCGGGAGAACTAGCTTTTAACAGCCCGGTGAACTTTTACATCAACCCTCATTTTAAGGGAGCCGCCTTTACGGCAAAGGAAATCAGGCGCTACCTCAAGGAAACCGGTCAGGAAGCCAACGACCACCATTTCACCCCACACCGCAACACACAGCTGATGCGTTTCCTGCTCAACAACCTTCATAAAATC
>JASMTJ010000026.1:0-3144 GCA_041694335.1 Bacteroidales bacterium
AAGGTGCCCTTATCAGTTTTGATAGATTCAGTAGAATCAATCAGTTAACTTTTCGGGTTTTCATTGCCGGAAATACAACTTCCAGCGTTTCTCTGCTTTTTTCGAGTTGAAACTATTTCCAGCCTTGGAAACAAAATCGGCCCATTTCCAACATCGGAAAAGCCTTTTCCACGAAATGTCGCTTATTTTAGCCAGATAGTCGTTTCCAGCATTGGAATCTCATTTACCAAGCTTGAAGCCAAGCGAATCAAGAACACCGCAAGCTAGCTCCATGGGGTTGAGCGGTATCAAAAATTTAAATCAAAAATAGCGAGACTGAATGACTGCTTTAAGCCGTATTCGTAAAAGCAGCCTTGTCACCGGCGCTGGTACATATGTTTTTGCGAGCATGATCAACGCCTCGATACCATTTTTGCTCCTCCCTGTATTAACGCGATACCTCGAACCTTCAGAGTACGGAGAGGTGGCTGTTTATCAGGTATGGGTAGCCTTAATCGGCGCTCTATGTGGTCTTAGTGTACACGGGGCTGCCGTACGTAAATACTATGATTATGATGATCCAGACAAGGAGATGGGTGAATTTATATCAGCCTGCATCATGCTGCTGATGGTTAGTACAATAAGTGTTGCTGTTCTTCTGTTACCATTATCTGCTTGGATTTCTGACACAATTGGGCTGTCCCTTAAATGGATATTCGTTGGCGTCTTATTTGCGTTCTTTAACTTTCTCATAAAGTTACGGTTAGGACAGTGGCAAGTACGAAAAAAACCAAAGAAATTTGGTTTTTTTCAAATATCGCAAAGCATGACCAATATGCTGCTTTCCTTATTTCTTGTGGTATTTTTTTTATTAGGAGTTTCGGGGAGAATCACAGGTAATACTGTAGCGGTGGTGGTTTTTGGTGTTACCGCACTGTTTCTACTATCGCGAGAAGGGCTTCTGAAATTCACATGGCGGCCGGACTTGATGAAAGAAGCGTTCAATTTTGGAGTGCCGCTTATACCTCACGTTTTAGGCGCATTTCTGCTCTTGACGGTGGACAGAGCAATTATTAGTTCGCAGCTAGGGTTAGATGCTGCCGGTCATTATATGGTTGCAGCACAAATGGCAATGGTGATGGGGTTAGTGCTTGATGGTATTAATAAAGCCTATTCTCCATGGTTATATGAGAGGCTAAAAAAAGGCAGTGAAAGCGATAAGCGTTTAGTTGTTAAGTTGACCTATGGGTATGCCGCGTTCCTGTTAGCTTTGGCTGCACTCGCTTTTTTGATAGGAGGGCCTGTGCTTGTATTCATTGCTGGGGAAAAGTATAAACCGGCTGCTGATATTATAGCTTGGATGGTTCTAGGTAAAGCATTTCATGGTATGTATTATATGGTTACTGGTTATATATTTTATAGTAAGAAAACTTTTTCCATTGCTAAGATTACTATATTTTCCGGTTTAGTAAATGCTTCTTTGATATTTTTTCTTTCTAATGAATATGGTCTTATTGGCGCTGCATGGGCCATGTGTGCGGGAATGGCTATTCAATGGTTAATGACATGGTGGGTTGCTAGCAGGACAGTGAAAATGCCGTGGGATTTAAGGAGTGTTCAGTGAAAACCTTATTAAAAAAAATGATTTTTATTTATAAAAAAGTTAAACAACTAATTTATACAAAAAGAGTGCTTTATCAATGTGCGGCGCACGATGGTCGTGTCGTAGTTAACGGGAAGTCTTCGGTAACTAGGAATACATTCCTTGGATCTAACGTCAATTTTAATGGAATGGAAATTGCTGGATGCGGAAAAGTTACAATAGGCAATAATTTTCATTCGGGTCCCGGATGCTTGGTTATCTCTCAAAATCACAACTTTGATAGTGGGAAAGCAATTCCCTACGATGAAACATATGTTTGTAAGGATGTAAATATTAAGGACAATGTATGGCTGGGTAGTAGAGTTATTGTTTTAGGCGGAGTCACGACTGGAGAGGGGGCCATAATTCAAGCTGGTAGTTGTGTTGTAAGCAATATCCCAGCGTATGCAATTGCAGGTGGCCATCCAGCTAAGGTCTTTAGTCGGCGAAATGTCGAACATTATGAGAAGCTCAAAGCGGAGGGTAAGTTCATCTAATGGCTACTATTCTTGAAGGAAAAACCATACTCATAACTGGCGGAACTGGCTCCTTCGGCCACAAATTCGTCCCAATGACGCTGGAAAAATACAACCCGAAAAAGATCATAGTGCTCTCTCGCGATGAGATGAAGCAATGGGAAATGGCCAAGTTATACCAGAATGATGACCGCCTACGTTTTTTCATCGGCGATGTCCGCGATAAAGAACGCCTGTACCGCGCAATGGATGGGGTGGATTATGTAGTACACGCCGCTGCCACCAAGATCGTACCCACCGCTGAATACAACCCTTTCGAATGCATCAAAACCAACATCAACGGAGCCATGAATCTGATTGATGCCTGCATTGATAAAAAAGTGACAGGCGTGGTTGCGCTTTCAACAGACAAAGCTAGCAGCCCGATTAACCTCTATGGTGCCACCAAGCTAGCCTCCGACAAGGTGTTTGTAGCCGGCAATTCCTACGCCGGCGGTCATGAAACGAAGTTTTCCGTTGTCCGTTATGGCAACGTTATGGGTTCCCGTGGCTCTGTTATCCCGTTTTTTATGTCTATAAAAGACAAAGGCGTACTGCCCATCACCGACCCCCGCATGACCCGTTTCATGATAAGCCTAGAGCAAGGCGTTGAATTGGTATGGCACGCGTTTGAAGACATGGTCGGCGGCGAAATCTACGTCAAGAAAATCCCCTCCATGAAAATGACCGACCTTGCCCGCGTGGTGGCACCAGAAGCCGAGCAGGAAATCGTTGGCATTCGCCCGGGGGAAAAGCTGCACGAACAAATGATTGGCGCTGAAGATTCCTACTTCACCTATGAATACCCGGAGCATTTCAAAATTTTGCCCAACATCAACGGCTGGGGCGATTGCGCCAGCCGCATTAAAGATGGCAGAAAGGTGCCTGAGGGCTTCGTGTATTCCAGCGATAACAATACCGAATGGATGACATACGAAGACCTGCAAAGCTGGATCGACCGTCACTACAACGAAATTGGCAAGATTTAACATGATTCCCTACGGCAAA
>JASMTJ010000027.1:0-1001 GCA_041694335.1 Bacteroidales bacterium
ACCAGGTTCATTCCGTCGCGTACAGGAGTTAGCAATGCCACATCGCTCATACTGTAAAGTTCCACGAGATTTCCGAAAGGCATAGAACGATAAAAATACCATACAGGAGAATAATTTACCGAACCGTACAAACCATTAATGCGACCAACCAGTTCATCTACTTCACGCTTGAGCTGCTGATATTGAGGAACCGAATTACGTGAAGGTACAGCCAGCATTACCAAAGTTACTTTAGAGCGATACTCCGGATATTTCTCCAGAAATCTCTCAAATGCTTTCAGTCTGTTTGGAATTCCTTTAGAATAATCCAGGCGGTCGATGGAAAGGATTAATTTCCGATCTGGAGAAACAAGGAAATACTTTTCCAGTTCCTGGTGTAAAGTCGATTTTTCCTGGAGTGGCCTGGACAATGTTTTCAGGGCAGCATCATGAAACTTGTCGTAATCGATTCCCATAGGGAACGCATCGGCCAGCACAATCCGCTCTTCGATGTGTATCTGGTTAAAAGATATTTCATATCCAAACAGCCTGCGTACACTACTAAGAAAGTGACGTTCATAATCGTAGGTATGAAAGCCAATTAAATCGGCCCCCAGCAAACCTTTGAGTATCTCATTCCGCCAGGGTAGTATTCTGAATACCTCGTAAGACGGAAAAGGAATATGCAAAAAGAACCCAATGGTAATATCGGGTCTTTTCTCCTTAATCATGCCTGGAACAAGCATCAGCTGATAATCGTGAACCCACACAAAATCATTTTCTTCAACAACTTCAAGTGTTTTATCGGCAAACTTTTGGTTCACTTTTACGTACGACTCCCAAAACTCGGATGAATAATCAACAAACTGGTTGAAATAATGAAAAAGTGGCCATATAGTGCGATTGCAAAAGCCTTCATAGAAGGTATGTACTTCATTGGCTGTAAGTGGAACGGTTTCACATCCCTCTTTTTTCAGCATTTCTTCAATTTCACGAAACTGATCGCTGGTGTAACTCTCGGT
>JASMTJ010000028.1:0-5153 GCA_041694335.1 Bacteroidales bacterium
GTTTTAGAAATAAAGAATAGGAGAGTGGATTGTAAAGAAACAGCGAAGATCTGTTTAGTCAGTGATATCTGTGTTCCGTTCTTTCGTAATTTCAGCACACTGATTTGACTGATAATACTGATGCAAAAAGAATAGAATCCTTTGAAGGCTCCTCTCTTATTTAACCACAAGGAACACCAGGGATGCACGAAGGGTACTTTTTCCCTGCGTCCTTATCTTCTTTTTAATTTAGCGCTCTTTGCGTGAAAGATTTATTTGACGAAAGAAGGTTCCACGCGCAGGCCGCAAAAGAATCACGCTGAATGCGCGAAGCCGGAAGGTTAATCGCAGGGTTTCAGTTGTCAGTTGTCGGTTTTAGAAATAAAGAATAGGAGAGTGGATTGTAAAGAAACAGCGAAGATCTGTTTAGTCAGTGATATCTGTGTTCCGTTCTTTCGTAATTTCAGCACACTGATTTGACTGATTCTACTGATGCAAGAAGATCAATTCACTGGAAAGCTTCTTTTCTTAGTGTTCATTGTGCTTTTTTCCTTTGTGTCCTTCGTGGTTAATTACTTTTCTTCTAAACCAAAAGAAATACCAGGGATGCACAACATAGATTTCTATCCCATCTTTCCGGACAACCGACAACCGAAAACCGATTCAGTGAGACACAAGATATGGGAGCATTAAACGAACCATATGTTGATAGTCGAACTAATCCCGATGAGTTACGAATCGGGAAAACCGACCCTGATGAAATACTCTCCTGCGTCGAATTTCACAGGGCAAGCAACTGACAACCGACAACCGACAACCGAAAAAATATCAACTGGAATTTTGGAGTTTCTTTGCGAATATCACGAAAATCCCAACGAATATCATCAAAATCCCAGCGAATGAAAAATTTTTCACATCAGTAAAAGAATATTACTCAAATTTGTCCGGCAAAAAATAAAGAAGCAATCTGATTTGAAAACAAAGCTGTATTCTCCATTTTAAGGTAAAATCACTCTTATTTAACACTTAAGTTACCTTAGAATAAGAAATATTTAACATAAAAGGCTTTGCAGAAAACTATTTATTGAGTAGTTTTGTTACTCAATCTTAACATAGGATTAAAACAGATTTAATACTGGATTTAAGAAACTGAAACACAAAGAACTAAAACGATTTTAAAGCGTGCTTGAAGCTCTAATCACATCAAAAACACGGATAAAGATGCTGTTAAAGTTCTTCCTTAACAGCAACTCAGAGGCCTATCTCCGCAGCCTGTCGCAGGAATTCGGGGAATCGACCAATGCCATCCGGATAGAGCTAAACAAGTTCGAACAGGCCGGTCTTTTAAACTCCCAGCTTCAGGGCAATAAGAAGCTTTTCCGCGCCAACACCAAACACCCGCTTTTCAAAGATATTCACAGCCTCATCTTAAAACACGTAGGTATCGACCAAATCATCGAGAACGTCGTAAAGAAAATCGGCGATCTGGAGAAGGTGTACCTGGTGGGTGATTTTGCGATGGGGCAGGATGCGCAGGTGATAGACCTGATTTTTGTCGGGAAAGACCTAAATAAGCAATACCTGCTTAAGCTGGTGGAAAAAGCCGAGGAGATGATCGACCGTAAAATCCGTTACCTGGTGTTCAGTGCCGAAGAATTTAATGGGTATATCCGCAGCTACACGGGAGTAGAGCCCTTACTGCTGTGGGAGAACCGCGATATCATATAGCGGAGCAATCCGCGCTGGCGCGACAACAGCCAAAACCGTCGCAACACCTCCGGGTGTAACACGCTCAAAACCAACCTCCACTCACCCATCCCTGGGACTGAGGAGGCGAAGCTGTGTAAACAGAATAAACTCTACGAATTATTAGCAGTTTTGATTAGATGGATGATTTGAAGTTTTTGAATAAGTCAATACACGGTTATTTTGTTGTCATTAAATAGTCACTGGGTCATTAAGGCATTATTTATGGCCTATTAATCGAGATGATAGTAAATCAACGATATTAAAATATGAAGCTGGAAGAACTTCGTGTATATCAATTGGCAATGGATTTAGGGGATGAGGTTTGGCACATTGTCAGTGAGTGGAGCTATTTTTCAAAGGATACTGTAGGAAAACAATTAGTGAGGGCAGCAGATAGTGTGGCAGCAAACTTAAGCGAAGGTTTCGGTAGATATCATTACAAGGAGGCCAAAAATTTTGGGTATTACTCCAGAGGCTCTCTATATGAAACTAAAACCTGGCTCCGAAAAGCAAGCAAAAGAGGTTTATTGGATGATAACACTTTTGCCAGGTTCTTGAAGGATATAGATATAATTGGTGTAAAGCTTAATAATTATATAAATGCCATTGGAACAAAAAAGCATTAAAATATAGTATAGAACCCAGCGGTCCAATGCCAAAAAGCAATGACAATTTAATGACCCATAATGACAACTTAATGACTATAAATGACAATCTAATAATTATAGAGAGTGACCCAATGACAAAGAATGATCTAATGACCATTAATTAAATATCCGTAAGAATAAAAGACTCTAACGGTCAAAAACGCAACACGATATTAGATAATGTCTACCACCCCAATCCCATACCGCCGTATCTACCACTGGCACGCCTTATATACCCGGCCACGGTGGGAGAAGAAGGTGCAGCGGGAGCTGGAGCTTCAGGGTTATGAGCACTACCTTCCTCTGGTAACCAAGATGAAGCAGTGGTCCGACCGCAAGAAGAAAGTGGAAGAGCCGCTCATCAAGTCTTACATCTTTGTCAGGGTGAGCGAGAAAGAATATTACGATGTGCTGAACGTGGATGGAGCCGTGGCCTATGTCACGTTCGAAGGAAAAGCCGCTCCCATACCTGAGTGGCAGATAGCAGCTGTCCGCAAGACCATCGAAAACATGCTGCCGTTTGAGCTGACCGGCGAAAAGCTGCAACCCGGCGAGCATGTCAAAATCAAGGAGGGCGACCTCAAAGGCCTCGAAGGCGAAATCCTCCGCATCAAAGGCAAAGACAAACTCGTCATCCGCATCGACTCCGTTGGCTACAGCCTCGTGGTGGAGATGGATACCGGGAAGCTCGGGTAAGGCATAAGAAGTTATCGGTTTTCAGTTATCGGTTTTCAGTTATCGGTTGTCAGTTATCGGTTGTCAGTTATCGGTTGTCAGTTATCGGTTGTCAGTTTTCAGTTTTCAGTTAACCGAAAACCGAACCCCAAAAACGTAACAAGTCATGAAAAGCTACAAAGACCTTGACATATATAACAATGCATTCAGGCTTGCTATCGATTGTAACAGGATGTCAATGAAGTTGCCGAAACATGAGCTTTATGAAACAGGAAGTCAGCTGAGAAGATCCAGCCAAAGTGTTCGAGCGAATATTGTTGAAGGATATGGCGGGAAGGATTACAAGAAAGAATTTATACGGTTTTTGGTTTTTGCTCATGCTTCAAACCTGGAGACCAAGGATCATCTTGAAATGCTTCATGAATTGTATGCGGTAGAAGGAATAACGGAGTTGATAGAGAAGGTTGATAACCTGGGGAAGCAAATTTTTGCATTTATAAAATATGTTGAAAAGAACTGGAAAACACATTGAAGAAGAGTTATCGGTTATCAGTGATTAAGCAGTTGTCAGTTATCGGTTTTCAGTTATCAGTTAACCGAAAACTGACAACCGACAACCGAAAACCGACAACCGAAAACTGAAAACCAAAAACCATTCAATCAGAAATGAAAGTTCTAATCACCGGCACTGCCGGCTTCATCGGCTACCACCTTGCACAAAAACTCCTTGAACGTGGAGATACGGTGGTGGGGATTGATAACATCAACGATTATTATGATGTCAATCTGAAGTATGGGCGCCTGGAGGAGACCGGAATTTCGCGTGAAGCGGAAGAGTGGCACAAGCCTGTGAAGAGCAGCAAGTATCCTGAATATACCTTTGTCAGGATGAACCTGGAAGATCGCGAGCAGTTATTCGACCTGTTTGAGGAGCACCAGTTCGACCGGGTATGCAACCTTGCCGCGCAGGCCGGGGTGCGCTACAGTCTCGAGAATCCGTTTGCCTATATCGACAGCAATATCGTCGGATTTATCAATATCCTGGAGGCCTGCCGAAAGCACAAGATAGAGCACCTGGCCTATGCCAGCTCCTCGAGTGTGTATGGCGACAGTCCGAACATGCCGCTGAAGACCAGTGACCGCGTCGACCATCCTATCAGTCTGTATGCCGCCACCAAGAAAAGCAACGAGCTGATGGCCCACACCTACAGCCACCTTTATGGCATTCCCACTACCGGACTTCGCTTCTTCACCGTCTACGGTCCGTGGGGGCGCCCCGATATGGCCTATTACCTCTTCACCAACGCCATCATGTCCGGCAAAGCCATCAAGATATTTAACAATGGCGAGATGGTCCGCGACTTCACCTACATCGACGACATCATCGAAGGCGTCATCCGCGTCATCGACCATCCACCCATGAAGAGCGAAAAAGGAAAAGGGAAAAGGGAAGCCAACAACGAACAACAAACAACGAACAACGAACAACAAACAACGAACAAGGAACAAGAAACAAGGAACAACGAACAACGAACAAAAGCCCCCTACAAAATTTACAACATCGGCAACTCCACACCCGTGAAGCTTATGGACTACATCAAAGCCATCGAGAAGCACCTCGGAAAGGAAGCCAACAAAGAATATCATCCCATGCAGCCCGGCGACGTCACCCGCACCGACGCCGACGTCACCGACCTCCAGCGCGACCTCAACTACAAACCCAGCACTGGCGTGGATGAGGGAATACGGAGGTTCGTGGAGTGGTACAAGGGGTATTATGGTTAAGATGAGAGTTTTCAGTTGTCAGTTATCGGTTTTCAGTTGTCGGTTTTCAGTTTTCAGTTAACCGAAAACCGAACTCCAAAAACGTAACAAGCCATGAAAAGTTACAAAGACCTTGACATATATAACAATGCATTCAGGCTTGCTATCGATTGTAACAGGATGTCAATGAAGCTACCGAGACATGAGCTGAAACAGGAAGTCAGCTGAGAAGATCCAGCCAAAGTGTTCGGACGAATATTGTTGAAGGTTATGGCAGGAAGGATTATAAGAAAGAGTTTATACGGTTTTTGGTTGTCGGTTGTCAGTGATTAAGAAGTT
>JASMTJ010000029.1:0-1695 GCA_041694335.1 Bacteroidales bacterium
ATGATTTTTATCAAACTCTTTTGGAGCGCCTTTTTCGAGCACCTGAATAAGATGATCTTCATCACCCAGATATAAATCTACCGTTGAAAGGTCGAATTTAACACCGGCATTACCTGCTGCCATTACAATCCTACCCCAGTTTGGGTCGCGGCCAAACATTGCTGTTTTCACCAGCAAAGAATCGGAGATTGCCCGAACTAACTTCCTGGCGATTTTTTCGCTTTTCGCTTTAGTAACACGGTATTCAATAAATTTGGAAGCGCCCTCGCCATCTGAAACAATAAGCTTAGCCAGGTGCATCATCAGCTCAAGCAGATGTGCTTCAAACAATGCGAAGTTTGGGTCTTTCTCCGATTTAATCTCATCATTCCCGGCCATTCCGTTAGCCATCACGCCTACCATATCATTTGTCGATGTATCGCCATCCACCGTAATCATGTTAAAGGATTTGTCTACACAGCGTTTTACTGTTTTGTCGAGCAAATTTTTGTCGATAGCCACATCCGTAACCACAAATCCCAGCATGGTAGCCATGTTAGGATGTATCATTCCTGAACCTTTGGCAATACCGGCCATGCTCACTTTGTTGCCATCCATATCAAAACTCAAATGTCCCTCTTTGGCAAAGGTGTCGGTAGTTAGTATGGCATTGGCAGCAAAAGTTCCTGCTTTTGTTGAAGAGGATAGCTTGGGAACTGTTTCCTTGATACCCTCAACAATATCCTCGGTGGGAAATGGTTCACCGATTACCCCTGTTGAGGCTACTAGCACCATTTCTTTGTCAATGCCCAACGACTCGGCCAATGCTTCAGCCATTGCTTCAGCACCCTTATATCCTTCCTCACCAGTTCCGGCATTTGCGTTTCCAGCATTGATAACCATTGCTTGCGCCATGTTGTCTTCAATATGCTTGCGCGATAATTTTACCGGCTCAGCTACCATATCGTTTTGGGTGAAAACGGCAGCCGCATGGCAGGGCTTTTCAGAATAGATGATTGCGAGGTCGCGTCGCAACGACTTGATTCCGGTATGTGCCCCCCAGCACTCGATCCCTTTTACATCCGTAATATTGTTAACTATATCTTTGCTGTTGACTCCTGTTTTCATTTTTTTTCTTGTTTGAAGTTGAATATTCTGATTTGGTTTTATTTCAGAAAATGATTTTTTAAAGTTAATAAATCTTTTATGGTTGTAATGGCATTACCTCCAGAGCGCTGTTTTCAGGTAAACCTAACATAATATTCATGTTCTGTATGGCTTGCCCGGCAGCTCCTTTAACAAGGTTATCGATGGCGGCAAAAACCATGATGTGATTGGTTCGCTCATCGTATGTAGGGAAAATATCAACAAGGTTGGTTCCCCTCACATTTTTAAGTTCCGGACTTTGATCTTTTAACCGGATAAAAGGCTCCTCACCATAATACTGAACGTACAGGCCTTTCAACTCACTTTCAGTCACCTTTTTTGTCGGCAATGCATAAACCGATGTAAGGATCCCCCGATCAACAGGTAGCAGATGAGGAGTAAACTGGATGACGGATTCTTTACCGGAGTAGCGATTCACTGATTGTTGAATTTCAATCGTGTGGCGGTGTTTTTTAAGGCCATAGGCTTTGAAATTATCATTGACATTGGGAAAGTGTGTTACTTCTTTCGCTTTAATGCCGGCACCCGTAACACCGGTTTTCGAATCAA
>JASMTJ010000030.1:0-2936 GCA_041694335.1 Bacteroidales bacterium
CATCGCTCAATGAATCGGGAATGACAGGGGAATTCATGCAAAGGGCACACAACGCTGTTCATGAAGAATATCCGGGGGAGGATGTTTATACCTGCGGTTGGATGGATGATGTTTATGATGTTTTCATCCCCGCCCGCCAGCACAGTAAACCACCGCACTACTGGAACCAATACGACAAGGATAAGCCGTTCTTTATTGCCGAATATGGCGATTGGGAGTACTACGCCCAGAATGCCGGCTTTAATCAAGAGGCGTTTGAAGACCTGACATCAGAAGAACGCAATTCCCGTCAGTTAAGGGGCTATGGCCAAAAACGCCTGGCACAGCAGGCGCTCAACTATCAGGAAGCACACAACAGTAATTTGCAGGGACCGGCCTGCGGCGATGCCAACTGGCTTATGTTTGATTACAATCGCGGGTATGCTCCCGACATTGAAGCGTCGGGAATTATGGATATTTTCCGCCTTCCGAAGTTTGCCTGTTATTTCTATAAAAGCCAGAGCGATATTAGGTCTGAAGTAAGTGAAGAATTCTACAGCCCTTTTATTGAAATAGCCAACTTTTATAATGATCCGTCTTTTACTGATGTTAAAGTTTACAGCAACTGCGAAGAGGTTGAATTGCTGGTCAACGGGAAATCTCTTGGCAGACAAAACCCGGATAGTGATCGCATCAGTACACATCTGAAACACCCTCCGTTTACTTTTAAACTTCAGTCTTTTGAACCCGGCCAAATTACGGCCAAAGGTTTTGTCAACAATCAGGAGGTTGCTTCTGCAATGCGTAAAACACCTGGTGAGGCAGCCAAATTGAAAGTTTGGATTGATGAAAGCGGGAAGCCCTTACAAAAAGGTGTCAACGATGTGGTTTTTCTTTATGCGGCTATAACAGACAGTAATGGCACAACTCTGCCTGAAGCTGGAAATAGTGTGACTTTCAATATTGAAGGCGACGCAGAGCTGATCGGGGTCAACCCCGCTAATGCCGAAGCCGGGATTGCAACTGTGCTTCTGAAGGCTGGCGATGAAGGAGGGAAAATAGTTATATCGGCTTTATCCAACGGGCTGGAAGGGGGCGAATTAGTAATACAAACAGAACAATAAAACGGACCCCGATCACTTGGGACGAGTTCCCCCGATAAATCGGGGCCGACTATTAGGCCTTAAATAGTGGCTGTCCATAAAGTACCATTTTCTGTATTACGCTCGCCGCCAAAATACTCATTTACGAGTAGTAAACTCCGTTTTTGGCGGCTTCGCAAGCCTTGCAACTGGCACTGTCTGAACAGACACACATATTGTAAAAATCTTTGTGAGTTTATGGGCAATCACAAAATAGTAAGTTATATACTAATCAATACTCCGTTAAACTTTTGCAATACGCTGCAAGCCAATTGTTTGCATCTAAAGAGGTTTGTTTGTTAAAATGCAGTATATCAAGGTTGTAAAAACCATCTTACATCTTATATCTAAAAATCTAACGATCTATTGATACTAATGACATGGGTCCACTTTTAAAAATATCAAAGACGATAGAAACTCAAAAAATTGTTTTCCTATGAAGAATCTGACAACAAATTTTTTGAAACCGGGCGTATTGCTCCTTTTGTGGAGCCTGGCAATTATTGTCAACGCCCAGCAACTCACCGTTGAAGGAACGGTTCTGGATGCGGAAACAGGAGAGACTGTTCCGGGGGCTACCGTTCTTATTACGGGTACCCCTCAGGGGACAGCCACTGATATGGACGGAATGTTCACTCTCGAAGTGGATGCCTCAGACATCTTAAGAATTTCGTATATCGGCTACAAAACGGTTGAAGTACCTGTTGAAGGCAGGACTGAGCTTGTCATTGAACTAGAACCGGATGTAATAAGTTTCGATGAGGTCGTTGTCATCGGTTACGGTCAGCAGCGTAAAGGGGATCTGACCGGTTCGGTATCAAATGTCAGCAGTAAAGATTTTAAAAAGGGGATAATAAGTACTCCCGAACAGCTGATTAACGGCAAAGTTTCAGGTGTTCAGATTATGTCGAATAGCGGTTCTCCAACAGCAGGCAGTTCTATTCGTATTCGTGGTGGTGCCTCGCTTAATGCCAGCAATGATCCGTTGATCGTGCTTGATGGGGTTCCGCTTGAGCCGGGGGGTATCAGTGGGAATGACAACAATTTTATGAGCCTGATCAACCCCAACGATATCGAAAGCATGACCGTACTTAAGGATGCCTCTTCTACAGCAATTTACGGTTCACGTGCTTCGAACGGTGTGATATTAATCACTACCAAAAAAGGAACTACCGGAGATTTGAAAATCAACTTCAGCACAACTCATTCTTTGCAAAAGCGGACTAAACTCGCGGATATGCTTTCATTTCATGAATTTCACAATGTCGTAGGAATTCAGGGTTCTCCTGAACAGCAAGCATTGCTTGGCGGGAACAGAACAAACTGGAATGATGAAATATTCCGTGTGGCTTATGGAACCGATAATAATCTTAGTTTTTCGGGAGCCTTTAAGAATGTGCCTTTTAGGGCTTCGGCCGGGTTTTACCATCAGGATGGTATTCTGAAGACCGACAATGTAAAGCGAATGACGACAAATTTATCGGTTTCTCCTTCTTTTCTTGATGATTATCTGAATTTTACAGTGGGCATTAAAGGTTCTCTTAACAAGAATCGGTTCGCAAATACAACCGCAATCTGGGGTGGGGCAACTTATAATCCTACCATCCCTGTCTACTCCGGAACGGATGAATTTGGAGGATATACCGAAGCCATTGATGGCGCAGGGATACCTGTTACAAGAGCTGTGCTTAACCCGGTGGGATTGTTGAACCAATACAAATCAACAAGTACTGTTAGCAGAGTAATCGGGAACTTTGATGTGGATTATAAAATGCACTTTCTTCCTGAGTTAAAGTTTCATGCTACCCTGGGATA
>JASMTJ010000031.1:0-1254 GCA_041694335.1 Bacteroidales bacterium
CAAAAAGCTACAAAGGCTAAGTTTGGCAAAGTTGGTTTATGCTGGCTTTGATTCAGATGAATCAGGCCAAAGGTTTAACAACATGGCAAAAAAGCACTTAAAGTGCAAAGTAGTGGAGTTAGATTGGTCGATAGTTGGATGCAAAGATCCAGGTGATCTAAAATCCGAACAAGACCTAGAAAAAGTACTTGAAGCGGCACAAAAACCAAAAACAGTCCAGTTTAAGGACAAATACGAATTAAGGAGAAGGGTGCATGGAATCATTTAAGTCTGCTGATGAAGCACTGAATTTTCTCAATGAAGAAAAAGAGCGCAAGCAAAAAGAGTTTGAAAACTCCAAAAATCCAAAAAACTATCGGTTCTTTATGAAGAAAGGCACAGAGACTTCTGTTGTCTTCATTGATGATCTTTTATTTGTGGTAAATGAACATAGGTTCAAGAAAGATGGCCATTACAATAACTTCGAAACCTGTGTTAAGGATGTTGAGGGTGAATGTCCGATTTGTGACGCAGACAATCGGCCTTATATTGCTTGGGTGACTACTGTAATTGACCTCACGCCTTATACCAAGAAGGACGGTACAGAAGTCACAGTATCAAAGAAGTTGATGGTTGTCAAGCAAGGTGGTGCAGAAAAGTTGCTCCGGCGGCAAAAGAAAATGGGCACATTGAAAGGCAAGAAATTTACTTTGTCTCGTTCTTCTGATCCAAAAGGTGAGGCAACCGGAACAGATATTGAGTTTGATAAGGATGTAGATTTGGATCAGCTCAAGCAGTTTGCACCTGAAGGTATTGACCAGGACGAATGGATCACGCCTTTTGATTATAAGGAACTTTTTAAGCCAAAATCCATTGAAGAGCTTCGGCAAGAGATGGGCATTTCTCCTCCAGTTGGCTCTGATGACGATCATTTTGAACAACAAGCTCCGGCTCAAAAGAAATCTATCCAAGACCTCGTATGAAGCCAATTCTGTCTAATATGCTGTGGATTCCTGAAGACAAGGCATCCACAGCATTAAAAAATGAACTCACAGTTCAGCCAAGGTATGAGGAAATCCAGCCAGCTCAAACCTACAAGGAAGAGGCTGGCTGGTTTGGTATTCCTAGAAACTATTATACCAACATAGAATATGAAGATCAGAGAGTAGTTGGTAAGCCTATAAACATTCAGTTTACGGGTACACTCCGCCAGAGCCAAAAAGCGGCCATTAAAGAATGGCAGAAGCTTTACGATCAGAACATTTCTGATTGGAT
>JASMTJ010000032.1:0-3631 GCA_041694335.1 Bacteroidales bacterium
GCGGTGGATGAACCTGTACTCAAAGGTACCAGATCCTGACTGAAATTTCGGCGGACAGCCCCAAACGACGAACGCCAGAATTTCTACCAAGACCGCTGACGACTAAAGCAACCAAATCAGACGCGGACTCTGACGGCCTTGGTGCTCACCAGATTCAGCGGGCTTGGCCGCCAAGCTCGGCACCAAGGCCAGTGGCACACAGCCACTCAAAAGACCGAGGCCTTCGCCATTAACGCCTTGGGTAAGCCGCCGGGACGTAGCGCAGCGTAGTACCGGTCGGCTTCACCCATTGGTTAGAAATCAGCCCCAAAAGCTACTCTGAATCCGGATAGCCAATGGTCTTTCCCTGAGGCAGAGAATACTTTATCGCTTCACCGCTCTCTGGCCTTAACTCGATTTGCTTCTCAGGAACATGCCATTCTCTAGAGATGGTTTCTTTAAAAGTATCTAAAGTAAATTCTCTAAAGGACAACTTCCACATGTTGCTGAAAGAATCCTCTTCCTCTTCCGCATCAATTAGAAGCTCCTGGCCTTTGACCACGATGGACTCTATAGAAGGAGGATCTTTTTTCTGAAGGTCAAGCTCAACGACCAAAATTTGAGGACTCGAATCAGGTATAATTGGCAATTGGTCTTTATAAGGCTGGAGGACCCGCTTTATATAGCTTATTGAATCTGAATACTTTTCAACGGATTGAATTTCTAGCAACTCGTCTAAACACCGACTTTTCAAATTGCGGCCACGAAATTCGCCCTTGGAATCAAAATACACCTCATAGAACATGCCGTTGATTAGGTGATTGGCCGCGACCTGAGGAATAGTCGCCATCTCTCTCCTCAGGTTATCCAATATCTCGTTTGCCTTATTTTCTCCCCCACATGCTGTTTGATACATATTTCGGCCGAGTACAAATAACTCGTCACCACTAAGATTTTTCAAATCAAGTTCGAATATCTTGTTTATAGCGGGATTTTGTGTGTACCAATTGCTGGACTTTAAGTTGGTAAGGATCTTAGATATGGAGGGGTAGTCAGCGAGAGGAAAATCTATATCTGCTTTGGCGAAATTTGAATAACTGAACTTTTCCTCAGCCTGAAGAGATACCCCGCTATTCTTGAGTTTTTGAATTATTTTGTCACCGAACTCTTCCGGTTCGAGACCACTCAAGCTGATGTAGCCAGTGGTTTTTAGCAACCCTGGAATTTCCACAGCTTCATCAAACATCGCCGGCAGGATATATTCTTGACTTTCGGTAAAAGCACGAGCCTGAGCACTTTTGCGCTCGTGGTTAGTCCATAATTTTTCCTTGTAGGCTTCAGACACGAACATAACTGTATATAACGCGCGGTTTTGGTATATGTCCGTCAAATATGTATAGAGATCTTTTCCCCAGAGCTTGGTTTCCTCGAACTTATCGTAGAACACCTCGACACCGTTTTCGCGTAGATGGTTCGCGACATGATCGACATAATCTCTGTCTTCACCAGAGAACGACAACGCAATATGGTACTTACTCACGGAATCTCCTTTTTCAATATTTCTAACGCTGATGGTAACCGGCACCGGAGCGCAGCGGAGGGAACCAAAAGCGGCACGCTTTTGGTGTCCGGTTGACCGACTGGTTAAGGGCCGGTTAGATTATTCACGAAGTCCCTCACCAAATTCGACTGCTTCACCCCTAGCTTCTTTTTCTAATATTATCCGCGGCAACACTTGGGATGTGTACTTCGCAAATGCAAACCATTGAGCTGCCAAAAATACCAATAAACAAATGATAGCTGAAAAGTAGTTGAGTAAGTCCGGACTCAAAAAAAAAGGCGTGGTTGCTATGAAACCTGAGATTGAAAGCAATCCAAGGCCACTTAACGTTGATATCTGTCGCATATATTTTTTATTATTACTTGCAGCCTCCTTTGCTATATATATTCTCATTGCTTGGCCACTTTTTCCGACATCACTATGCTTTTTCTTCAGTCTATCAATATATTCGTTCATATCCCTTATCGTCGAAAGAAAGTCATATATTTTTGACTGAAAATAGCGATATATTGTTATTGTGATCAGCAATGATATTAAAGAGATTATGTATTCAAGAATGTTGGATTTTTTAAATATAGAGGAGTCGCCAAGCGCTAAGTCATGTAGCCCTGAACTTAAGAACTGATGCCAAGCACCTCCGGGGCCATTTTCAAACAAGAAGCTCACAAAAAATAAATATAAAGAAAAAGCCGCAAACTCAAAGAAACTGAAAGACCAGCCAGTTTCTTCTGCGTACTTTTCTTTGAGAGATGCGATTAGATCAACCATCATTACCCTACGAGGTCGATAAAATAGATATCGCCAGCATTCGGATCGAAAGCACCATATTCAATGATAGGCGCTCCAATAAAAACCATTTCGTCATTATTTCCTAAATATGGATGAGCTTTTACAAAATCAGAATCGACTGCAAACCTAATCGTTAATGTTTTGTCATTTTCTTGGTTGACTATTTTTCCATTTAGCAGTTGTCGATCTAGCTGCCTGACTCTGGCTACATAAACCACAGGTTCTCCAATCTGCCTTTTCGATATTATAGAATGGAAGCGCTTACTCCTGAACCGATTAAACTGATAATTTTCAGTTCTACTGCCTTCCGTAGTTATTTCAAGAACACTATCACCGGAGTTCCGCGACCGAATCATTGATAGAACTTGATCAATCTCCCTATTAATTGAACGATCAGCATAACTCCTGACAACATGCTGCCCGGGGTTTTCCACAATATGCTGGAATGTCGAGGGTTCTATAAGCCCTTTTTCAATTTGATTTTTCCTATTGGTTACCTGCTGCTGGAGCGAATCGGAAACCTCATCCCCTTCTTGCAGTACCCGATCCATTGCTGGGCCAAGCGCAGAAGAAATACGATCAACTATCGTTTTTCCAGAATCGGACAACAACTTCTGAACAAAGCCACCTTCTTCAGGATATAGCGCTATAAAATCAGCTGCGTAATAATCATCGGCCTTCATCCTCGCATGCTTCCAGAGATTCCCGTACTTAAGATCGAGGAACGCCCTATCTACCGCATTCTGTGTGTGGACGAGCGACCTTCCCAGCGTACGAGCGGAAACAAGATGATTCGAAACGATGTCTCCATCAAAATGGAGAGTCAGGCTTGAGCTCATAGCTATCCCATTTTTTAAAATCTAACGCTTGAATAAGCCGCCAATTTGGAGCGGCAGCGGAAAATTGGTCGGCCTTCATTCACTTGTTAGGCGACTGAACTGTACTAAAGATGTTTCCAGGTTTTCCTTCCAGGTTTGCTCATCATCTTTGTCTATATTCATGCGAGCGACAACCATATTCAAGTGGCATATAACGACACTAAAGGCGTAAACAAGATGATCCGGATCTTGAAAATAGGTGTCCAGAATTTCATAAAGCCGCTTAAAAGACTTTGGATGTGTTGTTTCTTTAAATTCACCAGCCAATATGTCTTGCGTAGTAATTGTCAAAATAGCAATTACAACTCCAAGCCCTCTCTTCTTTAGAAGAGCTTCATCAGAAATACCGTCAAGAATCCAATTTGTTGCTGATTCATCCGCTTCTTTTTCTTGAGTTCGTGATACTTCATCATTAATGGGTCCG
>JASMTJ010000033.1:0-2504 GCA_041694335.1 Bacteroidales bacterium
TCCCGCTGCGGGGAGAATCCATGCGCAAACACAAGGAGGGTATTGACTCGTACTGAAAATTCCAACTAACCTAAGGCATCCTGCGTCGCTTCGCTCCGACTAAGAGGCTCCGTTCTTTGACTGCCAACTGGCCACCATGACGTGGAATCGGTGGTCACCATCGCGTGGAATCACTGGTCACCATGCCGTGGATTGGCCGGTCACCATCGCGTGGATTGGGTGGTCACTTTCCGTGGAATACACAGGTTTCCCATGAGGAATTAATCAAATGTGCAGATATGGGATTGTATAAGGCAAAAGAGCAAGGCCGTAATCAAGTCCAATCTTTCAGTGAAATTGCATGATTTTGCCTAACAATCTAATACACTGGGGCGCAAAAAGCCGCGCCCAGTGATTATAGCGTTAGACGCCGGTTGGAGCATGCGGCTGCTCACAGAAAAAGTGCTGCAACAAGACTATTGTTTGTGCCTCATAAACGGCACCCTTTCGCCTTCCAGACCGATGGAGAGAAGCATGAAGAACTGGCTGTTTCTTGGAGTTGCAATCTTAGGTGAAGTGGTCGCAACGTCCGCATTGAAGTCAAGTTATGGATTCACGAAACTGGCACCATCAATTGTGGTTGTAGTTGGCTACGCAATCGCGTTTTACTTCCTGTCCCTCGCCCTTAAATCCATACCTGTTGGCATCGCATACGCGGTCTGGGCTGGGGCCGGTATTGCGTTGGTGACAGCTATCGCTTGGTTTGTTTACGGACAAAAGCTCGATGCGTGGGGGTTTGTCGGCATCGGTCTTATTGTTAGTGGGGTCGCTGTGCTGAACTTGCTATCGAAGGCCAGCGCCCACTAATCGCCCGGCATCTAACAATTCATTCAAGCCGACGCCGCTTCGCGGCGCGGCTTAATTCGGGTGTTAGCAGGTTGGCATAGTTGACTCAAAAATATAGAAATGATCAGGAGAGAAAAATGGCAAACATTATCAGCATGATTAACTGGAAAGGCGGAGTAGGTAAATCAACTTTAACCATGCATCTTGGAATTGGTGTAATGAGAAGAGTTGAAAATGGAGCAAGAGTTCTATTGGTTGATCTGGATCCACAATGCAATCTTTCATTTTTGGCTTTGGGTGTCACTAAGTATGTGAATGAGGTTTATAATAATAATCAAGCAACCCTTAAAGAAATATTTGATAGCTACTTTTTATCAAAATCTTTTAAAACCAACTCAGCTATTTTAAAACAACCAATTGTATCTTCAGCGGGAAAAGTATGGAAGAACGTTGATGTTTTGCTCTCACATCAAGAACTTGTCTTAGTCGATCTAAGACTTGCAAGGGAAAGAAAATCTGGTTCGTCTCACAAAGAAGAAACATTATTCGAATTGAAAAAATTATCTATAATACATAATGCCTTATCACAAGTAATTGATGATTATGACTATATTTTTATTGATTGCCCACCAAATATCAATTTAGTGACACAAAATGCTCTTTTTACAAGTGAGTACTACTTGATACCAGCCATTCCTGATTTTTTATCCACTATTGGTATTTCATTGATAAAAGATAAAATGGATGAATTAAATACAGATTTTAAGTCGATGATCGATTATTCAGGTATGCAGACCGATTATAATGAAACAGAATTTTCAGGCATAATTTTCAATATGGTGGATGAATATGGTGGAGGGCCTAAAGATACGCACAATCAAACTATTAATTCAGTATCTTCTCAGCATCCAGGTAAAGTTTTTGAGAATTATTTGACTGACGGCGATGGTATCTCAGTTGCTTCAGAAAATAACTATGCGGTTTACAGTTATGATTACTTGCCAAAGTCAAAAGCAAACGCAAAAAAACAGGCAGATTACTTGAATAATATAGTAGACGAACTAATTAGCCGCATTCCATAAAGGAGAGATTATTAAACATGACTTCCCATACTTTAGCGAAAATCCTTAAACAACTTTCCGACATTCTATTTGAATTGCCGGACAGCAAAATTGATAAGGCCATTTTCAATATATTGGAAATTGTAAGCAAACAATTATCGGTAGAAATAGGAACAGAAATAAGACCTAAACCTGAAGATATAAAAAATGAAAAGAAAAAAACAGAAACTGATAAAAACGAAGTTGATTGGGACAATTTGATACAGTCTTTGAAAGAAAGTGATCTTAACGATGCAAGTAATATTATTGAAAATGCAAATATCAATACTATCGCTATGCTATCCGAGCTTGCAAAAAGGTTAAATATTAGCCTAAGTGGGCGACCTAAAAAAGAAGATATAATTCATGTAATACTTAAATCATTAGAACGAGACAGGCTAGACGAAACTATTAGAAGTCGAAGCAAAATGAAAGATGTTGAATAATATCTATGTGCTGAATGGTTGTTAATACCAGCTAACCCGACAGTCCAGCGGACAAATAGGGGCTTCCGCTACGCTCCAGCCCCCATTTGCCGCTGACTTTTGCGTTGTTGCCGGACGCTTTGCGCCCGGCAAC
>JASMTJ010000034.1:0-2241 GCA_041694335.1 Bacteroidales bacterium
GCTACATCCTTCATGCGTTTTTCAATGTACTTCACATTGGAAGCTCCGCCCTTAACCTTGTCTTCTTCACCTTGCGTAGTGTCCAGTTCAAACCGGGCTTTGTTCGTGTCCAACATTTGGAAATACTTCTCCGATGGAATGGAAGCGCGTTTGGTTTCCGGCTTACATTCCAGCAAATTCACCGCATCAAAAAAGGTGATCTCTTCCGATTCACCACCCTGATTGGAATAAAACTTCTTGAGTTTGCCAAGGCGGAAAAAGGTAACCAGTTTATCCTTTTCAACTGTGGTTGTTCTTCTTCCGGAGCGTGCCTTTTTGGGCAATTTTTTTATCTTCTCAAAAAGGTCAGGATCTTTATCCCTGAGGTTCCGCATCATTTCCAAATACTTCAACTCCGAATCCCCTTCTTCGTCCTCACCGGTGTATGTTTTCTTGTTATTCAAGCTGTCAAACAATTGCCGACTACCTACTTCTTCACCATCAGAAAGGTACTTGGCATCTTCACCCAAAATATCATGGAACATCTGTATTTTGTTGGTGATGTTCAGCTCTAATCCAAGATGTTCATCTGAATGGGTAGTGGGGAAGAAGTTGAAAATGTAAACATTGGAGTGCTTTGTGCCCAGGCGATTTACACGACCAGCCCTTTGCAAAACACGGGTGGGGTTCCAGGGCAAATCATAATTGATTAAAATATTGGAACGATGCAGGTTGATCCCTTCTGCCAAAATATCCGTGGCAATGAGTATGCGGAGATCTTTTGAAGGGGTTTTTGAGTTCGGGTCAAAATTGTCAAGGATGATATCCCTGGCAATAGTGTGCTTGGAAGTAAGCTGCTTGTCGGTATGCCTTCCTCCCTCACTGGAATAAAACATAACTTGTCCGGGGAATTCATCAATTAAGTGTTCATAGAGGTAATCGCCTGTTTCTTTTGATTCTGTAAAAACTACCAATTGCTTTTTCTTGAGTTTCTCATGTTTCTTTAGTTCTGCAATGAACTTAGAAAGTTTAGGGTCTTCATCCACATTTTTCCATAGCGCCCAGACTTGCTTCAAAACTTCTAGGTCATGCTGCAAATCAGTTAGGAAGTCCTTTCTGAAATCCTTTGATTCGTACTTCTGTGCCTTTTCCTCTTCAACGGCTTTTTCCAACTTATCAAAGTCATCATTATCCAACAGGTCATAAACATTGACTTTTTTGCTGATATAAACAGTGCCATCATTGTACATATTGATGAAGCGCTCATAAGATTTGATGAAGCGCTGCACACTTTGCTTGAAGGCATAAAACGAGCTTTCCAGGCGTTTTACCAAAATGCCCTTCATAAAGCCTCCAACGTTTCGTTGTTGCTGCTTTTCAAATTCAGTCAAGCCTTTATTGCCCGTGTAATAAAGCAATGGAATATATCGTGCGTAGCGGAATTCAGCCAATGACTGAATTGTACTTTTGAAGATACGTTCTAACTCTCCTTCATATTCATAGATGATTTTCTGGGGATCACCCATTTCAGGAAAAGCCAGACCTTGCTGTTGAATGTCTTTTTTGAAAAAGTTGACAACATCATTTCGGGTTCTTCGAACCATGACATGTTTCAAAACCTTCTCACGAATCTCTTTGGAAACTTCCCGGATCATTTCCTGGTATTCCGGATCATGCTTTTCGAACTTTTTCAGTTTTTTCCGAAGTCCATTAAAAAACTTCTCAAGGTTAATTATTCCGGGTATGTTGGAGTTTTTGGGAGCCTGAAACAGTTTGAGCTGAGCGAAGATGTCGTCAATGGTGTTGTTTAGGGGAGTGGCAGTAACCAAAATGACTTTCTTGCCCCGGCAGATGTCCAGCAAATCAGCATACGATTGTGTGGCTTCATTTCTAAACCGGTGTGCTTCATCTACTACAATATAATCCCAGCGGTCAATTCCTTTTCGGATAATGTGTTCCAGCTTTCCGAGGGATTCAACCTTTGCCGGAACTCTAAAATCCATTAAACTCTGCTCCCAGTATTCTTTCAGAACGGGAGGACAGATAACCAATATTTTACCTCTCAATTGCTGAAGCAGTTGAGCCGCAATGAATGTTTTGCCAAGTCCCACCACATCAGCAAGGAACACCCCATTATATTCCTCAAGCTTTTTCATGGCCTGCCTCACCGCTTGCTCCTGGTAATCAAGTTTTAGAAACCCCTCAGGTAGGAAAGATTCAAAATTTTCTTCCAGATTAATGTCCTCCTGCATGTACTCGTAA
>JASMTJ010000035.1:0-1015 GCA_041694335.1 Bacteroidales bacterium
TCAGTTCCTCTAATTGCAAGTTTTCATCGTATTTTTGGCGTGCTTTCTGCAGAGCTTCCTGTTTATTTTTGGCAACTACAATCTGGTTTTGGGGAGTGTAGTAGGCCGGAATACGATGTCCCCACCATATCTGGCGGGAAATACACCAGTCGCGTACATTTTCCATCCAGTGCAGATAAACCTTAACCCATCTTTGAGGTTGGAATTTCACCTGGCCATCCTTAACCACATCGATAGCCCGTTTTGCCAAAGGTTTCATGCTAACGAACCACTGGTCGGAAAGATAGGGCTCGATAGCTGTATCGCAACGATAGCAATGTCCTACCGAGTGCTGATGCTCTTCGATACCAGCCAAAAGCTTTCTATCTTCCAACTCTTTTATCAGTTTTTTTCTACATTCAAATCTATCCATACCTTGGAACATAGAGCCGGCATTTTCGTTCATAACGCCATTTTCGTCTATTACCAAAATCTGTTCCAGGTCGTGCCTCTGGCCAATCTCGAAATCATTAGGATCGTGAGCAGGAGTAATTTTCACACAGCCGCTACCAAATTCCATATCAACATATTCATCTGCTATAATAGGAATTTCGCGCTCTACAAAAGGTAGAATTACTTTTTTCCCTATCAGCTTTTGATAGCGCTGGTCGTTAGGATTAACCGCTACTGCTGTATCGCCCAGCATAGTTTCGGGACGAGTGGTAGCAACTGTTACAAAACCGCTACCATCTTTTAAAGGATATTTCATATTCCACAGATGTCCGCTTTCTTCCATATATTCCACTTCGTCATTCGCCAAAGCGGTAACACAGCGTGGACACCAATTTATTATGCGTTTACCTTTGTAGATAAGTCCTTTTTCGTAAAGTTGAATAAATACTTCTTTAACAGCTTCGCTCAGGCCTTCGTCCATAGTAAAGCGTTGTCGGCTCCAATCGCAGGAAGCACCCAATTGTTTCAGTTGTTCAATTATACGATTTCCCTTTTCCTCTTTCCATTGCCAAATCCGCTTTAT
>JASMTJ010000036.1:0-3621 GCA_041694335.1 Bacteroidales bacterium
CTTTTTTGGAATTTGGATTTTGAAATTTCTTACTCCAGACTGATAGCAAACCCACCGCCTGCGGCGAGGTTGATTTCGAGGGTGTCGCCTTTACGGATGGTTTTTTCTTCAATCTGGTAGCTGGTCGGGTTGTCATCCCAGTGAGCATCCTGACCGTCTTTGTAGATGTGGGCGGTGTATTTCTTGCCTTTATCCAGGAAACTGAAATCCACAGTAAGCTTACGCGGATTCTCGTCGGTTATGCCGCCAACAAACCAGTTGCCGGTTTCTCTTTCCTGGCGCGCCATCACAACATAATCGCCTACTTCGCCTTCAAGTACTTTTGTTTGCTCACAGTTCACGCCCACATCGCGGATAAACTGAAGCGCTGGGTGACCTTCGTAGCTTTCAATCAGGTCGGGAACCATCTGCACCGGACTGTTGATGACAACGTAAAGTGCCAGCTGATGCGCCAGGGTGGTGTTGACTTGGTTTTCCTTTTTATATGGCTCAAGTTTGATATTGAAAATTCCCGGAGTATAGTCGATAGGGCCACTGAGCATGCGTGTAAATGCCACAATGGGCAGGTGCTCAGGCGGATTGCCGCCATCGGTGGCCCAGGCGTTGAATTCCTGTCCGCGCAGCCCTTCGCGGGATATGGCATTCGGATACGTGCGTCGCAGTCCGGTGGCTTTGATGGGTTCGTGTGCGTTAATTGCCACCTTGTGCTCGGCGCCTTTCAGCAACACTTTGCGATAGTGATTCACCATCCATTGTCCGTGATGATATTCCCCTTTCGGGATAATTTTTCCTACGTAACCGGTTTTAACGGCATGGATGCCCAGCGATTCCATCAGCTTGTAGGCGGTGTCGAGCTGCTGCTCGTAGGTGCGGGGTGCTGCGGAAGTTTCGTGGTGCATAATCAGTTCCACGCCTTTTTCTTCTCCGTATCTTACTACTTCTTGCAAGTCATAATCAGGATATGGTGTGATAAAGTCGAATACCCCTTCGCGGTCTTCGAAGCCAATCCAGTTTTCCCATCCGGTGTTCCATCCTTCCACCAGGATAGCGCCGATGTTGTTTGCAGAAGCAAAGTCAATCAACTCCTTGGCATATTCGGTGGTGGCTCCGTGGGTGGTGGACGCTTTTCCTTTCGTTCCGAAAGTATTCATGTCCTGTGTTTTGCCCATGTCCCAGGTTTTGGTGCCCAAATGCATGTCCCACCAGATGCCCACATATTTGGTAGGCTTAAACCATGGAATATCTCCAAGCTTATTAGGTTCATTCAGATTAACAATCAGATCCGACTCAATGAGTCCGGCAGCGTCTTCAGAAATCTGTATCGCGCGCCACGGAGTGCTGAAAGGCGCCTGCTGCTCCACCTTGTAGTCGTGGTTATCCGAGCCCACCAGCACGCTCTCCATCATCAGTTCATCAGGATTTACTTTTAAAGTCATTCCGGCATAATTGGTAAGGTTCGCCTCGTGGAAGCTGAGGTGCAGCCCGTCTTTGGTGCGCATGGTCACCGGGGTGTTAACGGCATTGTGCGGGACGCTGGTTTGCGCCAGGTTGGCATCATCGCGGTATTTGGTCGCATCAATATCCTTAAAGGAAGTGGTGCTGTAGAGGTGCTCATAAATATCCCAGTCGCCCGGAATCCACCAGCAGGTATGATCGCCGGTAAGGCTGAACATTGTGTTTTCTTCAAGGATAAAAACCTCCTTCAGGTACTCCTGCTCCGGAAAATGATAGCGGAAGCCCAGACCGTCATCATACACCTTAAAGAGGATATCCATTTTTCGATGAGGGGCTTCTTTTTCCCGGAGGTTTACAACCAGCTCGTTGTAATGGTTTCTTACTTCGCGCTTTTCGCCCCAGGGCATTTCCCAGGTTTCATCAAAGGATTTGGTGTTGGATGAAACCACTTCAAAACCTTCCATCATATTTTGCTGATTTTTCAGCTCAAGTCCCAGAGTTGAGGTGTCGATAACTGCGTTTCCCTTATGGAATACAGCATAGGCAGGCTGACCATTTTTAAGCAGTTCGAAACTGACTTCGATATTTTGGTTTGGTGAATGCACTTTCAGTGATTTCTGCTCTGCATCAGCGCATCCTGAGAGGATGGAAGCAGTCAGAACGGCCATTAAAATATAAATTGCTGATCTTTTCATAGTCCTGGTACTTTTCGTTTTGTTCTGGATACGAAATTAATAAAAGAATCAGCTACAGCAGTTTATTTCCGGGTTTATCGGAAACGTTTGCGCCAGGCCTTGGTTTAAGATTAAGAGTTGGATTTATTTTTTGATATTTGGTTTTGTTTTTGTTTCTTTGAGAAATGTTAACCACTTAATCAATTAAAAAATGAAAAACCTTGTTTTACTGATCTCCACATTGCTCTTTTCTTACTCCTTAATGTCGCAGGAAGATAATTATAAAATCTATATTGAACTGGATAGTTTGCCTGAAGGAACCCTGATTTTTGTTGGACATAATGATAGTAATGGATTTCGTAAGAAAGCTAAAAGACTGAAATCTGGTGTATATGAGGGACAGAACTTGGATGAAACTTCTTTTATAGGGGTAGTTCTAGCTGATAGTACAGCAAGAGAATGGAACAAGTTAATCCCATTATTCATTTCGAATAACGATGAAGTAACAGTATCAGGTACTATGAATAATTATACAGTAACCGGATCGGAAACCCAGGATGTTTTTGAAAAGCACAGAAAATTGGTGAAAAAGTATAATGATATCAGAGGGGAAACAAACATAGAGCTGTATAGAATGGCCTTGGAAGGCGTTGATGACTCGGCTTATTACAAGCGTTTATCTAAGAAAAATCACGAGGCAATAGTTAAAATAGATTCACTCACCAAAGTCTTCGTCAGACAAAATCTCAACTCTTTAACGGCCGTCTTTTTATTGAATGGGATTAAGACAAAATATCCCCTTGACACGATAAGAGAATTGTTCAGCAGAATTCCTGAGAAGTATCATAATCACAGTTCAGGAAAAGATTTAGATTTATACACCTCGATAAATCCTTTGGAAAGAGGAGATACTTGGGTGAATTTTACATCTACAGATACCTCCGGAAACAAAGTCAGGTTTTGTCAGCTAAAAGCCATAGAAGACAAGTTTGTGTTGCTTTTATTCTCTACACCCGGATGTCAACCTTGCGAATGGTCTATTCCGGAACTGAAAAAGGTGTATAATAAGTATCATGAGAAAGTGGAGTTGGTAACTTATATAACCCAGTCGAACGCATTTTCGATGATGTCGCAAATATCAGAAAAGAATATTCCATGGACTTATTTATCTAATGAAAAGGAAGATAAGTCTACAAGGTATAAGTATGGAGCGTATGCAGTACCACACTATGTTTTAATTTCACCCGACAGAAAAATTTTATTTAAAATAATGGGATACAAGGAAGGGCAGATTTTAGCGAAAATGGCGGAGCATATGAATTAGGACCAAATCAGATATACAGACTTCCATTTGTTTTCCTTTACCTTTGCAGCAAAAGAATCTGTAATGAACAACATCCGAAGCCGGGAACTGGAAAAAGAACTTGAGTTTAAGGCCACCACAGGGTCCGGGCCGGGCGGGCAGCATGTAAACCGCACCAGCTCGAAGGTG
>JASMTJ010000037.1:0-4630 GCA_041694335.1 Bacteroidales bacterium
TGTTGCTCCATCTTTTCGCAGTCGATTTCTACCGGAAGGTAGTCTGGCTTGTCGAAGCTGTTTTTGGGCATGTAGAGGGTGGAATCGTTATACAGTTTTTGCATGTAGAGGGCCCAGATGGGCAGTGCCATGTTGGCTCCCTGTCCCAGTGTAATAGTACGGAAGTGTGCTGCGCGGTCTTCATTCCCCACCCAGATTCCGGTGGTGAGCTCGGGCACCAGCCCGATAAACCATCCATCTGACTGGTTCTGCGTAGTTCCTGTTTTTCCTGCTATCGGCTGATCAAAACCATACTTGAAACGCAAACGGATTCCTGTTCCTTCATCCACCACTCCTTTCAGCATCTCTATCATCAGGTAAGCCGTTTGCTCGCTCATCGCTTCTTCCTGACGCGGGATGAAGCGCTCGATAATATTTCCGTTTTTGTCCTCTATCCTGGTGATGAAAATCGGCTCCACATAGATACCCTGGTTCGAGTAGGTGTTTAATGCGCCTACCATCTCATAAAGCGACAGGTCGGGCGTTCCGAGGGCTATGGCCGGCACTTCGGGAATATGACTCTCCACGCCCATCTTTTCGGCTATTTTCTTTACACTTTGTGGCGAGTAGCGTTTGATCAGGTAAGCACTAATCCAGTTGTTTGAATGCGCCAGCGCCCACTTCAGGGTCACCATCTGACCAATGCGGTCGTCGGATGAGTTTTCCGGGGCCCAAAACGTTCCGTCGGGTAGTTCGATGCGCGTCTGCACGTTCGGCACTTTGGTGCAGGGTGAAATCCCCCCTTCCTGCATGGCCAGCGTGTAGAGGAAAGGCTTAAACGTAGAGCCCACCTGGCGCTTGCCGTAAGTGACATGGTCGTACTTAAAATGGTCGTAATCCGGGCCACCCACGTAAGCTCTGACAAAGCCGGTACGTGGCTCCATCGACATCAGTCCGGCCTGGAGGATACTTTTGTAATAGCGTATCGAATCCCATGGGGTCATGGTTGTATCACGCTCTCCTTTCCACGAAAATACTTTCATCCTTGTTTTTTCATGGAAACTCTCCTTGATTTCATCCACTGGCACACCCTGATTTTTCATTTTGCGATAGCGTTCCGATCGCTTCATGCCTTGCGTAAGAATGCGTCTCACCTCCACATCGGCACTGTCTTTGTTGAAGACAAAAGGCGCGTTGGTATACCCTTCCCAGTGACGGTTGAATGCAGGCTGTAAATCCTCCGCGAGATGCTCCTTGACAGCCTCCTCAGCCATTTTTTGCATGCGCGAATTAATGGTCGTATAAATCTTCAGCCCATCCTTATACAGGTTGTAGGGCTCTCCGTTTGCTTTGGTGTGGTTTTTTGCCCATGAACGAAGCTTGCCGCGGATGTATTCCCTGAAATATCTTGCAATCCCTGTCTTGTGACTCATCACATTGTATTCCGACATATCGATCGGAACATTTACCAGCGAGTCCTTTACGGCATCGCTGATGTACTCGTAGCGGGCCATCTGCGTAAGCACCACATTTCTGCGCTTCAAAGAGGCTTCCGGATTAAGGATCGGGCTGTAGCGTGTAGGCGCATTGACCACGCCAACCAACATTGCCGCTTCTTCCACCTTCAGCTCCATCGGTGTTTTATTGAAGTAGGTGCGGGCGGCCGACTTTATTCCAAACGACTGGCTGCCAAATGGCACCGTATTAAGATACATCGAAATAATCTCATTCTTTGAATAATTCCGTTCCAGCTTCACCGCAGTAATCCACTCTTTAAACTTACGCATTACAAGCTCAGAAGTGCTGAGGTTGTAATCGCGCGGAAACAGGTTTTTGGCTAACTGCTGAGTGATAGTGGAACCACCCCCTTTATGGTCGCCAATAACCACCCCATAAGCCACCCTGAACAGTGATTTAAGGTCTATGCCTGAATGATTCCGGAAACGGATATCTTCGGTAGCTACCAGGGCATTCACCAGGTGGGGAGAAAGGTTCGAGTAGTGGGTGTTAGATCGGTTCTCCACATAGTACTTCCCGATAAGGACCTGATCAGCCGAATAAATCTCGGAAGCCAGGTTGCTCTTCGGATTTTCCAGTTCTTCAAAAGTGGGCATATCTCCAAAATATCCCCAGGAGATTGCTGCAAAAAACAACACCACGCCTCCAATCAGCAATACAAAAACCGACCAGAGCGCAATAAGATATTTAACGTATTTTTTCTTAGCCATTTTGCTATTGATATTTTTCTATCCTGATACCGATGTCTTCTATTTCCTTTAAGCTGTCGTTGCGCATCGCCTGGCGCACCTCAAAACGGTATTCCCCCTCATGATGAAACCGGGCCCGGTGCATAATCATAATCTTTGCATTGCGAATGGCGCCAAAACCACTGCCAAACCACTCACCGCCTTTGTTTGCAAGCATGAGCTCGATGGTATCCTCCACCATCTCCCCATCCGGAAAGTGTGTTTGCGTAAAAAAGTATAAGTTTCTGTATCCGTAATCGGTAGTATGTCTTACATTGAAAATCAGGTTGTAAAGCTGTGAGGTATCCTGAATAACAGGCTTAAAAACGAGTGTATCCCCTTTATACCATCCTTCGGGGTTAACAGGACGGTACTCGTCATAAACTTTTTCAGAATCACAGGATTGTATTAGAGCGATGGATACTACCATCAACATCCCGAGAATAATGTGCTTTTCCTTTTTCAATTTTTTGAAGATTACTTTATCTATAACTTCGATTTACTTTTTCAGTTAGTTTGCGTCTCAAGATAGCAACACTCGCAACTTAAACGCTCTTTTTTATGAAACATTATACTTAGTCAAATCTTCCTAAATCATCCTGACCTACCACCTGGTTAAAATCGTTATCCTTCTTTTCATCAATAGCAAACTTTTCAAGCGACTCAGGTTTACGGCCTTTTTCGTTTGCACGGATAATCTTTTTTACGTTTTTCAACGGAATAGGTACAAGGTTGCATGACCCTTTGTCTTTGTATGCATACCACATCACCTCTTTATAGACATCGGTTTTATGCAGTGTTGCCACACCTTCCTTTGTTTCCAGTTCAATATTATCCTGCGGGAATTTGCGAAGGGCTTGTTCGTATAGCTTTTGCTCGTAGTTCAGACAGCATTTCAGCTTGCCGCATTGTCCGGCCAGTTTTTGCGGATTGAGCGACAGCTGCTGGGTGCGGGCTGTGTTTGTCGAAACCGACTGGAAATCGTTCATCCAGGAGCTGCAGCACATCTCTCTGCCACACGAACCAATACCACCAACCTTGCTGGCTTCCTGCCTCACACCAATCTGCTTCATCTCGATACGCACCTTGTAGCGCTCGGCCAGAATACGTATTAACTCGCGGAAGTCGACTCTTTCATCCGCGGTATAATAAAAAATAGCTTTGGTGTTGTCGCCCTGATACTCAATGTCGTTAATTTTCATGTTCAGACGCAGCCGTGCAGCAATCTGTCGCGACTGAATCTTGGTCTCTTCTTCACGCTTCACCGCAACAATCCATTTCTCGATATCGCTCATGCGTGCTTTACGATAAACCTTCTTAAACTGGTAATTTTTCGGATTGATTTTGTTGCGCCGCATCTGGTGCAAAACAATCTGACCTGTGAGCGACACCACCCCGATGTCATGCCCGGGTGAGGCCTCAACAGCTACAATATCGCCTTCTTCGAGCTGAAGATCTTTCTTTTTTTCGAAAAATTCCTTCCGATCATTTTTAAAGCGGATTTGCACATACGTTTTTTGCTTCTGGCTTTCCGGAAGGATGATATCTTTTAACCAGTCATGTGCATCAAGCTTGCAGCATCCATCCTTAAAAAAAGCTTCATTCGACGATATCAGGTTCGGTTCTGTATAAAAACCTCTCGTGAAGAAGTCGTTATGTATATTAATTTTCTTGTTGTCCATAATAAATCATATATAATAATCAGTGCTTTAGCAGGATGAACATAAACTCCTTTTCCAAACCACCTGTTAACTGCTTTTTGTTTGTTGCTTCAGCCATCCAAAGTCCTTATCTAAAGCAAGGATTTCTTCAATTTCAGTGCGGAGTAAAAGCCACCTCCACCTGCAAATGTAATTGAAATTCAGTGTCCTACTTTTTTCCGGCATGCAAGAGTTTGGTAGTAAGAATGGATAAATCCGTAAACAAAATATCTGGCTTGGCATTGCGTTCGATATGATAAATCGCATCATTAAATTCTTTGTAAAGCTGATCCAGGTTTTTTTCATTGATAAAAGGCGCAAAGCCTTGTACAAACTTTCCTTCCATAGGCGAAAGCCTGGCAGCGTCTATGCCGGCATAGTTCAATAGCATGGACTTTCTGATCACATCGAGGCCATAACTCAAAAAACTTTTTTGTCGCTCACGCCCCAGCCGCGACACTTCCACCACAAATTCGGATATGTCAGTGAATTTAGCTGCAAAACACATCCGCATCCACGCGCGAAACTTCTCGTAATTAAACATCTCAATCTCCGAAGTTTTAATGGCTTCGCGGGCAGCAACCAGGTTTCCGTTGGCAATCTTCACAGCGTTGTGCGCCTCTTCTTCCCCGGCCTGATGCTTTTCCTTCAGATAATTAAGCAAATCCTCCTCTTTGTAGCGCGGTATTTTTACGGTTTGTGAGC
>JASMTJ010000038.1:0-16970 GCA_041694335.1 Bacteroidales bacterium
GGTAAAGGTTTTTGCTAAAGATGTAGTGGTAAGTGTCTTCAGGCACTTTCCATTTCTTCAGTTGCTTGTAGCGATCAATCACCTCCTCAGGAATATCCTTCCTTCTTTCTTCAATGTAATCGTCCGATAGCGGGATGGGCGGGGAATCGGTGTCCGGATACATCCGGTCGGCACCCGGAAGCACGCGCTCAAAAATGGTGGTGCCGTCTTCAAACGATTTCCGTGTTTCGTTGGGTATTCCTTCAAAAGCCATCTGGCAGCGCTCTTCAATGGTTTCAAGTGCCGTTTCAATATCTTCGGCAGGGCCCCAGAAAAGCACCTGGGCATCGTCAGGCTTGCTTTTCAGGTATTCCCTGATTTTATCCCAGTTTTCATCGCTCACTACTTGCTCGAGGGCTTCAGAGTTGGTCATATTCGGGCGCTCCAGGCAGGCAATAACAGCCAGGCGGTCGCCAATCTCGTTGGCAAAAACTTTCCCGGGCTGCGTAAAGTGCGAAAGTGCTCCGGCAAATCCCGGAAGGTTTACAGCAATAATTTTATGACGTTCATCGCGGGCGTCCACAAGCGGTTGATACTTAAATCCGAAATCATAGAAGTTGAGCTTGCGGTGGGTCATCTTCCACTTTTTTGTGTCTTTGACCTTGTTTTTCAGCTTATCGCGAAGCAATAATAACGACCACTGTCTGAAAGCCTCATTGTGCGATAACCCGGGGAGCCACTTGGTGTGGGCTACTCCTTTTATTTCCACGCGCGATCCGCCGCGGCAGCTAACATTCAGGTCCTGACGGCCGCTGCCAATACCCGTTCTTACTTTTCCGGTGCTGCGATTCAGAAAGCGGATATAATCGTTTGCTTCCTTTACCTCATCGGGGTTGACCATGTCCGGATAGGTTACTGTTTCTATGAGTGGCATCCCCAACCGGTCGGTATTATAAACACGCGTATGGCGGTAATCAGATATTTCGCGGCAAGAGTCTTCTTCGAGGCTTAGTTGGATGAGCCTGATCTTTTTATTTCTGAGCTGGATTTCCCCTTCCACACCAATGATGGCCGTACGCTGAAAACCTGTAGGGATGCTGCCATCCAGGTACTGCTTACGCGTGATGTGTACCTCGCCCACAATATTCAGCTTCGACAGCAATGAAATATCAAGGGCAATCTCCAGCGCTTTCTGATTCAGCGGAAACGGAGGCGTATCATCCACCTCGTAGGTGCAAGTGGTTTCGTTTTTCAGACGGTAAACAATTTCCTTGCGGGTTTTAAACTCCATCAGGGCTGTGCCGTCATATTCCCCCAGCTCACTCAGCGTGGGACGCATATGGCGGATAACCTCCGCATCGTATTCCTCATGCTTGTGGTAAAGTCCCGCCGGGCAGTGGCAGAAAGTCTTTTCTTCCGTCTTTAGCTGCTGGTGGACCTCCAGTCCCGACATAAAACCTATGCGGTCGTAATCTTTTTGGGTGGCTTTTTTCCTGGGAATATATCCGGCTTCTTTGAGCGTCTGCTCATAATTCTTTTTCGGATTGGTTTTCTTCATGGTAATTCCTCATGTAAGTAGTTAGAACGGTCAAATGTATTAAAAAGAGCTTAATATTAAAAATCTTCTCAAAAGAACTTGAATCCCATTCTGATGACTTTATCTATTTTTGTGAACTATTAGAGGATAAACGCTTGCTGTGGTTCGAAATTTGTGTCTTATCCCGCAATAAAGAAACGTAAAACAATGTATAGCAAACAAATATATTTCCGCTTTTCGAAAGGTATCTTTCTTTTGATGATTTTTATGGGGATTCAGCTTTTCGCGAAAGCGCAGGAAACCAAGGTCGTAAATATTATCAATGCCGACAAATCCACCTTCGACCGTGCAGAGAATCCGGATATGCGAAAATTTATCGGGAATGTGATCTTCGAAATCGACAGCACTTACCTTTATTGCGATACGGCCCTGCTCAACCAGGAAACCAAGGATATAGATGCTTATGGAAACATTCATGTCAAGGTGAGCGACACCATGAACCTTTATGGTGATATTTTGCATTACACCGGCGAAAACCGTATTGCCAACATCTATGGCGATGTGGAACTTATCGACAATACCACCACGCTGACTACTGACCACCTGGTTTATGACCGTAATCATGCCACAGCAAAGTACACCACCGGAGGTCAGATTGTCGACAGCGTCAACCGGCTCACCAGCATTAAAGGCTACTACGATACTGAAGAAAAGCATTTTACTTTCCACGACAGTGTGCGGGTTCATAATCCTGACTATACCATGTCTTCCGATACTTTGATGTACAACACTATTTCCAAAACTTCCTATTTTTATGGCCCTTCGTGGATTCGGAGTGAAGAGAACACCTTGTATGCTGAGCTCGGATGGTACAATACACTTGAGGATGTAACACGTCTTCGTAAAAATGCTTTCCTGAATAATGGCAAACAAACCCTGCGCGGCGACAGCCTTTTCTTTAACAGGAATACCGGATACGGCGATGCCCGCCGGAATATCTGGCTCCGCGATACCGAGCAGGATGTGCTGATTACAGGCCATCGTTCGGAGTATTTCGAGCAGCAGTTTTACGCTTATGTTACCGACAGTGCCCGCGCAGTGCTGATTGATGAAACCGATTCGCTTTTTGTTTCCGGCGATACATTGTACGCCACTTTCGACAGTACACAGCAGCTTGAGAACGTTTATTCTTACTTCGGAACAAGGTTTTTTAACTACGACCTGCAAGGTGCCTGCGACAGCCTCAAATACTCAGCGGTAGACTCTGTGATTAATATGTACAAAGATCCGGTGATTTGGGCCGAAGGCAGCCAGGTGATGGGC
This sequence comes from Bacteroidales bacterium, assembly GCA_041694335.1. Lineage (GTDB taxonomy): Bacteria > Bacteroidota > Bacteroidia > Bacteroidales > JAIPAH01 > JAIPAH01. The sequence continues at coordinate 2,840 of JASMTJ010000038.1, forward strand.
GACACCATTTCGATCACTCTCAACGGCAATGAAGTGGAGTACATGGAGCTATTCAACAACTCACTCATAGCATCGCACGATACCCTCGACTGGTACAACCAAATCAAAGGGAAGTACATGAAGGCTTTCTTCAAGAAAAACTCCCTCAATAAAATTATGACCGATGGCAACGCTGAATCGATATACTATGTGAAAGATGACGACGGTTCGCTCATTGGCATCAATAAATCAGTTTCTTCAAGCATGACCATCTACTTCGAGGATAATAAATTTTCATGGATTACTTTTATTGAAAAACCTGATGTAGTGATGAAACCCTTTAAAGACTCCACGGATGAAGACCGGTTTTTTCCTGATTTTGAGTGGCTCGAAGCACAACGGCCCAAAAACAATATGGATGTCTATTAAACTTCCGGAAGGTATTTCCTGATTTCGCCACTGTCCGATCTGGTTTCTTTTATGTTAGCATCCATTTTTCCAATGTAAGCTGCTGTTTCTTGAATGTAAGTCACATTTTCTTCGGTGTAAGATGCCGTTTCTTCAGTGTAAGACACGATTTCTTTAATGTAAGCAGTCGTTTCTGCAAATTAAGATACTGTTTCTTCGATGTAAGCCACCGTTTCTTTGATGTAAGACGCTGTTTCTTTTGTGTAAGCTCCTGTTTCTTTAAAAGACCAGAGGTATAAAAAAACTGCTGACCTTCAGGGCCAGCAGTTTCCGTTATTATTCTTTTTGTTCTTCTTCCTCAGGCGGTATGTACTCATTACGTTTGTTTCCTCTTCCGAAAACAGAAAAATGCACATAGCGTTGCGGGTGAAGCTTCATGTCGAGCAGCAGCATATTCAGCTCATGGGTGGCAGCCTCAAGATTGTTATATAACGAATCGTTGTTTAGCAGCTTACCGGCCGATCCCTGTCCTTCGTTCAGTTTTTGAGTAATGGCCGTAATCTGGTCTATACTCTGGTTTGCTTTCTTCAGCGTAGTGCTGATGTCGGCGTTAGCAATAGAATCGCTGACTGTTGAAAGGTTATTAATCACGTTGTTAATCTGATCTTCTTTCGAGTCAATGTTTCTGGTAATCGATTCGAGGTTGCCCACAATCATAGCCAGGCGATCACGTTCGGAGGTAACCAGGGTGTCGAGGTTGTAGGTAGTGCTCTTGAGATACTCCATTGCCTCGCTGATACTTTCAAAACTTTTTGCCAAATCATCACGTGCCCTGGGGTTAAAAACATCTTGCACCACCGTAACCACCGAGTCAATACTCATCAACAGGTTTTCAGCTTTCACTTTAATAGGCCTTACCTGCTCATTTACTGCTTCCCTGAGCCCTCCTTCAACAGAGGCTGTTAAGGTGTCTCCGGCCTGAGCTTTTTCTTGTGAACTGCCCAGTTTCAGGGCTACAGCCTTCGAGCCCATAATGTCACTGCTGTAGATGCGGGCCACAGTGTTTTTAGGTATAATAAAGTCATCTTTTACTTCCATGGTAACAATAATGTTTGCGCTATTGTCATCCGTAAAAGCAATGTCTGTTACCTGTCCCACTTCAAAACCATTCACAGTAACAGGGTTTGCGACCAAAAGACCTTCAACCTGATCGTAAACTCCATAGAATTCTCTGTTGTTTGAGAAGATATTCTTTCCTTTCAGAAAAGAAATTCCCCAGCCCAAAAGCACGAGGGTAGTTACAAACAACACGCCTAATTTAAATTCTTTTGAAATCTTCAATGGTTTATTTTTTTAGTTTGTACAAATGTATCATTTATGTTTGAGTAATTCCAGTGCATCGCTGATGGATATTCGCTCGCCGGCCTTAAAAGCAACCGTAAAAGCACCGTCGAAGCCTTTTCGGCGCATCTGGCTCTGTATCCGGTGGGCCTCCGGTAGCGAGGTGGTTTTTCCGTATGTGTATTTATAGAGTCCTGAATGATAATACTCCTCAACACCTTTGAGATTCTTAAAATTTGCGGGGGTGGTTTTCAGCTTTTCAGGCGAGGTGTCAATCTGTACGCTGAAATAGACCTCTGTGGCCTGTGCTTTCGTTTTTTCTTTTTCAGGATGATTTTCCTGAACCACCACGTGGCTCACTTCTTTTTTAGGAAGCCCTTTTTCCATCTCTTCCTTGTAATTCCGAAAGGCTCTGAAAATAGCTGAGGCAATATAAACCTGTCCTTTTTCAGATATCAGAAAACTCTCTTCTTTCCGGTTAGACAAAAATCCGGTTTCAATTAAAACACCGGGCATCGTGGTACGATAGAGGACGAGAAATCCGGCTTGCCGAACGCTGCGGTCGCGCCGTCCTACCCGCTCACGAAACTGTTCCTGCACCAGGTCTGCCATTTTTATACTTTGGTCGAGGTGCTCATTCTGCAAAAGCGAAAGGCTTATATAGCCTTCATCGCTGTTGGGGTCGAAGCCGTCATACTCTTCGCGGTAGTTTTCCTCAAGCAAAATTGCAGAGTTCTCTTTTTTAGCTACCTCGAGGTTGGCTTGCGACTTGTGAAGCCCCATCACATAGGTCTCCGAACCGTAGGGCTGTGAAGACCGGTTGGCATTGCAATGGATGGAAATAAAAAGATCAGCATTGTTTGAGTTAGCAATCTCTGCCCGTCGGTGCAGCTCAATAAACTCATCATTATCGCGGGTGTAGATGACCTCTACGTCCGGGAGATACTTGTTGATATATGCTCCGGTTTTTAAAGCTATGGATAAGGCAATGTCTTTTTCTTTCGATCGCCTCCCTAGTGCTCCCGGATCTTTTCCGCCGTGACCTGCATCTATCACCACTTTCCTTACATAAGAACCTTGCTGCCCCTCACTAACAAAGGCCAGGAGTAAAAACAAGACTCCAAAAACAAATCGCAACTGTTTCACCCAAGTAATATTTTATTAGTTTTGAAACTTATTTCTGAAACGCAAAAAGATATACTGGTATTGTTTTTGCTATAGAAGCAAAGTTACAAAAGAAAACATTTCTGGAAGTTTATTTATCAGAAGATATAACACAGCACATTCACAAAAAGTTGAGGAAAACAGAGGATATAAAGGTATTGAGTTTGTTGATTATGCTGTTGCTGGGGTTTATTACGGCGGCTCAGTCGCAGTCAATTGAGGATTCTGTAAGAGCGCGTTATGACCAAAGACTAACCGACTCCACATTAATAGATACCTCGTTTGTTGCAGATAATTTTGTGGGAGATTCTCTTTTTCCGCCCGATTCCATTAATCCCGATTCAGTTATTGTCGCCGATACTGTATCTGCCGACAGCCTGAAAAAAAGTGAAGATGCCATTAACGCGCCGGTAGAGTATCATGCCGCAGACTCTATCAGTTTCGACCTGAAAAACCGTAAAGTTTATCTTTATAAGGATTCTGAAATCGACTACGATAAGATAAACCTCAAATCAGCCAATATCGAGATTGACTTCCCCACAGATATGATTAATGCTTTCGGGCGTGTCGACTCAACAGGGAAGCTTGTGGATAAGCCGGTGTTTACTGAAGGGGGAAAGGAATACACCTCCGATACCATGCGGTATAATTACAAAACCAAAAAGGGATATATCAAAAAAGTGAAAACCCGTGAGGGGGAGGGGTACCTGCATGGAAAAACAATTAAAAAAATGCCTGATAACACCATCAACGTCAGGCATGGTAGCTATACCACCTGCTCGCTTGACGATCCGCACTTTGAATTGCGTTATACCAAGGCAAAGGTGATTCCCAAGGATAAAATTGTAAGCGGCCCGGCATACATGGTTATTGAGGATGTCCCGATTCCGCTTATTCTTCCTTTCGGATTCTTCCCTAACAAACAAGGTCAGCAGTCCGGTATCCTTGTACCCTCTTATGGTGAATCGAATAACCGCGGATTCTTTTTCGAGAATGGCGGATACTACTGGGGGATTTCAGACAAGATTGACTTCCAGCTGACAGGTGACATCTACACCAAAGGGAGCTGGGCCCTGGAGCCTCGCCTGCGCTACAAAAAGCGTTACGGGTATAACGGCTCTTTTAGTGGTGGGTATACCGTAAACAAAACCGGGGAGCCGGGAACCGACAGCTACCAGGTGAGCAAAGATTTTTCCATCCGCTGGACGCACTCGCAGGATCCCAAAGCGCGACCCAACAGCCGGTTTACATCGAATGTGAATATTGTTACTAATTCATACAACCAATTTAACCCGGTCAGCACGCGCGATTATCTTTCCAATACCTTCCAGTCAAGTATTTCTTATCAAACCAACTTCGATAATAAAATATTCCTGACGGCAAGTATGAATCACAATCAGAACACCTTAAACCGAACGGTAAATATTACTTTGCCACAATTATCGATTTCTGCTAACAAGTTTTATCCGTTTCGCAGCAAGCAACGTTCAGGGAGCTTGAAGTGGTACGAAAACATTAGTGTGGGATACAAAATGGATGCACGTAACCAACTGAACACCTACGATACGCTGCTCACATTTGATAACGATATGATTGCCCGCTTCGAAAACGGGATGAAGCATACGATTCCGATAAACAGTTCCATTAAACTTTTGAAGTATTTTAACTGGAGCAACTCCGTGAATTTCACTGAGCGCTGGTATACCCGGACTATCCGGAAAGATTTTGAACCCAACCTTGCTGACAGCATTCCGGGTGAAGTGGTCACCGACACCGTTCCGGGATTTGAGGCGGCGCATGAGTTCAGCTTCAGCTCTTCCATCAGCACACGCCTTTACGGGATGCTGAATTTTAAAAAGGGTCCTGTTAAAGCCGTCAGACATGTTATGAATCCGAGTGTAAGCTTTTCATACCGGCCCGATTTCAGCAAATCATTCTATGGTTATTACGATCGCTATTATAACCACAACACCGGAACTTATGAGGAATATTCTATCTTTCAGAATGGTATTTATGGTTATCCCTCTTCAGGAGAGTCTGGTTCATTGAACTTCAGCCTTTCGAATAACCTGGAAATGAAAGTACGAACACCCAATGATTCTGTGCAGGAAGATAAGAAGATTAAGCTGATAGAAAACCTTTCGCTGAGCACCTCATACAACATGGCAGCTGATTCACTGAACTGGTCTATCTTAAGGGTGAGTGGCCGAACCCGATTGTTTGATAAGGTAAACCTCCAGTATAGCAGTGCCTGGGACCCTTATGTTTTTGATACGGCAATCAACCGGAGGGTGAACAAGTTCGTACTTAACGAAGAAGGAAAATTCTTGCGAAGAACCAACACCAGCTGGAAATTTGGACTGAACCTGAGCTTCAGCGATACCGATTGGAAAGAGATGAGATCGAGTGAGGAGGGAACAGAGGCCGAAATGGAGCAGATCCAGCAAAACCGTGATCAGTACTTCCGTTGGGATAACAAATGGAGTGTTAATCTCGACTACACCTTTCATTATACGAATGCCTATCAGCAATCGCTCGACAAGTATAACAGGGATGTTATCCAGACACTCAATTTCAATGGCAGTGTGAATGTGACAGACAAGTGGAAATTCAGAGTGCGGTCAGGTTATGATTTCAAGCAAAAAGAGCTGTCTTACACTTCTCTCAATATTTACCGTGACTTGCATTGCTGGCAGATGAGCTTTAACTGGATTCCTTATGGTGGATACAAAAGCTGGAACTTCACCATCCAGGCGAAATCATCATTGCTGCAAGATCTTAAGCTTGAGAAGAAGAAAGACTTTAGGGATTACTAAGCCAGTTTTTAATCATTGTTTTTCCTGAAGGAGTCATCACCGATTCCGGATGAAATTGTACGCCGTGGAGGTTAAAGTGTTTGTGCCTGACTGCCATCACATGACCTTCATCATCCATCATGGTTACCAAAATATCTTCAGGAATCTTTTCTGCGGCAACCCACGAATGGTAATGCCCGATAGAAACCCGACTATCCAGTCCGTCGAAAAGCATGTGGTTTTCTTGAATGATGCCGGTGTTTTGATGTCCGTGCCGGATAGTTTTGAGTTGCTTGAGTCGACCGCCGAAATATTCAATGATGGCCTGGTGCCCGAGGCACACCCCCAAAAAGGAAGCTGTTTTATGAAATCGGTGAATCACTTCAGTCATACTCCCGGCATCTTCCGGTAGCCCGGGTCCTGGTGATAAAACGATTTTCCGGAATTGGGAAGCCTTATCAAAATCAACAGCATCATTTTTCATTAAAGAAACTTCAGCTCCACATTCTTCCAGAATCTGAACCAGGTTGAAGGTAAATGAATCGTAATTGTCTATCAGTAAAACCTGCACTTCGAATGATTTTCCTGCAAAAGTAAATCTATAAAGGGATAGTCAGAACAAAAATCCTGAAAAAGGGTTTTCGAAGTTATGGAAGAACAGATCAAACATTTTATTCTGCAACTCTTTTTTTCGCGTAACAATCCGAAGATGTATGCGAAAGTGGTACGCGACATGCACAAGGCTCACAATGACGAAAACCTGAAGAAGATCATTGCCGAAACACAAAAGCGAATAAATGAAGAGGGATTGTCGTTTGTGGCTCCTGCCACCGACAATCCCGGATTTATTTCACAAGTGGAGGATACGTTGAACTCCATGAATCAAGTCATTGGGTCGTCCTCCTGATTTTTTGTCAACCCGATATTCAATGGCCGAGCCTTGTCGCCGGCAAGGTAAAGCGTTTGTGTAGGGAACGCAAAGTCGATGCCTTCTGCATTAAAGCGACGCATGATTTCCAGGTTTACTTTTTGAGTAAAATCCATGTAGGCCCAGTAATCGGGCGGGTGATACCAATAGAGGAAGAGGATATTCAACGACGCGCTGTTCAGTTCATTAAAATATACACGTGGTGGCAGTTCTTCATTCATCCCTTCATGATTATCCAGAATTTCTTTAAGGATTTCCACCGCCCGCTCAATCTTTTCCGGGGGTGTATCGTAGGTAATGGTCACATTCCCCAGTCTTCTGATAAATGTTCTTTTCCCGATGTTTCGGATGGTTCGATTAGCGAGTTCTCCATTAGGAATCGAAACGAGATGCCCCTCCAGGGTGCGGATGCGCGTGCTGCGCATACCGATGGATTCTACAGGGCCGTCATGGCCATCCACTACTACGCGGTCGCCTATTTCAAACGGGCGGTCGCCGGCAATCACAAACGAACCGATAAAGTGCTTAAGCGTGTCTTGAGCAGCAAGGGCAACCGCCAGACCTCCAATTCCTAATCCGGCTATAACCGAGGCGACGGGTTTGTCACTCAGAATTTGAAATAGCTGAATCAAAATCAGGATTACCACGATTACCCGCAGCGTTTTACGTATGGCAGGAGCAAACATTTTGCTGGTGGAATTATCCTGCTTTATCATAAGTTGTTCAAACCAAACGCCGGGGGCGTCAACCATGTAATAAGCAAGCATTCCCAGCGATAAGGCTATCAGCACCGAGGAAACAGTAAGTACTATTTGTCCTGCATTGGAGGGCAACGGAAGCAAATGTGCCAGTAAGGCTATTCCCAAAGTGATAAGGATAAAGGTTACCGACTTTGAGAAGGCATTCAGGAAAGCTGAATAAACGGGTTTGTCGGTATTCAATACTCGTTTTGAAGCTCGCTTCAGCACGTATTTAATAATTCGGCCAATAATCCATAAGAGAATTAATGAAGCCGTAAAAATGAGTATCTGCATGACCGGATGCCCTGCAGAGATTTGTTCCAGATACTTATTCATTGTTCCCATAACGAATCATTATATAAAATGAAATGAAAGCGGTAAATCAATTGTTCATCAAACTCATCAGATTTTAATTTTGTCTACTTTTATCAATTAAAGCGCGCAGATTTTTCTGTGAAGCAGCAATAATATATCAGTTGATTATGAAAGAAATATTAATTACAAAAGCTTCGGGTGAGCAAGAGCTTTTTTCTAAGTATAAGCTGGAACATTCGCTACGTAAATCTGGTGCTGATGAGCAGGTTATTGCAAGAATTGTAGAAAAAATTGAAAACTGGATATTTCCCGGAGTTTCCACAAAAAAGATTTATGGGAAAGCGTTTTCCCTTTTAAGAAAAGAATTGTCGGGTTCCTCCGGAAAATATAAACTCAAACAGGCCATCATGGAATTAGGCCCAACCGGATATCCTTTTGAGCAGTTTGTGGGGCAGATTTTTAAACAAAAAGGATTTAGAACTGAAGTTGGTATTGTGGTGGAAGGAAAATGTGTAACTCATGAAATGGACGTCATTGCTACAGACACCAATGCTCAACACTTGATGGAGTGTAAATACAGCACTGACCAGGGAAAACAGGTGAGCGTGCAGGTCCCGCTTTATGTACGTTCGCGTGTGGATGATATCATCAGAAAAAGAGAGCAAAACCAAAAGTATCAAGGACTTTCCTTTACGGGATGGGTGGTTACAAATACAAGGTTTTCTTCGGATTCTATTGATTATGGTGAATGCAGCGGCTTAAAACTGCTGGCCTGGGACTATCCGGTTGGTAAAGGGCTGAAGGATATTATTGATGAGATGAAAATCTATCCTTTAACTGTGTTGCATCATCTTTCGAAACAGGATTTAAAAATATTACTTAATAAGGATATTGTTACCTGCAAGCAGTTGCTGGATAAAAAAGAACTTATTACAAGTCTTGGTGTGAAAGACAAGAAAAAAGAGGCATTGATAAAAGAACTTGAAAAACTTTGTGGTTAGTTCCTGTAATTCAGTTTATTTGAATTTTGAATTGTGTTATGTTTAATTAGTGCATTGAGAAAATCTGGCGATTTAGCTATCAGTATCGCCGTGAAACATTTAAGGTTAGTATTTTTTGTATTATTGATTGGTGGAAAGATGAGGTGATTTTTAGATACGTTAAGCAGTCACTAGTTTTGATAAGTAAAAACCACAGTAAAAATGAATTCTTTGAAAAAAACTGTAATACCTGTTTTTCTGGCTACCATCTGGATAAGCCTTTCAGAGTTTATCCGGAATGAATTTTTATTTAAAAGTTATTGGGTTGAGCATTACGAGCAGCTAGGTCTCACCTTTCCGTCAGCGTCCATTAACGGAGTTGTCTGGGGCTTATGGTCTATGCTTTTCGCTGCCTTTATTTTCATAATTTCAAAGAAGTTCCGGTTGTGGTCTACCATCTTTATTTCATGGTTTGGAGGGTTTGTGTTAATGTGGCTAGTTACGGCAAATCTCAATGTGTTGCCTTTCCAGATTTTAAGCTTTGCTTTGCCGCTTAGTTTATTTGAGGTCGTTGTGGCTACTTTAATAATTAAAAAACTTAGCTTTAAAGGCTAAAAACTAATCAATTGATGAAAAATACTCATATAGGAAGACGAATTCTGGCTGCTTTGGTGGATTATACTTTTATTTATGCCTTTTTTGCGGTTTATATTTATGCTTTTGGACAGCCATCAGAGGAGGGGAGATACGAAGTGAATGGCCTCCCGGCTTTAGTTCCTTTAGTTTTTTGGTTAATGATGACATCGGGGGTTGAGCAATTAGTAGGCTGTACAATAGGTAATTTCCTTGCAGGGTTACGCCCGGTATCTTTGATAGAAGGTTCGAAACAGCTAACCTTTAGCCAATCACTTAAAAGGCATTTGCTTGACCCGGTAGATATGTTTTTCTTTGGATTTGTGGCAGTGATTACCATCCGAAACACTCCAAACAGGCAACGAATAGGAGATATTTGGGCGCATACAAAAGTCGAGCGACAAGAAAGCTAATCAATCTTCCGACATATTTTTGATGTGCCTGCGATAGGTAGAGAAAACATTAGCCCTGGAAACAAAACCTTTGTATTGTCCATTGTCAAGTACGGGAAGGTTAAAATTTCCTGAAATTCTGAATTTGTGAGCCACAGTTTCCATCGAATCGTTTATGTCTACCGTCACATCCGGCATAAACATCAATTCCGTGATTTTGACTTTATCGTACATGCTGGGTCTGAACATGATTTCGCGGATATCGTCCATCACCACAATCCCCATAAAAGTTTTATTTTCATCGATAACCGGAAAAATGTTCCGCTTTGCATGTGATACAACTTCCACCAAATCACCAAGCGTGTCGTTGGGTTTTATGGCAGAGAAATTGGTCTCTATCAGGTTTTTGATGTTCATCATTTGAAGGATAGCGCGGTCTTTATGATGCGTGATTAATTCTTTGCGCCTTGCTAGCTGATACGTGTAAACAGAGTGCTTGGTAAACAGCCGGACCGTGGCATAAGAAATGGTTGCAGCAATCATCAAAGGAAATATCAACTCATAACCGCCGGTGATATCCCCGATAAGTAAGATAGCTGTGAGCGGAGCGTGCAACACGCCGGCAATTAGCGCCCCCATCCCGATAAGGGCAAAATTTTGCTCGGGTATGATGCTGATGTCAAAGTAGTTTACTGTTAATGCAAATAATAATCCGAGGTTAACACCGGTGAAGAGGGTAGGAGCGAACACGCCTCCAACACCACCGGCACCAAACGTAATGGAAGTGGCAATAACTTTAGTGAGTACCATGCTCAGCAGAAGCAAGGCTGTAAGGTAAAAGTTATTGTCAAAGTAATTGAAAATACTTTTTTCCATCAGGAAAGTAGTTTCGCCGGATAATCCGCTGTTGATGGCGGCATATCCCTCGCCGTAGAGCGCCGGAAACAGAAAGATCAGGAACCCGAGAGCAACACCTCCCACAACAATTTTCATTCCCGATTTCTTAACTTTTTCAAACTGTTTTTCAATAAAGATGTAGACTCTGGTAAAGTATACGGCCGTCAATCCTCCGAAGATTCCAAGCGCAATGTAAAAAGGTACTTCGGCCATTTCGAAGCCGTGCTGCACTTCAAAAGGATACAACACATCCATTCCCATAAGCAGGTAAGAAGTAAGCGTGGCTGTGGCCGATGCCAGTAGCAAAGGAATAAGCGAAGCCATGGTCAGGTCGAGCATAATAACTTCGAGCCCGAAAACAATTGCAGCGATGGGAGCCTTGAAAATCGCCGACATGGCGCCTACCGAAGCTGCACCAAGCAACAATACCACCTGCTTATATTCAAGATGCAGGCCTTTACCCATGAACGAACCGATAGCCGCCCCGGTAGAAACGGTCGGGCCCTCCAGTCCGACACTACCCCCGAAACCTACGGTGAAGGCACTGGTTACAATGGAAGAAAAGGTGTTGTGCGGGCGCATGTAGCCTTTCTGTTTTGAAACGCTGTATAGCACATTCGGAATTCCGTGGCGTACTTTATTCCTGATGATGTATTTCATAAAAAGGATTGCAAGAAAAATACCAACAGCAGGTAATCCGAAATACAGGTATTTATGATACTCTTCTGCAAGACCTACCTCAAGAAGGTTTTGGATGAAATGGACGGCATTCTTAATAATCGCGGCAGCAATCCCGGTTGATAATCCCACAAGGATGCTGAGCATATTTATGAACTGGCGGTTGCTGATATGCCTTACGCGCCAGATAAGAAACCTCTTGAGTAGTGAATTTCGCTTTTTCATTGAAATGCGAAAATAAGGCAAAAAAGTGATTTATGATTGTAATCAGCTATTTGAATGAGGTTTAAATAGTATCGCAAGGTTGTGGAAGTTTGTTAATTTTGAAATCTAAAATTCAAGACCATGAAAAAAGTATTATTTGTTCTATTTATCGCAATTTCAGTATTCTTTTTTTCATCTTGTGTTCCTTCTTCCAAATTTAATGCCTTGAAAGAAGAATCAGATCAAAAGATTCAAAACCTGAAACAGATAAATCTGGCGCTACAGAATCAGAATAATGAGCAGGAGTTTCTTTTGGAGAAGATGGAAAAAGCGATGGAAAAGCTGAAGAAGGACACTGCTTCTTTGGGTAAAGAGTTGCGAAGTGTCAAAGCTGAATACCTAGCCATGCAGGAACGTCAGTCGATTCTGGAAAAGGAGAATGAAGCCCTCAAGAGCGGCAAAACTGCTGAGATGAGATCGCTTCTGCAAGAGTTGAATGTGTTAAAGGACAACCTGATTGAAAGGGAAGATAAAGTGAATGAGATGGAGAAGTCGTTAGCGGCAAAGGAGCAAAACCTGGTGGAGTTGCAACAGGAGTTGCAAAGCAAACAACAGCGGTTGCTGGAGCTTGAAAGTGTCTTACAGCGTCAGGATTCGCTGGTAAACGCCCTGCGGTCAACTGTGGCCGAAGCACTTTTTAATTTCCGTGGTGAAGGGTTGACGGTAGAACAGAAAAATGGCAAAGTATATCTGAGCCTTCAGGAGAAGCTGCTTTTCAAATCAGGAAGCTGGAATGTTGAGTCACGCGGTAGTGAGGCAATTAAGAAAATAGCTACGGTGCTCGAAAACAACCCGGATATCCGTGTGATGGTCGAAGGGCATACCGACAATGTCCCTTACAATGGTTCCGGACAAGTAAAAGATAACTGGGACCTGAGTGTGAAACGTGCCACTTCCATCGTAAGGATTATTATCAACAACAGCAATGTGGAGCCGTCGCGCTTAACAGCAGCAGGACGCAGCAAATATGTTCCGGTAGCTTCAAATAAATCCTCAGAGGGGCGCAGCAAAAACCGCCGGACGGAGATTATTCTAACTCCCGACCTATCGGAACTTTACGACATTATTGAGCAGAATTAATGCTCAGCGTCAAGAACTGAAAAACCCGAATACCATGAAAAATTCATTTCAGGAGATTCGGGTTTTCTTTCCGAAAAGGATATCAATGCAGTATTAAAAACAGAATTGGTATAATAATTCCGAGAGCCGCATAAATACCTCCTCTGCCGGTGATTCCTTTCTTACCCCTGACCATAAATAAAGATGTAAGCGCGAATAAGATTAAAGCACCTGCGAAAATATCAGAAAACCACATCCACCAGTCGTTTGGGTTGTAGTGAAGGTAGTTCACGCTGTAAAATACCGGGCGCTTTTTCAGGTATTCGGCTTTACCATAGCCGCGGTTAATATTTACAAGAATCGAAGAACCTCCGTCGAGGAAGATTTTTATGGTTCCCCGATCCGGATAATAGTGCTTTTTATATTCTCCCTTGTAATTGATTTCATCAAGAAGTTTCAGAATATTCTCCTCAATAACGGGAGTTTTAGAGAGATCGATACTGGTATTGAATTCCTGAATCTCTACTGAGTAGTTGGGATTCCAGTCGTTAAGGTGGTTGAGTGCAATTCCGGATAAGCCGTAAATCAAACTCATTCCAATAAAAAAGAAGCCGATATCGCGGTGCAATATGCGGCTCCATTTTCTGACTTGTTTCATCATCAACACAATCTATTTTACAGCGTTGTGAGCAACGTATTCGAGTGAGTAAAATGATAGGTGATCGACATTGGCTTGTTGCATTGAGTCGCGATAGTGCTCAATTTGGCGTTTTTTGCGCTCATAAAGCGATTCGTCAGTTTCACCTGTTTTATGACTTTTGATGTTGTCCTCTTCCATTTTCAGGCAGTAGGCTTCATCAATACGTAGCTCGCGAACAATTCCCTCAACCACGATTTCGCTACCCATCAATTCATCACTGAATCTTTCATCAGAAGTTACATGAAGGTCAGCCTCATCATTTACAAGCAATAATTTTTTACCACCATGTTTGCAAACGTGATCAACAATGCCGCTAACCGCAACTTTCTGGTCTACGTGATTGCCAGCCTCCGTGTTGAATTTTGCTAACTCAACTCTGGGTGTTTTTTCTTCTTTGGCTGCATTTTCATCTTGTGTGGTTTCTTTTTTCTGTTCTCCACTGCATCCGGCAAATATGATGGCTGCAGCAAATACAAGCAATAGTTTCTTCATTTTTTGTTTTGGTTTTAATAGGTTCATTTTTTCGCCGGTAAAGATACAGAGGGTGTATCAATTACGCAATAGAATTCACATAAAAAAAAAAACCGACCTGGGTGCCAGATCGGTTCATATTTTAAGTGGTGTAGACAGAGTTAAACATCACATAATCTGTCGTGATGTCAGTGCCCCATCCCACAGCGTCAGCTTTTCCCTGGTTCATTTCCATATGAACTCTTAAGTGCGATTCGCGCAATAGCTTCTTTACATGGTTTTTATCAAACTCTTTTGGTGCGCCTTTTTCCAGCACCTGAATAAGATGTTCTTCATCACCCAGATCGATGCGGCGGTGCGCTGCGGCGCGCCGGTGGTGGAACTGCA
>JASMTJ010000039.1:0-1995 GCA_041694335.1 Bacteroidales bacterium
TGTTGCGTTTGCCGTTTTCTATTTTGTTTTTGAAATCGCGCACTAACGCTTCCGAGTTTTTCGATTTGGTGAAGAAGCCTATGTTATTCTCCCAAAGAATGATATCGTTTTCCAGTTGTTTCAGTTTCCCGATGATTTTGTTTCTCTCCTGGTTGATGCGATCCTCAAATTGTCCTTCCAGTTTCCAGTTTTCCAGTTTATTTCTGAATTTTTGCAAAGCTTTGGTGGTTTCATCCATGTTCAGATGGTCGAATCGTGCATTTATCAGGTTACGGAATTCCTGGTTTACCCGGTCCTTTTCTTTAATCGGAACAAACCCGATTTCTGACCAGCGGCGCTGAAAGTCCTGGAGTACCCTGAAGCTCTCTTCGTTGTTTTTGCCTGGTTCATATTGTCTGAGCTCTTCAATAAGTTCTTCCTTGAGCTTCAGGTTTTGTTCCTGTGCTTCATCTTTTTTGCTGAAGAACTCTGCCTTTCGGTTGAAGAAATGATCACAGGCACCTCGAAACTTTTTCCAGATGGCATCGGAATGTTTTCGTGGTACAGGCCCGATTTCTTTCCACCGTTTCTGAATGCGGATGAGCTCTTCGGTGGTATTCTTCCAGTCGGTACTGTCTTTAAGGGCCTCGGCCTGCTGAACAAGCTCGTTTTTGAGCTGCAGGTTGTTTTGTTGTTCTTCTTTATATCGCCTGAAATATTCTCGCTTGGCATCAAAAAAGCGGTCGCAGGCTGCCCGGAACCTCAGATATATTTCCTGGTTGTCTTTTTTGGGCGCAAAACCAATTGTTTTCCATAATCGTTGTATTTCGATAATGGTTTTGCTGTGGTTTTCCCATTCTTTTGGCGACTTAAGGTCTTTTTCCAATATGGCTTCAACCTTTTCGCAAAGTTCCTTTTTGGCTTCCAGATTTTTCTGTTGCTCTTCTTTCAGGTTTTCAAAATATTCCTGGTGTTTTTGATTGATTTTTACCGTGGCTTCGCGGAAACGTTCCCATAGTTCCTCTTTCTTTTCTTTAGGAACAGGCCCTATTTCACGCCACTGGTCATGATACTTCTGAAGTGTTTTAAAGGCTTTAACAATTGATGGTTCCAGAAGGAGCTTTTCGGCTTTTTCGCAAAGGCCCAGCTTAGCTTCGTAGTTCTTCTTAAGATCGAGGTCGCGAAGCTCTTTGTTGATTTTGATGTAATTGTAGAAGTTTTCGACGTGCAGGTGATAATTTTCCCACATGTCGTGGACCTCCTTTTGCGGAACAGGCCCTATTTCCCTCCATCTTTGCTGGAGAGCTCTGAATTCATCAAAAGTATGATGAAGCGACTCCTGTCGGTTGACCAAATCCTTGATGCCTTCGATAACTTCATATTTGGCTGCCAGGTTTTTCTTCTTTTCCTCCTCAATTTGAGCTCTTTCTTCGTCACGTTTTTTGCGAAAAGCCTGAATGGCTTCCTGCATAGCATCCGACAGATCATCGTGGGGTGGCGTAAAGGCTTCGGCCGGTTCACCCGATGCGATGAACTCTTCTCTCATCCTGGTGAGTTCTGCTGCACTTTTTCGTTCGAATTCTTTACGGATGGCTTCAACATGTCCTTTTATAGCCGATGCCGGAAATTCGTTCATTAATTTATGGTAGTGTTTAAGCAGTTCTTCCCGCGAAAGTGTTGAATAATCTACCTCTTCCGGGTGATTTTTTTCAGCATCCGAACCTTTTTTTCCAAGGTCTGAAGATTTGTCTTTTTTATCGCTGTCAACATCTTGCCGGCTTTCTTCTGATTTAATTTCATCTTTACCTTCTTCGCTATCGGCTACATCATCCTCTTCAGACTCGTCTTTTTCAATGGCGTCCTCCTCATCCGTTGCTTCGGGTTCATTTTCTTCATCAGAATCGTTTTCTTCATTATCCTGATACGCCTCAGCCTCTTTTGCGTCGTCCTGGTTAGTAGCTTCGTCCGAAGGTTCTTCCTCAGTAACCGCTTCTTCAGTTACCTCGCTGGCTTCCC
>JASMTJ010000040.1:0-1019 GCA_041694335.1 Bacteroidales bacterium
TCATGAAGGCATCGTTATCGCAGCACATGCTGACCAGAATAGGGGCATATTCGTAGACTCTGCAAATAGAGATGACTACGCTAACGAGCTCCTTTATTGTGTGGAGTTAACTCAGAATCCTCCGGCAGAGAAGTACAACAATATTCTAAGTGGGAAAGACGGAACGTGGTGCCGAAAGAATTTTCACCCTGCCTGGATCATGTCGTCAGATGCAAAATCTCTTAAATCGAAAGATGAAAAACCTATCGCAAATAGCTTGGGCTATCGATATACATGGATAAGGATGTCGAAGCCATCTATTGAGTCACTCAGACAGGCCTTCCTGGACCAAGAGTCACGCATCCTACTGCCTCAGGATACAGCAAATGATGTGCATCCTGACCAACGAATGCGGCAAGCGAGGGTTCTTTCAATAACAATTAAAAATGTGGCGTTTTTGGGCGATCAAGAGGTTCATTTTTCACTAAACATGAACTGTGTAATTGGTGGTCGTGGAAGTGGCAAATCCACCTTGCTCGAATATCTGCGTATTATTTTCGGCAAGGACAAATCGGAGGATATTGATGAGGATACGGAAAGCCGGATTAATCGAATAAAAGGGACCCTGAACTCAGAAGGAACAGAGATTGAAGTGTCTTGGGTCAGCGCTGATGGCGCGGAAGACCGGATCGTATGGAAAAACGGGGAACCTTCGGTCCAGCGTGATGGTGATTTATATGATCCTGAAACTTTCTTCCAAAACTTGCCAATCCGATTCTTCAGTCAACAGCAACTCAACCGTTTGACCGAATCAAAAACAGAGGAAGGCGGGCAGACACCTCAGGCACAGCGACTGTTGGAACTGATCGATGGATTCGCTACGAATGAACTATCTGATCTTGATGATCTGGAAAGAAAGCTAAAGCTGAAGATACAGGCATCATTTTCCAACCTTCGGCGAGCCAAGGGATTAGAGAAAGACCTCAAGAAATCCCAGCAGGAGTACCAAGAGCTTGATCGTCAGTGGAAAGCACGAAGTG
>JASMTJ010000041.1:0-1086 GCA_041694335.1 Bacteroidales bacterium
TTCCATCAGACCAATAACTTGGACTAATTTAATACTGATGAAAAGAATATTGATTGACACCGACGTTATTCTGGACTTCTTTTTCGACCGAAAACCGTTTTCAGATAATGCAGCTAAAGTATTAGCCCTTTGCGAATCTAAAGTTATTACGGGCCATATTACTTCAGTGATTATAAGTAATGTTTACAACTTGTTGAGACAGAATGCTAAGCACGAAAAAGTGGTTGATAAATTAAATCAGTTAATATCCATTACTGAAGTGTTGACTACCGATAAAGAAACAATTTTGCGAGCCCTAAACTCACCTTTTAAAGACTTTGAAGATGCCTTACAAAACTTCTCCGCAGAAATGATTGGAGACATAGATGTGATAGTTACCCGGAATACTAAAGACTTTAAAAACAGTGCATTAGGGGTTATGACTCCGGAAAATTATTTAAAGGTATTAATTGCCAGCCATTAACGCGCGTTATTGGACTTGGCTAAGGATCATATTTACAGCAAGTTTCACCTCTGAAGAGCATTCTTAACGGGCCTAAAATATCTACCAATAAGATTAGCCACGCACCATATCGCTGGACGTTGTCGCGACACGAAGTCGCTCTATATAATTGTTTTACAAGGTAAAGGTCTTGATAAAACCTGTTGTTCTTCCAATAGCATCCTACCGGGACAACTGGCGTGTGGCTTGCCCTGTAAAATAGTATTTTCACAGGGTGAACCATTATCGGTTGAAGCTCCCGGAATAAGTGTACCAATCGCCCGGATTTCGTATCTCATGGGCGTTGCAGGAAACCGCAAGGCAGACTGTCATCGGGGTCTTAGACCGATTAAGGGCATGGATGCGTGAGTCCCGATATAGAATTTGTAAGATTTTGCCTCAAAAAGCAAAATCAACAAAATTCATAATCGGGAAACATTCCGAAACTGTCGTAAAGGCGTAAGAGCGAAAACTAAGACTGATACGCTCCCTACCAAAACGGTAAGCTGACAGGTTATGAGCGTTTAACGCAGCTCATACGAAGATGTTGTTCAGCCGGCAGACAGGATGGGCTCTTCAGGTATCATGTAAAAGTCAGGGCAGAT
>JASMTJ010000042.1:0-3938 GCA_041694335.1 Bacteroidales bacterium
CCAGATCGCCGGCGCCCATGTCGTAGGAGTATGCAGCAATCAAATTTTCGAATAGACGGATTTTCGTTGAGAGTAAAAATGCATCGTGGTTGCGATACCCTAATCCAAACCAAAAAGAATCATCGTAATTCATAGTGACTTCTCCTCCCACACTGTAGATATTTTCTACGTTTAGAACATTCAATGATGGTCTTAGCGAAACCAAATCGTTTACGAAAAGCCTCACTCCAGCGTAAGCGTATTGATGTCGTTGCACTTTTAAGATATTCGGATCTTTGTTCGATTGTGTCAGATGATTTATCGCCGCCCCCATAAAGAAATCTCCCAAATGCCACTCGAAGCCCAAATCAAAATCCAGTCTTGTTTTCGACATATCCGCATCGGCTATATGCTCATCCGCAGGATCCTCAAAAATCAAATCAGCCGAGGAAAAAGACTTCATCATCACGCCTGCTCCCAAACCAAAGGAAAGGTAGTTGTCATCAGACAACCATACATGGTAAGCATATTTTGCCTTTACATTCTGAATATTCTCGGCCCCCAGCTTATCGTTTACCACGCTTACTCCCAAACCCATTCTCCACGCATCAAAATAGTTGCTCACGCTCAGCGACTGGGTGGAAGGGGCATCCTCAAATCCTGTCCATTGCTCCCGTGCCGAAACCATAATATCAAGGTATTCAGATTGAGCAATAGCTGCCGGGTTGTATATCATCCGGTTATAGCTTCCCAGGCTAAACTGCGGGTCGTTTTGTGCAAACAACGGATGACCAGCAAGAAAAGCAAGCAAAAGTATCAGCTTAGATTGCTTACTCAAAAACCGAATGATATGTCTTGTTCTTTTAATCATGTTAAATTTTGCCTTAAGGTTGTTCAATCTTTAAAGCCTCCTTCACACTGATTTTCTTTCCTTTGTGATAAGCTGTAATAAAACAGTCTTGCTGCCCCAACGCAACCACCTGCCTCCTGAGCTCTACGGCTCCTACGTAAGAAGCCCGATCCCCTATCTCGTACTTATAAACACCGTTGCTTTCGTCTGTAAAGAGTTTTACCGAAGGGATGCCTGACGTAAGCTTTCTGAATCTGCTTTTGGGAAGTCTTTTGGAGGAGGCCATAATCTGTACCCGGTAACTCAAATCTCCTGTAGCAAAATCCTGGGCAGGCGTGTTTTCCTTTTCGGGATTTCCATTGTCCGAAGAAGGCTCTGACATCTCATTGTCGGGCGATGCCGATGCCTTTCCAGCCAAAACAGCCAGCACTTTGAAAGCCGTTCTTCTGTTTAGCTGATGCTCCGTTTCGGTAAAGGCATTTTTCACCAGCAGTCGTTTCTCTCCATATCCACGTGCAAATAGCCGATCAGTTGAAATTCCATTTCTTGTGAGGTAGTCAACTACTCGTTGCGCCCTTCGCTGACTAAGCTTCTGATTATATGAATCGCTTCCGCGGGAATCGGTATGCGAGTTTATCTGAATAATGACGTTGGGCGTTTCTTGAAGCATAGAAACCAATTTATTCAATTCCTTTTTCGATTCCGGACGCAAGCTGGCTTTATTGAAATCGTAAAAAATATTGTTGATTACCACCTCTTTTTCCTTCTGTATGCGTGTCAGCTCAAAATCCGTGTCATATCCTGTGGCCTGGCTAAAAATGGCAGACGAGTTAAGCGATGGAATGATGATTTTCCTTGACTCAGAGAAAAAGCCATCCTTGGACACCTTTATCTCGTACCCCCTCTCCGGAATCACATCCACAAAACGGTAAACTCCCTGTTCATCAGTCATAGCAACCGCTTCCTCATTGGATCCCGCGAATAACCTAACCTTTTCTCCCGGCATCGCTTCACCACTTTCGCGCAAGGTCACCTTTCCTTCAATAGTAGCCAGAGGCTGTTCAGCCCCCAAAAAAAAGTCTCTTTTCAGCGTATCCCCGCTCCCGACTTCAGCAAGCATATCTTTATGGATTTTCATTTTAAGAGGACGATACCCCTCGTGGTTTATCTCCACCTCAAACGGTAACTGCATGGCTGTCCTGAAAAGAAAAGCTCCAGTTTCACCCGTTTCAACCTTCCCTGAATGATTTTCAAAATCTAACTTGAGTGTTACATCCGGAATGCTTTGGAGGGATTCCTTATCCTTTACTTCGCCACTGATGTAAATAACTCCCGGATAACCGTCGAAAGCAAAAATATCATCGCTTTGCGCGATATTGTTCCTGTTAGAAGTAAAAAGCCCACCATCGTTCATCAGCAGAACCCCAAAATCATCTCTGACGGTATTAAAGGGATAGCCCGGGTGGCTGGGCTCAAGCACCTTATCACCCTGAATCTTCGACACATAAATATCAAGCCCCCCGTATGATTCCGGCCGGTCTGAAGCGAAGAAAAGCAATGTGTCACCAGATATACTGGGAAACAACTCATCAAACTCTGTATTCACTTCTGCCCCAAGATTCACCGGCATGCTCCACAGATCGCCACTAATTCGTGTCACTTTCCAGATATCCTTTCCGCCAAAGCCACCGGCCATATCAGAGACAAAGTACAAAACAACGCCGCGGTTTCCGATGGCAGGATGTCCGGTGGGTTTATTCCCTGCCGGACGAATCTCCTGAGCCCTTTCCCAGTTTCCGTCATGGCCGGCCGAAGACATCATCAACCGGCAATCCACATTGTTTTCCGGACATTGCATCCAGTAGGCCTTGCCGGTAGCCTGGCTGTATGTGAAAACGCCTTCCGATTTACGGGTATTGAAAATATCGCTAAAAGGCTGTACGTTTCCCCAGGAATGAGACTTGCTATTGTATGAGGCGAGGTATAAATCAGAATAATTCTGAGAGGTGCGGAAATTCTTTTGAGAGTTTTTCCCCGGCCGAGCAGATGAGAAAACAACCTTATTCCCGTAAAGGGCAGGACTGTAGTCGCTGAACTTTGAGTTCAGATTATGCTGATTCCTGATGTTTACGAAATGCGTGGTTTGATCGTCATAAGTTTCCAGTGTAGCCATTTTTTTCTTCGCTACCGGATTTCCAGTCTTTTCCCAAAGGGTTCTGTAGGTGGCAATAGCCTCTTGTGTTTTTTTGTTCAGCGCCAGCGTTTCGGCATACCTAAGGTAAATTTTATCAGAAAAGATACCCATCGCCACCGCATCCTTCATCCACGGAAGTGCTTTTCCATACTGGTTCATCTGCAAGTAAGCATCACCAATCTTATAAATCAGCTCTTGCACCATCACAGGTTCGGCAGCTTCTTTGAGTGCTGGTAAAGCCTTGGTGTATTGATCAACCGCTTCCACAAAATTAGCAGCAGCATAGGCTTCATCACCTCTGCGGATATTGCGTTCCTGCCCTGTCACCCACTCTGAGGCGAAAAGGAAGAAAAACATAAGAATACTCAATATCCGTAAATTCATATTAATTGTTATTTCTTATCAATGTAACTGAGCCTTTCACCGGATCGATTTCATTTCCGGAGGCGTCTGTCGTTTGTACAAAATAATAGGTCCCGGCCGGAACAAACGTACCTTCATACGTACCGTCCCATCCTTCATCTCCATGGTAAAGCGACACGCCCCACCTGTTAAACACCTCAATAAAATAACCCGGCCTGAAAATATCATTCACACCATCCCCATTGGGGGTAAACGCATTCACCTCAGGAATATCACTTTCTTCAACGGTCACCATTACCGATAAAACCGCATCGCACCCATACTCGTTGGTTCCGGTTACTTCATAGCTTGTTGTCTCCTCAGGGCTTACCTGGATTACTGCCAAATAAGAAACCGGATTTGTATTCCACTCATACGATTCGGCGCCACTGGCCGATAAGACCGCTGTTCCTCCCTGGTAAATTGTTGTGTCCTGACTCACCGATAAATCCGGAATGGGGTTAGTGGTGATGCTGACTTCATTTTGCATGTTTGCAACACACCCACTCAATG
>JASMTJ010000043.1:0-1330 GCA_041694335.1 Bacteroidales bacterium
ACGGCGGAGCCGATGAAGCCGGCGCCGCCGGTTATGAGAAGTTTCATGTAAACTTAAGAACCATAGAGTTGTGCATCTGCCGAACATCATATCAAACGGCTATGCGAAGGACACCAGCTCAAGGGGCCTGTTTGCTACAAACTTCCGTAGGCCGAAAACTTCGGCTAGTATCGCGAATTAAAATCGATCAGGAAAATCTCCGGATATTACACAGAATATACCCAATGAACGAAAAGATTGAAGATTTAACGATTGCGATAGTCTCTTACAACAGCTACTCCACAATAGTGGACTGCATGGATGCTTTTATTAAAGAGAGTCCTTCTCAGTTCGTTATCGTCGACAACAATAGCCCTGACAACTCAAGTGAAAAGCTTAGAAGCAGATACCCGGGTGTTAAGGTAATAACCTCAAAAAATAATATTGGGTATGGTAGAGCCGCCAACCTGGCGGCAAAACACGCCACGACACGCTACTTATTCTTGGTTAACCCGGATCTAAAGCTCACCAAGAATGCAACCACTGATCTCCTTGAGGGAATGCTTAACACAACCCCCCACCCCTCCATAATGGCTCCGGCCGTGCGGCCTGAAGACCATCTTAACAGGGGAATAGAGGACCGACGCTGGCTCATTGGAGCGGCACTTCTCATGGATCTGGACGCACTGGAAGACGTCGGCCTTTTTGATGAGAACATTTTTCTATTCTCAGAAGAAACCGATTTATGCTATCGCGCCAAAAAGCAGGGCCACCGACTTGCTCTAGATACCAACATTTACATCCAGCATCTGCTTGGACAATCCAGCACACCAGACCCTAAAGTCGACGAGCTTAAAAACTGGCACTTCGCATGGTCACATATGTACTTCTACCAAAAACATGGACTAGCCGAAGGGAAGAAAAACCCTAATAGGATAAAAGCACTTTATTTCATAAAGTGGATTACAGCAACATCGTCGAAAAAAAGGTTGAAATATAAATCTCGGCTTAAAGGAACCTCTGCATACCTCCGAGGCCAGAAGGCCTTTAAAGAAAATGACACTCCATATTGGCCATAAGGTATAAAAATGCAGAACCAGACAAAAAATGAAGCACTCATTTCGATAGCACTTTGCACATACAATGGCGAACGATTCTTGGCCGACCAGCTGAGATCAATAACCAACCAGACGTACCAGAATCTGGAGATAATTGTTGTTGATGACTGCTCTACTGACAAAACAGTCGACATATTGGAAAGCGCTCAAAAGAGCGACCCCAGAATAAAAATATACAAAAATAAAAAAAACTTGGGATTCATCAAGAACTTTGAAAAAGCGTTAAGAATATG
>JASMTJ010000044.1:0-2144 GCA_041694335.1 Bacteroidales bacterium
TTCTCCACCGAAAGCATTACTTCGTGACCGTGTTGTTTCAACAACGAATGTCGCTTGGCGATTTTAAGATCTTCAGCCACCATTTCTGCGCACATTTCCTGAGTGGTAATTTCCGGCGTCCATCCTAGCTTTTCCTTGGCTTTGGTCGGATCACCCAGCAGGGTTTCCACTTCTGAAGGGCGGAAGTATCGTGCGTCTACCCGCACAATTACCTCACCCGCTTTGAGCGCTGGCGCATCGTCACCTTCAATGGCTTCGATAACCGCCACCTCTTCAACGCCCTCGCCTTCAAAGCGCAGAGTAATACCCAGTTCTTTAGCCGACCATTCAATAAATTGACGAACGGAGTATTGCTTACCGGTGGCGATAACAAAATCCTCCGGCTGGTCCTGCTGTAACATCATCCACTGCATACGCACGTAGTCTTTAGCGTGGCCCCAATCGCGCAGCGCGTCCATGTTGCCCATGTACAAACAATCTTCCAGCCCTTGGGCGATGTTGGCGAGGCCACGGGTGATCTTGCGGGTAACAAAGGTTTCACCACGGCGAGGAGATTCGTGGTTGAACAGCACACCGTTACAGGCGTACATGCCATAGGCTTCGCGATAGTTCACCGTGATCCAGTAAGCGTAGAGTTTGGCCACAGCATAGGGTGAGCGCGGGTGAAACGGTGTGGTTTCTTTTTGAGGGATTTCCTGAACTAGCCCGTAGAGCTCAGAGGTAGACGCTTGATAAAATTTCGTTTTCCTCTCCAACCCCAAAAAACGAATCGCCTCCAACAGGCGTAACGTGCCCATGGCGTCTACATCTGCTGTGTATTCTGGGGCCTCAAAAGAGACGGCTACGTGGGACTGCGCTCCCAGATTGTAGACCTCATCCGGTTGAACTTCCTGCAAAATTCGGGTGAGGTTTGAGGAGTCTGTCAGGTCACCGTAGTGTAGTACGAAGTTCTGGTGCTCTACGTGTGGGTCTTGATAAATGTGGTCTACACGCTGGGTGTTGAACAGCGATGCGCGGCGCTTGATGCCGTGGACTTCGTAACCTTTTTCCAGAAGGAATTCCGCCAAGTAGGAGCCGTCTTGGCCGGTAATGCCGGTGATTAGGGCTTTCTTCATCTAATATTATCCTTAACTGTCACGCATTTCACTCAAAAAATCGTAGGAAGACTTGAACTGGGTTTCCAACTGCCGCCTTAATCGCTGGCCTGGAGGCGATACCGTTCTTTTTTCTGCGAGAGAGGCTGCAACTAAATCCTTCAAAAAGACTATAGGGTGCACTCGCTTCAATAATTTCTTAAAGGAAGTTGGGACACATTCCAAGAAATAATCAAACCACTTGCTCTTCTTTTCAATTTCGACTAAGCCGCCAACATTTCTCTTTTTGTTATGATGCCCTATTTTCGGTAATTTATTGACACCTAACGCATCTCGAATTTTTCTCAAACTTGGATCAGATTTGATATCGTCAAATGTCACATAAATAACATCTTCAAACCTTTCACTCAGAAAATCATTTAAGCGGGAATAGTTATAAGCTTTAGCGTCATTAGAGGAAAAAGAATATTCTTCGAAACTCGGATAAAATGAGTCCACATCAACAGTCAAAAATTCACAATACTGAGAGAAAATCCCATCCACCGGGTCCCGCAACGAAACGACAATTTTGTGATCAATATCCTTCAAAAGACAGGATAGCCGATCCAATTTATTTTGCCAGGTGGCACCTTTAAAGCAGAAAAATCCCGAGTAATCTGCTGTAAGCCATTCATCACTTAGTAACAAATTAGATTTTTCGAGTCTTTGAGCAATCAACGCTCTTACGTCATTAAAAAGAAAATCGTCATTTTCTTTCCTAGAAAAACAAAAATTTGCGATTTTCAAGTACAGCTCATCTTGGTCAGATAGATTTTTACAGGCTCTACCAACGAATTCATAGCCATCAATATTGGGATAGACATCTTTCTGCAAGGACGTCGTAGCAGTTTTATGCAGACCAACATGTACAACAAACATCATAAACCTATAATGGAACCTGAATCCGTGACTTCGATGAGCCTGAGCTGTTTCAAAAGCCTGCAACAACAGGGCCTTGAACGATCTAATAGCACCTGATACCCATTCACCCAGTCAGTGCTTTCGGCTCAT
>JASMTJ010000045.1:0-1075 GCA_041694335.1 Bacteroidales bacterium
GCTTTTTACGCTGCGGTGGGCCTGGTGACTCCACTCCACCGCTTTGACCTTGAACTCAGTGCTGTACTGCTGAGTCTTCTTCCCCGTAATCATCTCCGGCATCGCTTTTCTCCTCGTGCGGAGTTATCGATGCGTGTCTACTGAACTGGGGGAAGTCCAGAATCACTCTTAAAAGCTTGTTAGGAATATAATCTCTCCCCAAGCAAGCTACTTAAAGATTCGCTTAGTACCATTGTTTCATCCACATTTAAGTCAAAACTAGGATAACCATCTATATATACCGTTAAGTTCTCGTAAAAATAGTCATGGTACTTCGCAACGATCATTAGGCCTTTTTCAAAATTAACTTTTCCCCGCGAATGCGGGTCTAACTGACGCTGCAAATTACTTATATCTTCCACTCTCAGTTTAAACTTAATGTTATATATATAAAACTCTAGTTCATTATTGTCATTCCACCGTTGAAAAGAAAATCGACTATCCGAAGAGCTACAAAACTTCCATGGCATCAACGCTTTGTTAGCTATTTTAAACCGATTATAGAGTTCTTTTACTGGAGGTAAGGTTTCACAATCACGATGATGAATTATTTTGTTACGACAATCTCTCAGAGTATCATATTCTTCTATGTTCTCTGTCCAAACCTCTGGGTAATCAGGGTGAAATGGGTAGTCTGGCAATAACTCAATCATTTTTTTTAGACTAGCTCTTTTGTTCAGAGAACTTCCTTTGTTTTCTAAGTACATCCTAACTGAACTCTCAAACTTGATAGCTTCAACCTTAAGATCTTCAACGCTTGGTTCAGTAAATCCAGGGAGCTCTCTCCAAGACCTCTGACTAAGGTAAATTTCATCTCTTTTACTTTCTTTTTTATTACTTTTTTTAAACCACATGACTTAAACGCTTCTCCGTACGAGATACTCCTAACGAGGCTGTAGAAAAACCCATTTCTGAGCCAGCCCTACCGCCCTTTTGTTCGTTTTTTCATCCCGGCCAGCAATCCACTGGGCCGTCGTCATTTGTTCATTCCACCACCGACGCTATCGGCTCAACAATAACCGAGAGCAGATTTTGC
>JASMTJ010000046.1:0-1236 GCA_041694335.1 Bacteroidales bacterium
GAGCTGGAGGCAAACCTTGGCAAATAAAGAGTATCCCGAGTCCGGCATGAGCTTTGTGTTTGATGATCAAGGTGTGTTTTTGCCGGAAAAAGATCCTTGTCTGAAAAGGCTTCAGTACGTAAAAGCCTGTGATTTTGTAAGTTTGTACCGGAAGAAATGTTTGGGGTCGGACCTAATCAAGCTACAAGGAATTGCTTGGCGTAAAAGCTTGCGGCCGCATGGTTCAAGAAGTAAGCAGGACCGGGGCATACGCGCTGAAAGAACCTGTCTCGGCTTACAATGATGTTTTTGAGGGAAAAATGGGCCTTCTAAGCTCCGAAAACAAGCTATTTTGGGACATTTATCCTGATATTTAAATATGATGGTTAGGTCCGACCCCAAGCTCAGGACCATTCCCGTTCGAGTGAGTTATGTAGGTCCGACCCCGAATCTAGAAGCTTTTCGATTGACCATTTGATAGGATTTTTTGTATTATATTTAAAATGCCAAATGGATCATGCATTCAAGCCTAAGGAAGAAAAGCAGGAGGATAATAATGGAAACTATGATCAATCTCCATATAGAGCAGTTGCCTGAAGGATACTATTTAGCAACATCTTCTGATGTCCAGGGTTTGGTAGCGCAGGGCAGAACGATTGCCGAAACCCTGGAGATCGCTCGGGATGTCGCCAGACGTTTAATTGAGGCGCAGACCGAAAGAAACTCAAAAAAGATTCTGCGGCCTATAGACAACGCTTTTGATCTTCAGGTTGTGGTCGGTTGCTGAGATGGGCAGACTGGCCGGTTTTCGGTATCGTGATATTGTCAAACGCATACGCAGACATGGTTTTATTTTTGATTGACAGGCTGCCGGCAGCCATGAGATTTGGTATAATCCATCTACCAATTTATACACTACTATCCCCAATCACCCGGGAGAAATGCCTGAAGGTACTTTGCAAATAACGGTCTCAGAGACCATTTCCAAACCCTGGGGTGTAGCGCAAAACTTCAAATGCAAAATGCCATATCCAATTCGTTTTTTTCTTCCTGGTCAAGTTTGGCATATCACACACCGCTGTCATGATCGGAACTTTTTGCTGGGGCAGGCGGTTTATAGAGATATATGGGTTAAATGGCTCTACGCAGCCAAGGACAAGTATGAAACCAACATTTTGAATTATGTGGTCACCTCCAATCATATTCATTTATTGGTGCTCGCATCTGAAAACTGAGAAGCAATCCCGCGCACACTGC
>JASMTJ010000047.1:0-30206 GCA_041694335.1 Bacteroidales bacterium
CCGGAATATACTCTCTAAGGTAGTGTGGCCTACGATTGCCTGTATCCTTGCACCACACAGGGTAGTGTACCCTCGCAAGGGCTTGCAACCTCGCACTACGCAAGGTAGTGTGTCCTGCAAAGTCTTGCATTCTTACACTACGGTGAGTAGTGTACCCTGCAAAGTGATGCAACTTTGCACTACGGTGCGTAGTGTATCCTGCAAGGACCCGTAGTCTTACACTTCGGTGAGTAGTGTTGCCTGACACGCACATGTTAGCATTCACTACGCAGGGTAGTGTGCCCTGCAAGGGTCTGCTTTTTCACACTACGGTGAGTAGAGTATCCTCACAAGGGCTTGCAACCATGCACTACGCAGGGTAGAGCTGGCTGCTAAGTAATGGCTGACTGTCATGATGATAGGTAGTGCAGTTGTGCAACGTTTTTTATCAAAGCTGTTTTTAATGAGAATGAGTGAGAAAAGAAAGGTGTTTATTGATTGATGAGTTCTTCAATTCGGGATATTAATTCTTCAACAGGTTTGAAGTAAGGCATAACATTTTCTTCTTCAAAAACTAAAAAGTCATCATAATCGCCTTTTTGTCGCCAGGTAAATAATTGTGAATAGATTTTCCCGTATTCCTTATCAATCTTCTCTGGCTTAATAAAGTGATTACTAAAGTTGGATTTGGCTCCGTTGTGCGTGCCCGGCTTGAGTCCGGAATGCAGCAATAAAGCCATTACTGCATAGTAAGCGGCATAGTATAAACGGTTCATAGCTGAATTCCACTTTTCCCTTTCGGCAAGAATCTGGGCATCCTCCAGGGTGTCTTTTGCTCTTTCGAGCCGGTATTTTATCAAGTCCTTTTGTGTGCCTGTCATTTTAGTCTTACCCCTTCATTCTTTATATTTTCGAATAATGGAGAAGCATCGTAGTTGGCACTCCAGCTTTCTTTAGAATAGATAAATGGTGAGAAAACCTCGCCCGTCTCCAGTTCAAGATCATAAAAATCATTTACAACTTTCTTTTCAAATTCAAAGGAAACCTGGTCTTTTGCGAGAAGGATCAACACATCCCAGTCCGAAAGCTTTCTGTCATCTCCACGGGCTCTCGACCCATAGAGGTAGACTTCGGCATTGGGCGCATTCTTTTCAACCACCCCTACAATCATTTTTAACAGGTCTTCTCTCTTACTCATATAGCAAAGATAATGATTTTCAACATTGATGTCAGCTATTCGCTATTGGTGTCAGTCAATTTGATACTGCAAACCCAGACTAATTATTATTTCTATGGTAAACAGCCAACGCCAGCCTGATCTTTTCGAAGGGGATTTTCCCGCCAAGGTGCTCGAAGATGGGTTTCATGCCGTTCATTTCTCCGACGGTTTTAATGGCCTTGATGGTTTTGTCGAGCTCTTCATTGCTGATATATTTTTCAATAGTGATTGGTTTCCCTTTCTCGTAGAGCGCGGCGATGTGTGAATAAATCGTAACGCTGTTCAGCTTGCGTTCCTTGGCGATTTCCTGTGGCGATTTCCCTTGTTGCAGCATTTGCCAGGTAACCAAATGGGTACTGCCACGATCGCGCTCCTGGATTTTAAAGTCCTCGATAGACTTCAGAAAGACTTCGCCATAGCGGTCGAGCTTGGCTTGACCCACGCCATCAATCGCCATCAGTTCGGTTACGGTGTCAGGGCGGTATTCTGACATCTGCTGCAAGGTCTGGTCGCTGAAAACCTGGTAGGCAGGGATGCTTTGCTTATCGGCCAGCTGCTTTCGCAGGATGCGCAGGCGCTCAAACAAATCATCGCGCAAGCGTTCTTTCTTGGTTTTCTTTTTAACAGGCGCTTCACCGGCAGCAAATTTTTCCGGACGCGTCAGCTTCACCGGCATCTTTTCATAGAGCACTTTATTGCTCAGTGGCGTTAACTTCATTTTCTGATGATCATCGTAGGCAATTTCCAGAAACCCCTGCTGCACCAACTGCATCAGGTAGTGGTGCCATCCGAAATAATCGATGTCTTTACCAACACCATAGGTTTTTAGCTTGTTATACCCATTCTGGAAAATTTCAGATTTGGAGGAACCCCGCAGCACATCCACCACCATGCCGGCGCCCGTACCCTCTTTCAGCCGGGCTACAGCCGACAGCGCCTTTTGTGCCACCACCGTTCCATCGATGTAGCTGGGCGGATTGTTGCACACATCGCAGTTGCCGCAGTTTTCGGGATAAACCTCGTTGAAATAGCTCAGCAACACCTTCCGGCGGCAGGTCTGTGCCTCGGCATACTGCTGCATCCGTTCCAGCTTGGCCAGCCTGATTTCCTGCAGCTCATTTTCCTCGATAAAGTTTCGGAGGATAGCCACATCCGAATAGGAATAGAAGAGCAGCGCCTCTGCTGCCATGCCGTCGCGACCTGCACGGCCAATTTCCTGGTAATAGCCTTCCATGTTCTTGGGCAGGTTGTAATGGATAATCCAGCGGATGTTGCTCTTGTCGATACCCATCCCGAAGGCGATGGTGGCACAGACCACCGAAATATCGTCGTTAGAGAAAGCCTGCTGGGTGCGCGAACGCTCTTCGGACGACATGCCCGCATGGTAAGGAGCCGCTTTGATGCCTGAGTTGGCCAGCCTTTCGGCGACCTTCTCGGTACTCTTGCGGCTCAGGCAATACACAATGCCGGGCTGGTTGGGGCGCAAATCGATAAACTTCTTGATAACCTTAAACCGTTGCTGGGCAGGCTGTACTTTCAGGTGCAGATTAGGGCGGTCGAAAGAGTCGATAAACACTTCAGGATGGTCCAGTCCGAGTTGCTTAACAATGTCTTTGCGCGTGACTTTATCGGCGGTGGCCGTCAGGGCAATCACCGGAATATTGTTGAATTCGCTTTTCAGCGATTTCAGATCTTTATACACCGGACGGAAATCATGGCCCCACATCGAAATGCAGTGCGCTTCATCCACGGCAAAAAACTTGATGGGTATCCTTTTCAGGAAGGACAGCATGGCAGGGTTGAGAAGCCGTTCGGGCGAAACATACAGCAGCTTCAGCTTTCCGGAGGTAATTTGCTGCGATACCTTTTGTTGCTGGCTTTCGGTGAGGCTGCTGTTGAGGAAAGCCGCCGGCACCCCATTTTGCCGCAGGCCTTCCACCTGGTCCTGCATCAGCGAGATAAGCGGTGAAACCACCACCGTCAGTCCCTCCGAAACCAGCGCCGGAATCTGGTAGCATACCGATTTTCCTCCGCCGGTGGGCATCACCACCAGCGCGTCTTTTTCTTCCAGCACATTATCAATAATCTCCGCCTGCATCGGACGGAATTTCTCATGTCCAAAATAGGTTTTCAGGGCTTCGAGGGGGGCGTTATTTTCCGGCATATTGTTGTTTTTGCGTGTTATGGTTTTTTAGTAAAGGATCTAAGTTACAAAAAAAGGGGAATTGTTAAACTCCCCTTTTTGTGATTTTCTTGCTTACTATCTGTGTAAATCTTCATAATCAGTCAAATCAGTGTGCCATGGATAAAAACAAAAGAATACTGAGGTTTCAGCACGGGCACTGATTAAACTGATATTCTCAGATTATTTCTCAACATTAATCCGTGCATCCACGGCCACCACTTTTTCGGGTGTGCCGAGCAGCGGGTTGAGGTCCATCTCCACAATTTCGGGAGCTGCTTCGAGCAGGGCCGAGAGGCGCCAGATCATTTCGGCGAACTGTTCTTCATCCACCCCTTCCTGTCCGCGGGTACCCTGAATCATCTTGTAGGAGCGCAGGCGCTGAATCATGCCGGTGGCTTCGTCGAGCGATACCGGAGTGAGCGCTGAGGTCACATCCTTCATCACCTCCACGAATATCCCGCCAAGGCCACAAAAGACCATGTGTCCGAACTTGTCTTCTTTTTTGGCGCCCAAAAACAGCTCCTGACCAGACAGCATGGGTTGCATCAGGATGCCGGTAGTGTCTTTGATTTGAATCATGCGCTCAAACTCTTTCTTCACCTCTGCTTCATCCTTCACATTCAGCACCACACCGCCCACGTCGCTTTTGTGGACTGGCCCCACAACCTTCATCACCACCGGGTATCCAAGGGTGGCAGCTTTCTTCGTGGCTTCCTCAGCGGTTTTGGCTACGGCTTCTCCGGCACGGTGAATGCCAGCAGCATCCAGCAGCGCCTGGATTTTCTCAGGAGCAATATATCCGTTTTCGCAGGAGGCGATAATGCGGCGTATTTCTGAGCGGTCCACCTGGGCTTTGGCTTCATTTCCTGATAAAGGTTTTGGCGTATTAAAAACTCTTGCCATTGCCTGACCCAGCATCACCTCATCCGGGAAGTTGACATGTCCTTTTTCCAGGAAATATTCCACTTCTTCTTTTGCCGTCAGGATAGAAGGGAGGACAGGGAATACGGGCTTTTTGGCTTTTTGCATTTTGTCGTGCAAGACATCATACACATCAAAAATCTTAAACAGTCCGGGTGTTCCGAAGATGACCACCATCGCATCGATGTTTTCAAATTTCTGATCGACATAGTCGATGATGGTGCCCAGCTGTTCTGCCGTACCTGTGGCCAGGAAGTCGATTGGGTTGGCCACCGACGAGCCCGGGAAAAGCTCCTGCTTCAGGCGCTCGGCATCCGGCCCTTCAATCGGAGGGATTTCCATGCCGTTATTGGAGAGGGCATCCGTCAGCATCACCGCCGGACCACCCGCGTGGGTAATAATCGCAATGTTTTTTCCTTGCAGTTCCGGGTGCATAAACACAGAAGCAACTGTGATCAGGTCTTCGCGGCCGTAGCAGCGCACGATTCCGGCTTTACGGAAGAGGGCATTGACAGCTTCGTCGGAGCTGGCCAGTGCACCGGTGTGAGAAGATGCGGCGCGGCTGCCCGCATCAGAGCCGCCGGCTTTCACAGCAGCAATGCGACAACCTTTGCGGATAAGCGAAGAAGCATGCTCAAGCAGCATCTGCGGCTTGTCGATGTTTTCGATGTAAAGCAGCTTTACTTTGGAATCTTTTTCCGGATCGAAGGTCTCGTCCATGTGCTTCACAATCTCTTCCACACCCATCTGGGCGCTGTTCCCAACAGAGAATACGTTGGCGAAGGTTAGTCCTTTGGGGATGCCGGCTTCCATGATGAAGCAGGCGGTGGCGCCTGAGCCCGAGATAAAGTCAACGCCTTGCGGATCGAGTTTCGGAATCGGTTCAGTGAAAATACTGTGGTGGTTAGGCGTGAGGATTCCCACACAGTTGGGACCTATGAGCGAGCCTTTGTGCGCGTTGATTTGCTCAACGATTTTTTGCTCCAGCTCCGCACCTTCATGGCTTTCTTCGCTGTAGCCTGCGGATAGGATAATGAACGCTTTGGTGTTTTTCTCTTCCGTCAGCAGTTTCACCACATCGAAAGTGTATTTGGCAGCAATAGCAATGACAGCCAGATCGACCTCCGGCAAATCAGCCGGATTCTGGTAGCTTTTGATGCCTTGTACATCTGTTGCTTTTGGATTGGAAACGTAAAGATTACCTTTGAAGTTTCCGTCGATTATATTTTTCAGGATTTTTCCGCCCGGTTTTTCGATGTCGTCAGATCCTCCGACAACAACAATGCTTTTTGGGTTGAGTAACTGTTCAGTGATCATATATCTGTTTTTGTATTCGTTAAATAGATTTCCTGCGAAAATACAAAAAAAGAAGGCCTGAAGTTCTCAGACAAAGCTCAAATATTGTTGACGCAGAGTAAGTGGTTTTCTATGATGGAAATAAGCTAATTCCTCTTTCTTAAAATTTTTTGAATCCAATAAAACAGATAAGAATCAATTTCATACACACCATCGTTTTGCTCTGTGAGAATTCCGGCGCGCTTCAACATATTTATTTTTTTGAGAACCTTCGCCTGCGACTCTCCGCTGACACGCATCATCCGCGAAAGCGTGAGGCGTTTGTGGAGCAGCACCAGTTCTATGAGATCTATCCAGTCTTGTTCAACCGTGCTGAACTGCGATAAATCGGGTGTTTTTGGTTCTTTGAGAGTAATGGAATCCTGATCGGTAGAAACAACAGCTCCCAGCCAGGCTTTCAATGCCAGACCTATATTTCCACCTGAAAAGTAAAATACTGCGTTGAATAGCTGTGCATCACGGATGCTTTTCCCTGTTGCAGGGTTAGATCCACTGATTTTGTATGTCAGGTTCGAAGAACGATGTCTTTTGAGAATAGCATCGCGAATGCTCTGACTGTCCATCGGGCTCATCCTCCTATCTCGCACTTTCGCGGGATGAAAAGAAGCTTGCGGCTTTTTATCCGGATGCTCCTGAAAGAAATCTCTTATCGGTTGAGGCGTTTCCCGCTTTCCCCTCAGCGGAGGGAAAGCTTGTGATTCAATCCGCAGGAGATAATTTCCTGGATAGCCTGACCTATCATGAAGACATGCATTTCGGGTTATTGAATGATGACCGTGACGTGTCTTTAGAAAGAATTGACCCTTATACTTCATCTGCTGACCGGGATAACTGGCACAGCGCTTCGCAAGAGTCGGGATTTGCTACACCCGGAGATGTGAATTCACAATATTTTTCATC
This sequence comes from Bacteroidales bacterium, assembly GCA_041694335.1. Taxonomy (GTDB): domain Bacteria; phylum Bacteroidota; class Bacteroidia; order Bacteroidales; family JAIPAH01; genus JAIPAH01. Next base: position 6,561 of record JASMTJ010000047.1, read on the forward strand.
AGAAATATCTGATGATCGGATTACAGTTTCTCCAAAAATAATTACCCCCGACAATGACGGCAGAGACGATGTGACTTCAATAAATATCAACCTGATGGATGCAGGTTATTCAGCTAACATCAGGATTTTCGATGCTCAGGGAAGAGATGTTGTTGTTCTGAAAAATAATTATCTGCTCGGCACTGAGAATACCCTTTTCTGGGATGGCACCAAAGGAAACCATGAATTGGTAGATTCGGGATACTACATTATCTATATTCAGCTTTTTGATTTAAAAGGAAATGTTCAACATTTCAAAAAGACGGTAGTTGTATCTTCAAAGTAGGATGAGTCAAGCATTAACAACAATTAACATGACGATCATCCGAAAATGAATTATTATTGCAACAAAGTGATGAAGAAGATAAGATACATCAGTCTGTGGTTCCTTGTTTTGAACGCCATTATGGGTTTTTCGCAGTCTCCTGAAAGTGATTCGTTGTTTTATTTTAAAGGAAGAGCGGTAGATTCTGAGGAGATGAGTGGTTTGTACAACGTGCATATCATCAACCAAACCTTGCAGACCGGCACAGTATCAGCATTGGATGGCTCTTTCAGGTTAGCTGCCCGGGTTCATGATACGCTGACTTTTTCACTTGTGGGATACAAGCAGTTTGAGGTGGTGGTAAAACAAGAACATAAGGATATGACTTTTCCGGTATTGGTCCCTATGCGTTTTGATATTACGGAGATGGAGGCGGTAACGATTTACGGAAAAACATTTGAGCAGTTCCGGCAGGATTTTAAGTCGCTGAATATAAACCCGAAAGCGATGAGTGATATTGTTATCAGAAGCATCGAAGATGAACTGGATGTTTTGGGTCCTGCCTCAGCAACTGGTTTTTCGGGCCCTATCCAGTTTCTCTACGACAAGCTGAATAAAACGGAATCGCTAAGAAGAAAGCTGCAGAACAACAGAAACAAAATGCCCTTTCCGGCCAGCGCATACGATGATTTCCCGACCCATCCCTCAGGAATTTCAGATACAACCAACATTCAATTGTAAGCTACGGCCAGCGTTGCAATGCTGACCTGGCTATTGGTTGATTCCAGTAGTTTTTGAGCACAGGCTTCCAAGGTTGCCCCGGTTGTGACCACATCATCCACAATAAGAATGTTTTCATAGTGTACTGATTCCGGCTCCGGAACCACAAATACAGAAGAAACATTTTCCCAGCGGTTGAAGCGTGATTTTTTGGTTTGCGAACTTGTATAAACAGCACGTTGAATCAAATTGCTTTTGCAGGGAATTTGGAAAACTTCCGCCATTCCTCGCGCAATATCCTCACTTTGGTTGTAACCTCGCTTTCTTTGCTTATCAGGGTGAAGAGGAACAGGTACGATACAATCAACGTCTGAATAGTTCGCTGAATCTGCAAGCTCCTGCGCAAAAATCTTTCCGAGGTAGCGCCCTACTTCTCTCTCTCCTTTATATTTGAACTGATGCATCAATTGCTGCACAATGCCTTTTCTTCTGAAAAACAGAAAAGATGTGGCCGCCTTTAGGTTTACCCTTCCCCAAAATAGCTGACTGACCAGGTTATCGCTGTCATCATGAAAGCGGGTTCGGGGAAGACTGTTTTCACAGTGTCCGCAAATAACAGTTTCTCCTTCTATCAAGCTGTTTCCGCAAACCAGGCAGAGTTCAGGGTAGAGAAGATAAAGAAGGCTGTCTAGAATATTTTTCATCCGAAAAAACCAATTAAAGGACGTTTCAGTGCCGTCAGGTTACCAAATTGAATTATAAAGGTAAGAAATAATCAAAAGAAAAGCCATCCTCTGGAAAGAGAATGGCTTAAAAAACAGTATCGTTTTAATGCTTTAGTGCTTGTCGCCTTCAGGGACTTTAAATTTATCTCCTGATTGCTCAATGATTTTTCTGTAAAATTCTTCGCTGTATCCCGGCTGATTAAGTTTCAGAACGCCGTATCCGTTGTGAAGGAATTCACGACCATCTGTTTCTTTGATATTACCGTCAACAAACTTCATGAAAAGGAACTGATAAAGCTTTTTCCAGTCATGAACCAGATTGTTTGCTGTGTTTACAGAAAAGTCGGTCACAAAGTCTTTCACCTGTTCAGGGCTTTCTTTGTGAAGCTCTGCAGCAGCTTTATCTACAACGCTTACATAGTTAATGTATTGATTTTCATATTCTTTTTGCATCTCTTCGATGATGGGCTGAATATCGCTATAGCGAGTGTAAGCAAGATTTGTTACCTGGTTAAACACCCAGAAGGCAGCATCGTCAGACCATTCGCTCATAGAGCCATTTCCAACGGCAAAAGTGTGAGGCACTTCCTGCAATCCACAGTACATTGGAGTATATACTGATGAAGCAGCATCATCCACACCAAACCAGAGGATTCCTCCTACAGGGTCAGGCAGCCAGTCGCGCGACTGAGTAACAAAAGAGAATCCGGTTTGCTGAGTGGCTACCGCCCTCTCGTTGAAATATTTCTCTCCATCCACTTCCCAATACAACGGTCTCCAGCGATAAGGTACTTTGTAAGGCCCTGCACCAACGTCTTCGGTCATATCCAATGAAGTTCCCTCATAATGATCGCGCATAAATGAGAACATATCCTTTACGGAGATTTTGTTCTTAGGCTTGATCCAAAGAGGCATGCGGTTGTCGAGGTCATGACCGGCAGCATAGTCTTCATACTTTTCCATGTCTTCGTTTACCTGAAGGAACATTGACCATACGCGTGCCTCGCAGAAACGCGCTCCGCCAAAAGTAACCGGCGCATAAACATCCGAGAAGCTAAACTCCTTATCTTTACCCTCAAAGAAGCCTTTTTTGCGGGCAAAGGAAATCACGTCTTTGTGATAAGCAGTGGTTACACCCGGATTCATAATATCGTCGATGTTTTCTGAGGAGATGCTACTCTTGTTTCCGTTCAGCGGGAAAGTAGTGATGCGGGCCTGGTTAGCATGACCTGAAATATATCCGTCAGGAATCATGCGGGCTACCCATACAGCTCCTTTTTCACCTTCGCCTTTACCAATCATTTCCATGATCCATACTTCATCTTTGTCGGCGATAGAGAAGGATTCTCCGCTGCTGTAATAACCGTATTCTTCCACGAGGAAAGCCATCGTTTTGATTGCCTCACGTGCTGTTTTCGCTCTTTGAAGCGTAACATATATTAGCGAACCATAATCCATGATAGCACCTTCTTGCGAGTGCAGCTCTTCCAAACCTCCATAGGTGGTTTCGCCAATAGCCAGCTGGTGCTCGTTCATGTTTCCAACTACCGTATAAGTCTCTTTAACTTGTTTTATCTCGCCAAGAGGCTTTTGTGTATCCCATTCTACGATAGGGAGCATAGCTCCTTCGGGGTGAGTTCCGCCTTCCCAGTAATACAGTTCACCGTACAACACATGCGAATCGGCGGCATAGCTAATCATTGTGGAACCGTCAGTGCTGGCTCCTTTTGTAATCAAAAAGTTTGTACAAGCATCTGCAGAATTTACAGTCAGAGAAAATGTAAATATGAGCCCTGCAATAATCCACTTGAAGTTTTTCATAGTTTTAAAAGCTTTAATTTCTAATTAAGAACACAAAAATATACCTTTCTGTCAAATGGCAAAGAGCAGCGGCAAAAACCCGGGAATTTTAACAATAAAAAAATCCCACAGTAGTTCGGCTGTGAGATTTTATTATTGATGAATAATTGTTTTCTAGCGGTTAAAGATTTTTTTCCAGAACGATTCGTTTTCTTCCACGTTATCATCTGAATAATATCCCTGGCCATAACCGTATCCATATCCATAACCGTATCCATAACCGTATCCATAGCCGTACCCGTAGCCACCTTTTTTGATCTTAATATCATTGAGCATAACATAAACGTTATCAATGCCCTGCTTTTTAACATCATTAACGATGGTAGTAAACCCTCTTTTATTTGAGAAGTTCTGACGTGCAACAAAAACATTAGCATCTACTTGCTTAGCCAGGAGCAATGCATCAGTTACAAGACCAATCGGTGGTGTATCCACGATAATGTAATCATACTTTTTCTTGAGTTCTTCAAACAAAACACTGGTTTCATCAGAAGCTATGATTTCAGCTGGGTTTGGAGGTACCGGACCGGCCATAATCAAGTCGAGGTGCTCCACATCTGTTTTTTGGATGACATCATCAAGATTATCTTTACCTGCAATGTATGAAGAGATCCCTTTCAGGTTGTTTACACCAAAGTCCTGATAGATTTTGGGTTTTCGCAAGTCAAAACCAAGTAGGATGGTTTTCTTGCCAAAAGAAGCGTAAGACAGAGCCAGGTTCTCGGCCACAAAAGTTTTTCCTTCACCCGGTACAACAGAGGTAATGGATATAATCGAGTTTCCTTTGGATTTGGTTACAAACTCCAGATTAGTTCTGACTGATCGGAATGATTCGGAAACCGAACTCTTTGGCGATTTGTGAACTACAAGGTTGGTGCTCTTATCGTTATGCAGCACGTGACCCAGCAATGGCACGTTTCTGAGGTTGTCTTCCAGCTCTTTGCGGTCTGATATTTTATCGTTGAAATAGTCTTTCCCAAAAATGTATGCAATAGGAAGAAGAATACCTAAAAGAAATGCAATAAGAAAGTTAAGTGTCTTTTTTGGAAAAACCTCTTCGGCAGCTTCAATTCTTGCTACATCTACTATTTCATTGTCAGGAAGGTTTGATGCTTTGGTGATTTGCGCATCAGAACGCTTCTCCATCAGGAAGGTGTAAATATTGTCGAGAAGTTTAAACTGCCTTTCAATGTTAAAAAGCTTTCGTTGTGTGCGTGGAAGCTGATTTACCCTAGAAGTAATCTTATCAATTCGTTCATCAACAGACTTAATAGCAATCTTAGATGTACGGATAATGCTGTTAACGTTTTCGAGAATGGTTTCTTTTGTTAAGCTGATTTTCGCTTCTATTTGACCAGTATAAACAGTTTCTTTTTTTGTGGAATAAGAATACTTTGCTTTTTCGGCATACAGCTCCATTAATCTTCCAATCAGTTCAGCTAAAACAGGATCTTCAATTCCCATTGCTGAAGGAACAATTATATCATCCAGGTTTTCTGATTGGTTGTTTTTGATGTATTTCTTCAGGTAGTCATAATATTGTGATTTTACCATCAGCTGAGCTTTTTGATTTTGCAGCTCTTTCATCTGCTCAAAAAGCTGTTCTGCCTGAAACTCAAGATTCATCACTTCGTTTTTCAGTCTGAAGTCCTGAAGGTTAGTTTCAGCTATACTTAATGAATCTTTGATGTCTTTTAGCTGGTCATCAATAAAATCAATCGTTTTTGTAGCGATTTGGTTCTTTTTCTCGAGGCCCCTATCAAGATAAACACTGGTTAGTTCGTTTAAAAAGTCAACGTATTTCTGTTTGTTTTCACCCTTGATTGAGATTTTGACAATCGAAGCCTCACGGTTAATGGGCTCAATCGTAAAGCTCTGAAAGCGTTTGGTAAGATCATTCAGGTTATTAAACTGGAAAAATAGCTTTTTATCAGTGAGTTCTTCAAGGTTATCCTCCTTTAAATTCGTAAGCCGAAACTTAAAATACGGTGTTTCAATCCATTCACCAAAGGTAAATTTCTTGGAAAAAGAAAATGGTTTAGTAATTTTATCGCTTTTGGTATCTTTATTATAGTTGTAAGTTGTGAACTCATCCACTTCAAAATCAATCTTAAACTCATTTTTGCTAAGCAGGTTAACGTTAAAAGGAGTGCCGGGCACCTGTGGGTGGTCCGCATCGAATTCCACCTTAAATGGAGGATTCTCATACATTTCTGTAACAATAAAATTATTTTCCGAGAAGTAAGACACTTCCAGGTTAAGGTTTCTTACAGCCCTGTTTGCTACGGTGTATGATTTCAGGATGCCGATTTCATTTTCAAGGTTTTGCTTGTTGCCCGATCCGATGTCAAGCCCGATAAGCTCTTGCGTTGAGAACGTGCCCTGCTCATCCTGAACTAAAACAGTAGTACTGACTTCATATACGGTTTTACTGTACTTGTTAAACAAGAATGCAACAGCAAGCGCAATAAAAACTGTAATTACAAACAGATACCAATTGTTAAGTATTTTGAAAAATAACGCTTTGAAATCAATAGTTTCTTCCTGCTGCTGATTGAATTCGTTATAGTTTCTTAGATCGTCGTTCATTATTTCACGTAGTTTAAGATGAGTAATGTAGCGCTAATGGTTGAGAACAGAAGCGAATATGGGAAGGATGTAAATCCAAACTGCTTAATTTTTAAAGGCTCGATGTAAATAATATCATTGGGCATGATATAATAAAAGTCCGACTCGATAATGTCATCTTGCGTGAGGTCAATATTGTAAACTTTGTATCCACTTTCGGTTTGCCTTACGAGCTTAACTTTTGAGCGTTCGGCAAAGTCAGTTAAATCGCCGGCCATGGCCACAGCTTCAAAAATGTTTATTTGATCCTGGTATACTTTGAATTTTCCGGGTCTTCTGACTTCTCCAAGAATCGTCACATTAAAGTTGACCATCTTCACAAAAACGGTGGCTCCTACCAGGTATTCATCAACAATAGACTGAATCCTGGTTCTGATTTCTTCTACGGTCATATCTTCGACCTCGACTTTATCTACGACCGGAAAATCGATCTGGCCGTTTTCATCCACCGTGTAGCTTTGAAGATAGACACTTACTTCGCTGTTCAAATAATTACCGCTCTGCTGATTGTTCCCGAAAAGCTGGTTGGTTTGTTCATCCATGCTGGCCACCTGAATGTAGAGGTTGTCTCCCGATTGCACTTTGTAAGCCACATCTTTTTCTGTGGTGAAATCTCTAACGGAAACTGTATCAGCTTCTGCCATAGATTGCAGGTACTTAATTTTCTTTTGCGGTACACATGAAGTGAACAACAATGCTGATAGCGCAAGTATCAACAATGATTTTGGGTTGTAGATTGTTTTTTTTCTCATTGAAAGAGTCTTACTAATTATAAATTGTCTATTTGACTGATGAAGCTTGCGGCACCAAAATTAGAACAAAATTCTTATCACACAAATATATAGAAATTTTTTAACGATACCTTAAAGAATAGCAAATGCCAACCTTTCGATCGTTATGATATACGTTCCTGTTTTTCTGCTTCCGATGATTAACATTGAGTAGTTTTTGTTGTTCATTCTTGTTTCATTTAATAGATTAAACCTTATTGCAAGGCAAGCTTCTAATAAGCCTGAATTGACATAATAATGTGTTTTTATTTATCAGAACACTTAAGTTTTAGCAATAATTATACTTTTGTAGCGAATTTAACAAGCAGCATTTGCCATGGTCAAAAATCTAGTAATAGTTGAGTCTCCGGCTAAAGCGAAGACAATTGAGAAGTTTTTGGGGAAAGATTATTTGGTTAAATCGAGCTACGGACATGTTCGTGATTTAGCGAAAAAGAATCAGGGTATTGAAATAGATAATGGGTTTAAACCTGTTTATGAGATATCGCCGGACAAAAAAAAGGTGGTTACCGAGTTAAAGAAACTTGCCAAGGAAGCCGAAACGGTTTGGTTAGCTTCAGATGAAGACCGCGAAGGAGAAGCTATTGCATGGCATCTTGCTGAGGCATTGAAGCTCAAAGAAGAAAAGACTCATCGCATTGTTTTTCACGAAATTACCAAGAATGCGATTACTGATGCCATCAAAAATCCTCGTGGCATTGACGAAAAGCTGGTGGATGCGCAACAAGCCCGCAGGGTGTTGGACCGACTGGTGGGTTTTGAACTGTCTCCGCTCCTGTGGCGTAAGGTAAAGCCTTCGTTATCGGCAGGGCGTGTGCAGTCGGTTGCCGTCAGGCTCATTGTGGAGCGTGAGCAAGCTATCAAAGAGTTCAAGCCCGAATCCTCATTTAAAGTGTCAGCCATCTTCTTTGTTGAGGATGATGGAAAATCGTATGAGTTAAAGGCAGAGTTGCCCGGCCGCTTCTCCAGCGAAGAGAAAGCAAAAACTTTTTTAGAAAAATGTGCGGATTCTGACTTTTCTATAGCAGAAATTGAAAAGAAACCCGGAAAAAAATCACCGGCAGCACCTTTTACAACCTCCACTTTGCAGCAAGATGCATCGCGTAAGCTCAGCTTTTCGGTGAGTAAAACCATGCTGATTGCCCAGCAACTTTATGAATCCGGTTTGATTACTTACATGCGTACCGATTCGACGAACCTATCCAAGTTGGCCATCGGGATGGCTAAGGAGGAGATTGTGAAAGCCTACGGTGAAAAATATTCGAAAACCAGGCAATATGCCACCAAATCGAAAGGGGCGCAGGAAGCTCACGAAGCCATCAGGCCTACATACCTGAACAATCATTCTGCCGGAAGTAATAATGATCAGAGACGTTTATATGACTTGATCTGGAAACGGACCATTGCATCGCAAATGAGTGACGCGGCCCTGGAACGTACCAATGTTAAAATTGATGTCTCCAAAGCTAAAGAGCAATTTGTTGCCAAAGGTGAGATAATTAAATTCGATGGCTTTTTGAAAGTGTATCTCGAATCAAAAGATGAGGACGAGAATTCGGAAGAGCAAAAGGGAGTGCTTCCTCCGATTAAAAAAGGACAGCCACTTACAATGTCGGAAGTGGAAGCCGTTCAGCGCTTCAGCGCACCACCACCTCGATATACTGAGGCCAGCCTTGTAAAAAAGCTTGAAGAGTTGGGTATTGGCCGCCCATCAACTTACGCGCCAACAATCTCTACAATTCAGAAACGTCAGTATGTTGAAAGAGGAATACACGAAGGTGTTGAAAGACAATTCCAGACCATTCGTCTGAAAGATGGTCAGATAAAGTCACAAAAGAAAAAAGAAAAGACAGGTTCGTCCAAAGGAAAGCTTGTTCCAACGGATATTGGTAGTTTGGTGACGCAATTTCTGATGGAGTATTTTGATAACATCATGGACTACAACTTCACCGCCAAGGTAGAGAAGGAGTTTGACGAGATTGCCAATGGCCTGAAGGAGTGGAACCGGATGATTAAGAGCTTTTACAAACCTTTCCACGATAAAGTGGAAGACACCATGGAAACTTCCGAACGTGTTAAAGGCGAAAGACTTCTGGGCACAGATCCTAAATCAGGGAGAAATATTTACGCCCGCATCGGGCGCTATGGGCCTATGGTGCAGATAGGGGATAAGGAAGAGGATGAAAAGCCACAGTTTGCTAGCCTTCGAAAGAATCAAAGTATCGAGACGATCACTCTTGAAGAGGCGCTTGAGCTGTTTAAGTTCCCCAAAACCATCGGAAGCTATGAGGGTGAGGATGTCGTGGTTTCGGTAGGTCGATTTGGGCCATACGTAAAGCACAAAGGCAAATTCGTATCTCTGAAAAAGGAAGATGACATTAATTCTATTACCGAAGAAAGAGCCATTGAACTCATAGAAGAGAAACGTGAAAAGGATCGGAATAAATACATCAAATCTTTTGAAAATGAAGATATTCAGGTCTTAAACGGAAGGTGGGGCCCTTATATCTCACACAAAAAGAAGAACTTTAAAATCCCTAAAGATGTTGATGCCAAAGAGCTGACATTGGAAGACTGCAAAAAAATTATCAAAGAATCAGGAACAAAAAAGAAAACCACTCGTAAAAAGAAAAGTAAATAAAAAGCAGTAAGAAATGGATATTTCCATTTATTTTCAGCCTACAGACTTATCGTGGTTTTCATTTAACGAAAACAGGCCAAGGTTAGGCGATGTGATAAAACATCATACTTCCAGTGAGGGGTTTCCTGATTTGGCAGGATGTGATCTGGCGATAATTGGTGTTCCCGAAGAGCGGGGCGCTGTGGGTAATGCCGGTTGTGAGCAGGGAGCGGATGCTATCAGAAAATATCTTTACCAGCTTTTTCCGGGTGATTATGAGGCAGCTATTGCCGACCTGGGTAATATTGCCAGGGGAGACACTATCAATGATACTTACTATGCGCTGAGTGCTGCCGTATCCACTTTGCTTGATAATAAGATAATCCCGGTGATTCTGGGGGGCAGCCAGGATTTGACATTTGCGAATTACCGGGCCTATGAAAACAACGGGCAGATAATAAACATTGCTGCTATAGATGCAAAGTTCGATCTCGGAAACACGCACCAGGAGCTCAATGCACAGTCGTACCTGAGTAAAATTATTCTGCATCAGCCAAACTACCTCTTCAATTATACCAACATCGGATATCAGAGTTATTTTGTGGATCAGGAAGCCATACAGCTCATGGAAAACCTTTACTTTGATGTTTTTCGTCTCGGGGATGTCAGGGGCGATTTAAAGGCTGTAGAGCCACTGATGCGCAATGCGGATATGCTTACTTTTGACGTGTCTTCGGTCAGGCAGCCCGACGCTCCCGGAAACATGAACGCTTCTCCGAATGGTTTCTATGGCGAGGAGGCCTGTCAGTTGGCATGGTATGCCGGACTTTCTGAGAAACTCACTTCAGCAGGGTTTTATGAATACAACCCATTGCTGGATGTTCATGGACAAACAGCTCACCTCATTGCCCAGATGATTTGGTATTTTATTGAAGGCGTGTATCATCGCAGGAATGAATTTCCGAAGGAAACGGATGAGAACTTTTATAAATACCGTGTTCAGCTCGATGATTTTACGGATGACCTGCTGTTTTTTAAGAGCAAAAACAGCGATCGGTGGTGGATGCAGGTAATGAACCCGGAAAACATTCAGCTGAAATATGAGCGCCATTACATCGTGCCATGCACCTTCGATGACTACAAAAAAGCCACCTCCGATGAGTTACCTGATCGATGGTGGCAAGCCTACAAAAAGCTGATGTAGTACTTATTCAGCAAGTCCGAAATCCATTTGTTTTTTCTTTAAGTCAATTTTTTTGATGATGATGCGGATGTTATCGCCGAGGTTATAGGTGTTCCCATATTTTCGCCCTACCACCCGGTAGTTTTCATCATCCAAAATATAAAAATCATCGTCCAGTTCGTTTAGTGGCACCAGTCCCTCGGCCTTGGCTTCGTCCAGAACCACAAAAAGGCCCCACTTGCTTACACCAGAAATGATTCCGTCAAATTCTTCACCTACTTTATCGAGCATAAACTCCACCTGCTTATACTTTATCGACGCTCGCTCTGCCTCAATAGCCTTGCGTTCCATTTCCGAGGAGTGGACACACATTTCCTCATACTGGGCAGGGCTTACGTCCGTTTTTTTGTCCAGAGCTCTCTCAAGCAGACGATGAACCATCAGGTCAGGATAACGCCGGATAGGAGAAGTGAAGTGAGTGTAATATTTAAATGCCAGGCCATAGTGTCCGATGTTTTGTGTTGAATACTCCGCCTTTGCCATCGTGCGTACCGCAATGGTTTCAATCATGTTCTCCTCACCTTTCCCCTCCACTTGTTTAAAGAGGTGATTGAAAGATTTAGCCAGTCCCATCCGCGAATTGATATTCATTTTATATCCCAAACGGGTAACAAAGCTGGCCATGGTCATGAGCTTATCAGGGTTGGGCTCGTCGTGAATCCGGTACACGAAAGTCCGTGGTTTTTGCTTGCCATGACGGCGAGCCATTTTTTCGGCTACCTTACGGTTGGCCAAAAGCATAAACTCCTCTACCAGCTGATTCGATTCTTTTTGCTCTTTGATGTAAGCCGAGAGTGGTTTTCCCTTTTCATCCAATTCAAATTTCACTTCCGTGGATTTAAAATTGATAGCGCCGTTATCAAAGCGCCTCTTTCTCAGCTTCTGAGCAATGCCGTTTAAAAGCAGCAACTCTTTACTGTGCTCCCCTGATCCCGATTCAATCACCTCCTGCACTTCATCGTAAACAAAGCGGCGTGAGCTGCGGATGATGGTTTTTCCAAACCACTGATCATATACTTTTCCATCCTCATCCATTTCAAAAACAGCCGAAAAAGTAAGCTTGTCTTCGTCGGGGCGAAGTGAGCAGACTTTGTTCGAGAGTTTTTCCGGGAGCATAGGCACCACACGGTCGACCAGATAGACCGAGGTGGCGCGGTTCAGGGCTTCCTGATCCAGCGCCGACTCTGGTTTGATGTAATGTGAAACGTCAGCGATATGAATCCCGATTTCCCAGTTTCCGGTATCCAGCTTTTTAACGGATAAAGCATCATCAAAGTCCTTGGCATCCTTTGGGTCGATAGTGCAGGTAAAAACCTGGCGGAAATCCCTACGCGAAGAAATTTCCTTTTCGGGAATATCTTCTTTAATCTTGTTCGTTTCTTTTATAACGCTATCAGGAAAAGAGAGCGGGAAATCAAATTCCGAGAGTATGGAGTTCATTTCCACCTCATTGTTTCCGGGTGTTCCCAAAACATCCACAATTTCCCCAAAAGGGTTATTTAAATGGTCGGGCCAGTCGGTAATTCTTGCAATCGCCTTTTGGCCATTTCTGACATGGCGAAGCTTTTCTTTCGGGATATAAATATCTACCGGCATGTTTTTCATGTCAGGAATCAGAAAAGCATAGTTAGCACTCATCTCGATGGTGCCTACAAATTCTGTTTTATTTCTTTTCAGAATCTCAATGATCTGCCCTTCAATTTTATGCCCTTTTCTTTTCGGAAAGAGTTGCACTTTCACTTGATCGCCCTGCAATGCATGAGCGGTATTGTTGTATGAAATGAAAATGTCATCTTCCATTTCGTCGGTTATCACGTAGGCCTTTCCGGTTTGTTTCATATCTACTTTGCCTTCCACAACAGAATTCTTGAGGCCCGGAGAAATGTAGTCGGGGTTTAGCTTATATTTCCCGCGTGATACGGGCAGTAAAGCACCGCTGTCCACTAGGTTGTTCAGCATTTGTTTAATGAGATTGCGTGTGGGTTTATCGCTGATGCCCAACTCATGAGAAACCTGCCTGAAGTTGTAGGTTTGGTAAGGGTTGTATGTAAAAACAGATAACACCGTATCGATGAATCTGTTGGCATTGATGGGGCTCTTTTTTTTCTTTTTCTTAGAACTCATAATTACTTTAGTTTAGATCGTCTAACAAATTTCGCCTTTTAATTGCTTGAATGGGAACTAATTTTGCATTTTTTCGTATTTTTGTTTATATATTAATAACCAAAAAGAACAAATAGAATGGCGGAGTTAGAAGACAAAGGTAATCAAACACCACAGAATAATCAGCAAGCAAAAAAGAAAAAGAATAATCAGCTACTCTGGATTATCCTTTTCATAGTTGCGCTGATAGGTGCCGGTATCATTGGCTACATGTATATGAATACCAGCAAAGAGGTTAAGCAGTTGAGAGAAGACAAGCAACAGCAAAAAGTTTTCTTTGAGCGGGAACTCGACTCCCTGATGACTGAACATAACGAAGTAAAAACTGAGTACAGCACCCTGGCAGACTCACTGGCAGTGAAAGACAGTGTGATAGAGGCTAATGCCAAGGAGATTAAGAAGCTGCTTCAAACACAATGGGAATATTACAAGGTACAAAAGAAACTCAGCAGGCTGAGAGAAGTTGCCCAGGGTTACCTTGTGCAAATCGACTCGTTATACCGGGTAAACAAGCAGCTACAGGTAGAAAACCAGGAAATCAAGTCGAAATATCGCCAGGAGCAAGAGCTAACGCAGCGCCTTTCTGAAGAGAAAAATGTGCTGAACGAGAAAGTTGAAAAAGCTTCCGTATTGCGTGTTTTTGACATCGAAGCGGTGGGAATTCACAATACCTGGTTTAACAACGAAAAGGAAACAGATAAAGCACATCGTACTGATAAAGTGAAGATTTGCTTTACTGTAGAGGAAAACGAGCTCGCCGAAAGCGGTGAAAAGGCACTCTTCTTCCGTATCGCTGATCCTTCAGGGAAAGTGCTGACGCCGTCAAAATCAGAGTCATACTCTTTTGAGCTTGGTGAAGAAACGCTTCAATACACGCTCAAGGAAATCGTTAACTACCAGGGCAAGAGTTTCAGAAAGTGTATTTACTGGATGAATCCGAATGAGGAATACGAACTTGTAGAAGGCCAGTATACCATAGATATTTATTCGCGCGAAGGAAAGTTGTCACAGACTTACATCCAACTGCGATAATAGGCTAACGTTGAATTGAGTGCAAGAGTCCTGGAAGTTTTTCAGGACTCTTGTTTTTTTAGCCACTGCATAAAGGCTAAATCAGAAGGATCCGTCATCTTGATGTTGTCCTTATTGCCTTCCACGAGTGTTACCTGGTATCCTGAAGCTTCATACACGGAAGCATCGTCGGTAAAGGAAGGTGTGTAATGCATATTGTAGGCTTTCCTGATTTCTTCGAGTTGGAAGGTTTGGGGCGTTTGAACAAGAACAAAATCTTCGCGCTTCACCGGCTGGCTTCCTTTATGGTCTTGCTTCCTTAACGATTCCCTTACCGGTACAACAGGGATAGCTGAACCCTTTTTCTCAGCCGTTTGATAACATTTTTCGATAACTTCATCTGAGACTCCCGGACGAACACCGTCGTGGATAGCTACTACGCCTTTTAAGCCCTCAAGCATTTCCAGTCCGTTTTTAACGGAAAAAAACCGCTCTTTTCCTCCAATAACCACGGTGTGTGGAATATCAAACCTAAACTCCCGGCACAAAGACCTCCACTCTTCCTGCTGGTCGGATGGCAGAACCACCACGATTTTTCCGGGATCGGCTATGTGGTTTTGAAAAAGCTCAATGGTATGCATCAGCACAGGCTTTCCTGCTAACAACATAAACTGTTTAGGAACCGGCGCCTTCATGCGAGTGCCTTGGCCTCCGGCAACGATAATGGCATGTTTTATCATGGACATAAAAAAACGTCATTCAAAAACCGCTAATGTAAAGTAATGACGTTTTTTAATCAAATTTTTTATTCTTAAATGTTCAGCATCGCATCGCCATAAGTGAAAAAGCGGTACTTCTCTTTCACGGCTTCTTCGTAGGCTTCCATCACAAAGTCGTATCCCCCGAAGGCAGCCACCATCATCAACATCGACGATTGCGGAAGGTGGAGATTGGTAATCATTGAGTCGGCCACGCTAAATTCGTATGGCGGAAAGATAAACTTGTTTGTCCAGCCTTTGTATGGCTTTAGCAAGCCTGATATAGAAACGGAAGACTCTATGGCTTTCATCGATGTTGTGCCAATAGCACAAACCTTTCTTTTGTTTCGTTTAGCGGCATTGACGTGGTCGGCTGTTTTGGTGTCGATAAACATCTCCTCTGAGTCCATCTTGTGCTTGGTAAGGTCTTCAACGTCTATTCCACGGAAGTTTCCCAAGCCGGCATGCAAGGTGATTTCAGCAAAGCTGACACCCTCAAGCTCCAACCGTTTCATCAGCTCGCGGCTGAAGTGCAGCCCTGCACTGGGTGCAGCTACGGCTCCTTCGTGCTTGGCGAAAATGGTTTGATAACGATCTTTATCTTCCGGAAGAATGCCGCGAATGCGCTGCAGTTCTGAAGGTACAGGCGTTTTACCTAAACGCTGAATGGTTTTCTTAAAATCCTCATAAGGGCCATCGAACAGGAAGCGGAGCGTCCGCCCACGCGAAGTGGTGTTGTCAATAACTTCAGCTACCAGTGAATCATCTTCCCCGAAATAGAGTTTGTTGCCGATACGGATTTTTCTGGCCGGGTCTACTAAAACATCCCATAGCCTCGATTCCGGGTTGAGTTCCCGCAAGAGAAATACAGTAATTTTAGCACCGGTTTTTTCTTTTTCTCCGGTCAGTAATGCCGGAAATACTTTTGTGTTGTTTAGAACAAAAACGTCCCCTTCTCCGAAATAATCAACAACATCGCGAAACATTTTATGCTCAATGGTTCCTTCTTTTCTGTTAAGAACCATCATGCGCGATTCGTCTCTGTTTTTTTGCGGATTGCCAGCTATAAGCTCCTTGGGTAAGTCATATTTGAATTGTGAAAGCTTCATAAAATCAAGTCATTAAACGGTTTATACCCCTTCTCAAAAATGGACTGCAAAGGTAATACATTGAGTCCAAACAATCAAGACCTTTCTTAACATAGTATGGTCGCGACCGAAGGTTGAATTTCAACGCCTGAAAACGCAATAATATTGTAATTGTTGAAAACTTTCAGAGCAAACTGTAAATTTCGTGCAGATTATTAATGGTGTGGGTAGGCTGTTCCCCGGCGTTTTCCGGCACTTCTTTACGGAATTTGCCGCGCCGGAGCCAAATGCTTTCCATGCCGAGTTTGTTGGCAATGGTGATTTCACTTTTTATCCGATCGCCTACCACTACGCAACGGTTTGCGCCAACATCCATTGCTTTGGTCATTTGCAGAAAATGGGCTTCGCTCTTTGGTTCAGAGGTAATAATAATCTCTGAAAAATAAGGTGTCAGTCCAAGGCTTTCAATGAGTTGCTTACGATGGCCCGCGGTTGTTCGTGAGAGTAAGGCCATTTTCACCTTTCGTTTTCGAAGGGTATTGAGCACTTTGATAGCTCCTTCCATGAGCTTTTCTTTCTCAGGATCATAAAGCGTCCTGTTAAAGTCGAAAATGACCCCATCATATTTTGCCGGAGCTTTTTGTTCTTCAATGGCCGTAAAGAGTTCATCAATCTGATAGGCGTTATCCACCGTGAAGTCACCTATTCGTGTTCGTCGCAAAGCCACCAGGCATGCGCCGTTATTAAGCTTCTTTCCAAAATCGTGGGCCAGCGAACGGATGTAGGTGCCTTTACTGCAGACCACTCTGAAATCGACGTAGGGTTTGTTCACCTTCGTTATTTCGAATTCTTTGATTTCGATTTCTTTGCTTTTCATTTCCACCTTTTCCTGGTTGCGGGCGTAGGAATAGGCGCGCTTACCATCAATTTTTTTCGCTGAAAAACTGGGAGGTGTTTGCTGCTGTCTACCGATAAAGGATGCTGCTGCAGCGAGCAGGTCTTCTTCATTAATTTTATCGACAGGATGAGTTTCAGAAGTGTCTGTTTCAAGGTCGTATGATGGCGTTTCACGACCCAGCTCGAAAGTTCCTGTATATTCCTTTTCCTGTGCCTGGTAACGATCAATATTTTTGGTTTCCTTTCCGGTACAGACAATTAAAAGTCCGCTGGCCAACGGATCGAGGGTGCCGGCATGGCCCACCTTTATTTTGTGAACATGAAGCACATGCCTGATTTTGTATCGTATTTTGTTAACAACATCAAAGGAAGTCCAGTGTAAAGGCTTGTCGATAAGAAGGGTTTCCCCTTCGTTAAACCTGAATGGCTTGTTAGCTGACATAATCTGAGAATTCCGCTTTAGCAGGTAAAAACATAAATAATCTGCAATCTGGCAGCAAAGTCAAAAGACATGCAATACCAAAAAAAAGCATGTTAAAACTGAGATAGCCCGTTTTAATCGGCTTTTCGCATTATGGCCACAATCTCTACGGCATATCCTGCCAGCACTAAAATGGGGGCCAGAGTCAGACGACGGAAGTTGAAAATTTCCTTGCTGAATTCTTCCGGGTTATCGCTGCCACCGCCAATCATCAAAAGATAGCCTACAAGCAATAAGCCGAGGCCAATAAACATCAGTTGATAATTTTTCTTTCCGAAAGCATATCGTTTTCCTTCCTGTTCAGGCTTTTCCGCTTTAGTTTTTATTTTCTGTTTTGATTTTGCCATCATATTTTTACTGATAAAGTTTGTCGTTTTGAATGTTAAGATATTTCCGCACTGCAAAAAAGGTTGAAATCCAGGAGATGAGCAATCCGGCCACTATTACGCCCCCGGCAATCATCCCGTAAAGGGTATAATGCGAGAGGTCGAGAAGTTCCGGAATTCTTTGTTCTCCGAAATAAATGAGCAGGCCCAGCAGCACAATGGTTATCAACGAACCCATAAAGCCGTAAAAAACCCCTTGCTTAAGGAATGGCCGGCGGATGAACCCCTGCGTAGCTCCCACAAGTTGCATCGTTTTAATCAAAAACCGTTTAGAGTAGACTGACAGTCTGATGGTGTTGTTGATGAGGGCAAAGGCTATGAGCATCAACAGGATGCTGAATCCAAGTAAGATGATGCTCAGTTTTTGGATATTGTCGTTGATGGTCTTCACCATCGACTCCTGGTAGTCCACTTCTTTTACCTCGCTGTTGCGCATCAGCTTTTGCTCAATGCGTTTGAGGCTGTCGCTCACCGCATAACTCGCTTTCAGCCTCACATCGATGGTAGGGTGCAAGGGGTTATACCCCAGAAATCCAATAAAATCTTCGCCAAGCTCTTCTTCCAGTTCATCGGCAGCTTCGTCGATAGGCGTGTGTCTTGTTGACTTTACGTAATCTTCCACCTCAAGGCGTTTTTGAAAACGAATGACATCAATTTCACTCACATCTTTATTCATGGTAATAGTGAAACCAATGTTTTCGCGCACATATTCCGAAACTTTTTGCGCATGCAGAATGATTGTCGCCAGCATACCCAACACAAAAAGCACCATCGTGATGCTCATCAACGTGGTGACATGTGCACTTTTAAGTTTCCTTTTATAATAACGGTCTTCTGACTTGGGCATACCTCTGTTTTAAAGCGCTAAAATAACAAAATTCCTTCAGGGAGTTTTTGTTTAAAAGCTTATGCTGATTTCTTTATGATTTTTTAAGGGTTATAAAAGTAATTTCGGGCGGACAGTTAAACCTAACGGGAATTCCTGATACGCCGCATCCTCTGCTGGTGTACCCGGTCATGCCCCGGTAATTCCACTTTCCTGCGGTGTATTCATTTCCTTCGAATTGGTGGGTGATGATGGCTTTTTGGTTAGGAAGGCAGATTTGTCCGCCATGTGTGTGGCCTGAGAGATAGAGCTGGTAACCGTTTTCGGCAGCAAAATCGCGCAGTTCGCTTGTATGAATCATGGCTATTTTGAAGCCTTCAAGCGGACGCTCCAGCGCCAGGATAGCTTGTTCGCTAAAATAGTAAAACGGATCATCTGTCCCGGTAAGGATTATTTTTTCCCCGTCTTTTTCGAAAACCGCCGATTCATTAACCAGCAAGCTGATGCCCACTTCTTCCTCGTATTCAGCCATCAGATAGGTGTCGTGATTTCCGAGCACCGCCCATTTCCCGAAAGGGGGATTCAGCGCATCGGCAATGCGTTGCATAGGCTTGATGATAGGTCGGAAACTGCCTGAAGTGTCGCGCCGGTAATCACCATTTAAGAATACCGTATCATAATGATTTCCGCCAATGGCATTGAGAATGTTTTCTTCATGTCCGGGCAGACTGTCGATGTGAAGATCGGTGAGGTGCAGAATCGTAAATCCATCGAAAGCTTCAGGGAGGTCATCAAAAGTGAGTGTGACCCTCTCCACCTTGACCTGCCGGGCATTTTGTATTCCTTTTTGATAAAGCCCCCCAAGCCTCAGGAACCACCTGAAAACACGCAGCAGTTTTTCAAAGGTAGACCAATGACTGCGGCTTTTTTTGCCGCTTCGTTTGTATTTGTGTTTGCCCGACTCTAAAGAAGCACGCATGGCTGCCCAGATAATCCTGCGCTCGCGCTGTCTTCCAAATATTATTTTTCTGGCATTCATTGCTGCGGTTTTTCTCTGAATATTTCAGAAAAATACAAAATATAAGTGAGTTATTTCTTCAACGTATCAATGTCTTTTGCAGAAAGTCCTTCAGGGTCGATGCCTGCTTTGCGGCATTCGAGGTAGATTTTGATAGCTTTGGCTACCATTTCCAGTTTGTCGAAAGCCTCTTCCGGCGATTCCGCCACCGCCAGGCTACCGTGTTTTTCCCAGATTACCGTATCGAAAGCAGAAATTTTCCTGGCTGTTTCTTTTCCGATGGTTGCCGACCCGGGTTGCAGGTATGGGATGAACCCTGTTCCCTGAGGCATAAACATGGCAATTTCCGGGAGCATAGACCAGAGCGTCTGATTAAGCTTTTCTTCGTCCAGCATTTCATTGAAATGTGAAAGTACAATCGCTTCGGTCATGTGCACATGCAGCAACACTTTAGCAGGATGCTTCCTTTTAAGTAGCGTCTGCTGCACGGCAAGGTGTGTTGGAATTTCGGAGGTGGGTTTTATTTTTGGCAGAGTGGCTTTCTCATGGACGTAGAGATTATAATGGCGGGCGTCTTTATTAAACTGGAGCAGGCACATGGCTTTTTCAGGGTTTTTAGCCAGGGTTCTGAAACGGCTTCCCGATAAGGAAATAAGCAGTGACTGACCAGCAAGCCCGGAGTGTGTTTCTTCTACAGCAACATTTTCATTCACAAGCTGAAAACCTTTACGTCCGGCATCAATCAGTTCAGATACGTTTACTGATACATTTCCTGACCCGGCTTCTCCCCAGCCTGCCTTAACAACCAGACTGGCTACGCAGGCAACCTCTTTTAAAAGGTTTTTTAATGCTTTGCTCATGACTTAATCTCTTTTTTGCTGGAAGAACGTTTGAAGTATTGTTTTAGACTCATTTTCGAAAGGGCCGGCAACAAATTTAGTGGCTGGGTGAAGTATTTTATCCGACACTTTTCTGAAACCCCGCTTTTCATCCGCGGCAGCGTAAACCACTTTTCCGATTTGCGACCAGTATAGCGCTCCGGCGCACATTACACAAGGCTCCAGAGTAACGTACATCGTGCACTCATTCAGGTATTTTGTTCCCAGGGCATCCATGGCGGCCGTTAGCGCCTGCATTTCAGCATGGGCCGTTACATCGGTGAGGTTTTCGGTGGCGTTGTGTGCTCGCGCAACTATCTGGTTGTTGCACACAACCACTGCACCCACCGGAACTTCATCCTGTGAAAAAGCTTTTTCGGCTTCCTTTAAAGCCTCTTTCATAAAAGATTCATCGGAATAAACAGACAGCATAGCTTCGTTTTTACGGTACTATCAGCGAAAATACAACAACTCATGAAATGCAGGAATAAAAGTTTTTTAAGAAAAAATGCAGAGGCGTTTAAACTTTACTGAGACAAAGTATGTTTGGCAGGTGTTGCTAAAAAAATAACAACAAAGTCAGGCCGGAGAGCCATGCTCAGTTTTTCTGTAAATCTTTTAATAATTCGCTAAAAGTTAGTAAAATTGCAGTCTTAAATTTCACAAAATATACAGGTATCAGATGAATAAGGTGAGAGATATCAGCAGGCTTTTTTTAATTTCTACTTTTATTACCATTGGTTTATTCCTGAACACCCCGGCCATGGCAGCGGGCGGAGATCATGGAGACAGCCACAAAAAAGAAGAAGGATTTAACGCCGGTAAAAAGATTCTGGGTCACATTGTAGACGACTACAGCTGGCACATCGCGGATATCGGTGACAAAGCCATCTCCATTCCACTTCCAGTGATACTTTATGATGAAGGTGAGTGGCACGTGTTTATGAGCAGCAAATTTCATCATGGTCATGATTCCTACAAAGGATACATGATTGCCGACAAGGGAATGAACAAAGGTAAAATTGTGAAAGTGATTCCCGGAACGATGAAAGAAGATAAAGAAGCCGGAATGCCCTTTGATATCTCCATCACTAAAAACGTAGCCGCCATGATGGTCAGCGTTATCCTGCTGATTGTAATCTTCATCTCCATTGCCAACCGTTATAAAAAACATACCTATGAAGCTCCCAAAGGGCTTCAGTCATTCCTCGAACCATTGATCATATTTATCCGCGATGATGTAGCCAAGTCATCTATCGGAGAAAAGAAATACAGAAAATTTGTTCCATACCTTTTAACCGTATTCTTTTTTATCTTCCTTAACAACCTGATGGGGTTGGTGCCGATTGCTCCCGGAGGAGCCAACGTTACCGGTAACCTTGCCGTTACAGGTGTGCTGGCTTTGTTCACTTTTGTAATTACCAATGCCACAGGGACAAAGGAATACTGGAAACACATTTTTAACACGCCCGGTGTGCCATGGTTCCTGAAGATTCCGGTGCCATTGATGCCTGTTGTGGAGCTGCTGGGGATGTTCACCAAGCCTTTTGCTTTGCTGGTACGTTTGTTTGCAAACATCACCGCCGGCCACATCGTGCTATTGGGGTTTGTCAGCCTGATATTTATTTTCAGCAATCTCAATCCGGCTATCGGATGGGCGGTCAGTCCGTTCTCAGTCTTACTTGGGGTATTTATCAGTATGCTGGAGCTGCTGGTAGCATTTATCCAGGCCTATGTGTTTACTTTGCTTTCAGCACTGTATTTTGGTATGTCGCAAGAAGAAGCTCATTAGAAATCAATATATTATAAATTTTAAAACGAAGTATTATGAGTACATTAGCAATTTTATTGCAAGTAGCAGCAGACTTCACTCCGTTTGCTTCTTTAGGAGCAGCTATCGGAGCCAGCCTTGCAGCTATCGCCGCAGGATTTGGTATTGGAAATATCGGTAAAAGCGCGGTAGAATCTATCGCTCGTCAGCCGGAAGCAGCCGGAGACATTCGTTCCAATATGATTGTATCTGCAGCCCTTATTGAAGGTGTTGCTTTCTTTGCAATTGTAATTTGTCTGCTGATTGTAGTTCTCTAACAACAATTGGCATCTCCGGTCTTTTTTACGGCGGTTGGCCGGAAAAGACCGGGGTTTTTATTCGATAAAAAAATAAATTAAAAGATATGGAACTAGTATATCCCGGAATAGGAATGGTTTTTTGGATGGTGGTCATATTCTCCATCGTACTTTTTATTTTAGGAAAATTTGCCTGGAAACCAATCATGAACTCGCTGCATGAACGGGAAAACTCTATTGAAGAAGCGCTTAAATCAGCCGATAAGGCCCGCGAGGAGATGAGAAAACTGCAGGCTGACAATGAAAAGCTTTTGCAGGAAGCCCGCGAGGAGCGCGACAATATGCTTAAAGAAGCCAAGGCGAGGAAAGAAGAGATTATTGGGGAAGCAAAGTCCGGGGCAGAGCAGGAGCGTCAGAAGATTATCGACGCGGCCCGTCAGGATATCCGTAATGAAAAGGATGCTGCTATCACGGACCTGAAAAAGCAGGTAGCCGGATTCTCTATTGAGATAGCAGAAAAAATCCTGAAAGAAAAGCTTGCTGATGACAAAGACCAGAAGAAGCTGGTGGAAAAATACATGGACGATATTAAGTTCAATTAAAAAACGGCAGTAAAAAAACTGTGTAATACATGAAAACGATCAGAGTAGCACAACGCTATGCCAAAGCACTTTACGATCTGGCAGCCGAAGAAAAGCTCCAGCATAAGGTTTATGCCGACATGCAACTAATCAGCACGATTAGCAAGGAAAAGGACTTTAAGAACCTTTTGGTCAGCCCCATCATCAACTCCGGAAAAAAGGTGGAGGCCACGGTGGCTGTTTTTGATGGCCAAGTGCAAAAACTCACCCTCGAATTTCTGAAATTAATTATCCGCAAAAAACGTGAATATACGATTCCGCAAGTGGCTGTACAGTTCAATGATATTTACAAGGCCGCCAACGAAATACTCTCCACCGAAATACAGAGCGCTGTGGCTCTGGACGAAAACACCAGAAATCAATTGGTAGAAAAGTTAAAGAAACAAACCAAGGCCAATGAAATCGATCTGAAAGAAACCCTTGATGAGGATCTCCTAGGAGGCTTTGTGCTGAAATACCAGAATCAGCAATATGATGCCAGCATCAGGCGTCAGTTAAGTGAATTAAAGAAATCATTAACGTAAGATAGACAGCAAAAAAA
>JASMTJ010000048.1:0-2835 GCA_041694335.1 Bacteroidales bacterium
CACCCGAAGTCAGTGTAACTGCCGAAGGTGAAATCGATAACTAGGGTGAAGTCGTAACAAGGTAGCCGTATCGGAAGGTGCGGCTGGATCACCTCCTTTCTAAGGAGAACTAAAAGATAGACATACTGTTCAATTTTGAGAGACTATAAAAGTCTTTCATATTTATGTGGGCGTATAGCTCAGCCTGGTTAGAGCGCACGCCTGATAAGCGTGAGGTCGGTGGTTCGAGTCCACCTATGCCCACCACATAAGTTTTTGAAGATAAAAAAGGACTTATTTTGGACATTGAAAATTACATACAATAGTAAAGAAGAAACGAGAGAAAGATCAAGTTATTAAGAGCATAGGGTGAATACCTAGGCACTAAGAGGCGAAGAAGGACGCGATAAGCTGCGATAAGCTACGGCAAGCTGCAAACGAGCGATGACCCGTAGATTTCCGAATGGGGCAACCCCTTTACAGTAATGTGTAAAGATGTATAAGTGAATCAATAGCTTATATAGGCGAACCCGGCGAACTGAAACATCTAAGTAACCGGAGGAAGAGAAAGTAATTAAACGATTTTCCAAGTAGCGGCGAGCGAAAGGGAAAGAGCCCAAACCAATCACTGCGGTGATTGGGGTAGAGGGTAGTCAACGCAGTAAAATGAAACTTTTAGTCGAATGAACACTGGAAAGGTTAACCGAAGAAGGTGAAAGTCCTGTAGACGAAAAGAGTTAAATTTGAAAGACTAACCCGGAGTACCACGGAACACGAGAAATTTTGTGGGAAGCAAGGAGGACCATCTCCGAAGGCTAAATACTACTTAGTGACCGATAGCGCATAGTACCGTGAGGGAAAGGTGAAAAGAACCCCGAGAGGGGAGTGAAATAGAATATGAAACCCTATGTTTACAAGCAACGGAAGTACTTTATATGTACGACCGTGTACTTTTTGTAAAACGGGCCAACGAGTTACGATACGAAGCAAGGTTAAGATGTTCAGCATCGAAGCCGCAGCGAAAGCGAGTCTTAAGAGGGCGAGAGTTTTGTGACGTAGACCCGAAACCGGGCGATCTATCCATGAGCAGGGTGAAGCAAAAGTAAAATTTTGTGGAGGCCCGAACCCATATCAGTTGAAAATGGTTGGGATGACTTGTGGATAGCGGTGAAATTCCAATCGAGCCTCGAGATAGCTGGTACTCTCCGAAATAGCTTTAGGGCTAGCCTCAAGAGATTAGAGATGGAGGTAGAGCAAACTGATTACCTGAGGGGCTTTCAACGGCTGCCAAAGGTTATCAAACTCCGAATGCCATCCTCTTAAAACTTGGGAGTCAGACTATGTGTGATAAGATTCATAGTCGAGAGGGAAAGAGCCCAGACCATCAGCTAAGGTCCCTAAATATAAATTAAGTGGGAAAGGAAGTGGTGTTGCATAGACAACTAGGATGTTGGCTTAGAAGCAGCAATGCATTTAAAGAGTGCGTAATAGCTCACTAGTCGAGTGATGTTGCACCTAAAATTACCGGGGCTTAAATTTATTACCGAAGCTATGGATTATAACGAAAGTTATGGTGGTAGGAGAGCATTGTGTATGGGCAGAAGCTAAACCGTAAGGATTAGTGGACTGTACACAAGAGAGAATGTTGGCATGAGTAACGAGAATGAGGTGAGAATCCTCATCGCCGAAAATCTAAGGATTCCTGGGGAAGGTTCGTCCGCCCAGGGTAAGTCAGGACCTAAGCCGAGGACGAAAGTCGTAGGCGATGGACAACAGGTGAAGATTCCTGTACTACCGACAATCATTTGAGAGAAGCAAGGACACAGAAGGAAAAGCTGGGCCAGGTGAAGGAAATTCCTGGTACAAGTCACAAGGGAGTAAACTTAGGTAAATCCGGGTTTATGATGAACTAAGTGGTGATGTGGAGCGAAAACAAGTAGCGAAGCAGTAGATTCACACTGTCAAGAAAAGTTGCTATCGAGATTGAAGGTACCTGTACCGCAAACCGACACAGGTAGATAGATAGAGAATATTAAGGCGCGCGAGATAACTATTGTTAAGGAACTCGGCAAAATGACCCCGTAACTTCGGGAGAAGGGGTACCACATTTATGTGTAAGCATAAAGTGGTTGCAAAGACAAGACACAAACGACTGTTTACCAAAAACACAGGTCTCTGCTAAATCGAGAGATGAAGTATAGGGGCTGACGCCTGCCCGGTGCTGGAAGGTTAATCGGAAGAGTTAGCGTAAGCGAAGCTTGGAATTGAAGCCCCAGTGAACGGCGGCCGTAACTATAACGGTCCTAAGGTAGCGAAATTCCTTGTCGGGTAAGTTCCGACCCGCACGAAAGGCGTAACGATTTGTGTACTGTCTCAACAATAGACTCGGTGAAATTGTAGTACCGGTAAAGATGCCGGTTACCTGCAGCAAGACGGAAAGACCCCGTGGAGCTTTACTGCAACTTGACATTGAATTTTGATGTATAATGTACAGGATAGGTGGAAGACGAAGAAATGTGTGCGCTAGCATACAGGGAGTCGCTCATTGGAATACCACTCTTTGTACATCAGTGTTCTAACTATGTGCTGTAATCCAGTACTAGGACAATGTCAGGTGGGCAGTTTGACTGGGGCGGTCGCCTCCTAAAGAGTAACGGAGGCGCTCAAAGGTTCTCTCAGCACGGACGGAAATCGTGCAAAGAGCGCAAAGGCAAAAGAGAGCTTGATTGCGAGACAAACAAGTCGAGCAAGTACGAAAGTAGGACTTAGTGATCCGGTGGCACCGCATGGAAGGGCCATCGCTCAACGGATAAAAGCTACCCCGGGGATAACAGGCTTATCTCCCCCAAGAGTTCA
>JASMTJ010000049.1:0-21462 GCA_041694335.1 Bacteroidales bacterium
AGGTCGCATAGAAGCCTGGAACAAAGCCACCGACGACAGTTATCTTGGCTGGAGCAGGAAAGCAGCCACCAGTCCAATTGTAGCAAATGAAGAAGAGTTCTTTACAGAGTTGGAAGGAGCCATCAGCAATATAAACAAAGTGTATATCACCGAAATAAAAGATAAACTGTAAGGTAACTCAAACGCATATTCTTTCACTTTAAAAATCCTTATCATGAAAAAAAATATCATAAATCTTGTAATGGTTGTGGTGCTGGTTTCAGCACCGCAGCTGTTGCTCGCACAAAAACTAAATATTCAAATCGTTGAAGACAATCCTGAAAAAGCCTACACTAATTTTGTAGCTGTTGATATTCTTGGCGCCGACTT
The DNA here is from genome assembly GCA_041694335.1 of Bacteroidales bacterium. GTDB lineage: Bacteria > Bacteroidota > Bacteroidia > Bacteroidales > JAIPAH01 > JAIPAH01. The sequence goes on from JASMTJ010000049.1 coordinate 370, forward strand.
TGACTTCAATTTTCTTGCTCCCGCAGTATATGCCGGAGTAAACGGCCGTTGGGATCTGACCAGCAACCTGACGCTTGAAGGCTTGTTGCGCCCCTCCTACTCGCTGTATGGTGAAAAAAGTCTGGGTATTGCTACTGAAGCTAATGTGTTTTACCCGTTTACATCTAAAAAAAAGGTGGATGACATCAAAGTCATTACCGGTTTCACTCAGGAATCGGATATGTTTACCCGCACCTCCACCACCAACTATTTTATGACCGAAGGAAATGTGTTAAAAAAGTATGGGGCACGCGGGGGATTTTACTACAAGCAAGCCGGATTGCAATCGGATGATGTTTATCCTGTGGAAACGTTCATCACTCATTCAGGGGTTTTTGTAGGATTACAGCAAACTAAACAGGCTATGCTTCACACCCGTGTAAATAACAAATACGACCGTCATGGTGCCGGATTTACAAGGGTCTATGCCGACCTCCTGCTGCTTCCGGGATCTAAAATTGATAACGAGCAGGTCAACGACAGCTACGAAGATCCGAAAGGTTTTGGATACCGCTTCGGAATCCAGTACTATCTCAACCCCTACGATGGCGACTACAAGTTGTGGGGTGCTTCTATGCTCAATGCCGAGATAGGCACACTGCCCTACACCGGATTTTATGTAACGGTAGGTTATGCGGTGGTAGTCTTAAATCGTAAAAATTAGGATTATGAAAGTTAAGATTCTTCTCATTGTGTTAACCGTTTCCATGGTAACTGGCCTGCAAGCACTGGGCCAGTTACCCGGAAGCCGATTTGACGGCGAAACGCGTGTTGAACTGAATATCAAATATGGCACTTCGGATGACCATTATTACGAATGGCCGGAAGTGAGGAATGTGAAGATAGTGACCTTTGATGTGGCTTATTACAAAAGCAATTTCGAACAGTGGGGTTATCAGAGCAGCAACCGCTGGCCGGCAGTGGGTGATTTTGCCTTGCCTGTTCTCGTGAATGCCGCTTTCAACCCTAATATTGCTTATGAGGATATAAGCTCTTCCTTAACGGGACTTTTCCTTGGTTGGCATACGCATTCGCTAGCAGCGATTTCCACAAAACATCTCAGCCTGGCGCCGGGAATTCATTGGGGCGATTATGTCTATTCGTTTCAGAAATACAACGCTTCCGCGGATGGACTTGGAGAAATCGAAGAACCTTCGGGATATTATTTTGCAGCCGGTCCGGCATTAGTGGCAGACATTTCCTTTTTCGGGATGATTTTGCATTACGAAGGCGCCTGGACCAAAGCCTGGAGAATGCGCGAAATGCCTGACCAGGAACCTGTGGAAGGCTATCCTGCACCGAATTTTTGGAATCATCTGGTAGTTTTTCAGCCCTTTGGAAATCTACACGCCGGATTTGAATATGCGCACGTGGTAAACAACGGAAATACGCTCAATGAGGGTTACCGCTTGGCTTTTTACATTGGATATTCACTTTAGTTAACTGAAAATCATGAAAAAATGAGAAAATATATTTTATTGCTGGGGATGCTGCCATTACTTTTTCTGAATAGCTGCCTGATTGACGACAACCCGGATCTCCCTTCCTATTGCGAGCTACGATCCATTCACTTGCGTGAATCGGGAAGCATTGTTCAAAATGGCCAAGTCACAGGACAATTGGATAACGACCTGTGCTCGGATGCTTATGGCACTATCTCGGAAAACGAGGATGGCACCAAAACAATTATGGTCGAAACCACCAGACTTGCCAACAGTGAAGTGACCGGAATTACCGCAGGAGAAATCACACTAACCATGACCTCAGAATCTTTTCCGAACGGGGAATTTGTGTTTGCAGGAATGGGAGACTGGAATCTGACACTCCAGCGCAATAATTTTTATATTACAAACCTGGATGTGTCAACCATTAACATTATCAATGCCACGGATAAGGAATTCAGCGCCCGGGTAGAACTCAGCTACACCTTGACCACTGAGGATAACCAAACGATAGATGCAACGTCATCCATAGAATATGATAAAGTGGAGTTACAGCAAACTGAATAAAATATCAAGGTCGTACTACGTGCTGAGACGTGTACCAACTCCTTCCCAAAAGCCATAGGCCGGCGGGAAGGAGGTTTGGTGTTCTATCGTTGCTCTTCACTCCCATCCTCATATTTCGCAAACCTTCCGGTGCTGCGTGGATGGACATTATCGCGACGGTTCCAGGGCCAGCCGCCAAACTGTGTTTTACGGTAATCATAAAAAGCCTGCCTTATTTCAGCTTCATCATTCATCACAAATGGTCCGTGCTGAACCACGGGCTCATTGATAGGACGGCCTTGCAGCATTAACAAGTAGCCTTTTTCAGAACCAATTGTCAGCTTAACAGGCTGATCGGCCATTAATTCCACTTCATTGTATGACTCAATATCAATTCCTGCAATGTTAATTTCTGAACCTCGATAAAAATATAGCGAGCGGCGGGTTTCGAGTGAAGCCGGAGGAATTTTCAGGAAAGCACCCGGATCCATTTCCAGGAGCCAAATCCCTAACTCATTTTTCGGATCAGCAGCCCAGGAGTCAGGTGCCGGCGAAGGTGCTTTGGCATTCCCAAATTCGCCTGCAATCACCGTAATTTTTGAGTTTAATCCTTCTTCATCTTTCGTTTCATGAACCGGAATATCTTCAGCCCAAAGCATTTTATAAAATGGGTTGGCAAACTTTTTAGCCTTTGGAAGATTCAGCCATATCTGAAAAAGTTCCAGTGGATTTGGTTTGTCTATATTTACAAGTGGGAACATCTCGGCATGTTGTAATCCTGAACCTGCGGTCATCCATTGCACATCACCATTTCCATAACGTCCTGCTGCACCGAACGAATCTGAATGATCAACGAACCCTTCCAGCACAACGGTAATGGTTTCAAACCCACGGTGTGGGTGCTCCGGAAATCCCGGCACAATTTCGCCATGATACATCCGCCAACCATCTTTGACTGTAAAATCCTGTCCAATATTTCGCCCGGCCAGCGAAGCATCCGGTCCCATTTCGTCATTGCCTTTCGGATACTTATCATTATGATGAACACAAAACAAAAACGGGTCACTGGTCTGCCAGGTAAATCCTAAAGGACGGATGTTGGTAATTAATTTGTTGTACATGACTTCCTCTTTAAATATCGATAAAAATATAATTCTTAGTCAAAGCTTCTAAAATGGTAATACTTGCATTTCTTAGCTTTAGTGATTGATAAAGGTAAGCTTTCAGAAACGATCCTCAAAATAAAATCAATGGCATTCATTCTTTTAGACCTATAAAAAAATTGGAGATGCAATTACACCTCCAATTTTTATAAATTCCAAAATCCTTTATCAAACATACTAGCTATTCCCTATGGAATTTTTAACCTCTCTTTTCCTTTCCACCCAATTATAAATGGTGGGAAGCACAAGTAATGTTAGCAGTGTGGAGGTAACCAAACCTCCAATAACAACAGTTGCTAAAGGCCTTTGGACTTCAGATCCCGGGCCGGTATTGAAAGCCATGGGAATAAAACCAAGACTGGCAACCAAGGCAGTCATCAGCACAGGGCGCAACCTATCCGTTGCACCCTCAATAACAGACTCTTTTAGCGCACCACCTTGTTTTCTCATTTCATTAATATGGTCTATTAAAACGATTCCATTGAGCACAGCAACCCCGAACAAAGCGACAAAGCCAATACTGGCTGATACTGACAGGTACATATCTCTAATCCATAAAAGGAAAACACCACCGGATAAAGCCAGCGGCAGATTTAGCAGAATCATCACTGCATAGCGCATGTGTCCAAAATTAAGATACAGCAATCCAATCACAATAAACAAAGACAACGGCACTACCAACAGTAAGTGATTCATTGCCCGTTGCTGATTTTCAAATGCTCCTCCATATTCAAGGAAGTAACCTGCCGGAACATTTGCCTTTTCGTCTATCGTATTTTGAAGGTTTTCCACATAAGATCCCATATCGATATTTTCAATATTGATACCGACAATAAGCCTACGCCAACCATTTTCGCGCTGAATTTCGCGCGGCCCTTCCTGCGCAATAATATTCGTAACACGCTTCAGTGGGATAAAGCTGCCGTTTGGTAAGTGTACCGGTACTTCCTGAATCTTTTCGAGCTTATCGCGAATATCTGCAGGATATCTGACCAAGACATCAAATCGCCTTTGCCCCTCATAAACCTGTCCTGCGGTTTGTCCTCCAATACCAGCCTCGATCACCTTCTGCACATCGTTTACATTCAATCCAAAAGAAGCCACGGCACTTCTGTCTACCTCTAAGGTAAGGTAAGGCTGTCCAATGGGCTGCTCGACATAATAGTTAGCAGTCCCTTCCACTTCATTCAGCACCTTTGAAATCCGGTCTCCAACATCATTGAGAACTTCAAGATCCTCCCCATAAATTTTTACCGCTAAATCAGATTTTACACCGCTGGTAAGCTCATCTACCCGCATTGCAATAGGCTGCGTGAAATTATATGACAAGCCGGGCTCGGTTTGAAGATAAGGCTCTATTTCATCGATGATATCCTGTTTAGTGAGTCCGCTGCGCCATTCATCCCTTGGCTTCAGCAATACCCAGACATCTGTCTGGTGCACTCCCATCCAGTCATTGGCTAAATCCGACCGCCCTGTTTTTGGCACAACGGTCTTTATTTCTGGGATATCGTTTACGAGTTTCCCTGCCAACCAATCAGCGTTTTCCATAGATTCTTCCAGGGTTACAGAAGGCATCCTCACCTGCTCAATCAAAATAGAACCCTCGTCCAGCTCAGGAAGGAACTCTGTTCCCAAGCGCATCATAACAATCATGGAAATGGCAAAAACTACCGCAGCAGTACCAGTGATGAGTCCTCGCTTTTCAAGGTTATTACTCAGAAACCCTTTGTAGCGTGGTTTTAGCCAATCGATAATATAGTTCCTCCTGATTTTTACTCCTTTACGGAATACCAGCGCAGAAATCGCCGGAACATAAACCAAGGCAAGTAAGAGCGAGCCGAAAACCGCAGCCGCTACCGTGATAGCCATTGGGCGATACAATAAGCCTTCCATCCCGCTAAAAGTCATGATGGGGACATAAACCATCAGGATAATCAAAACCCCAAAGAATATAGGCCTAACCACTTGCTTAGAGGCTTTCACAATGGCATCATCAACATTTTCGTCTTTTTTCTTACCCTGCAGGCGATGAACTATGTTTTCAACCATCACCACAGAACCATCTACTACCATCCCAAAATCGATAGCTCCGAGGCTCATCAGGTTAGCGGCCAGCCCAAATTGCTGCATCCCTATAAATGCAAACAACATCGAGAAGGGAATAACCATAGCCACAATAATAGCTCCTGTGATCTCGCCTAACAAAAGCAATAAAACCGCGATTACAAGAAAACCACCCTCAATCAGGTTGGTGCTAATGGTACTGGTCGTTCGGTTGATTAGATCAGACTGATCGTAGAACTTTACTATCTCCACACCTTCAGGCAAACTTTTATTGACGTTTTCTATGCGTTCTTCAATGTTGCCGATAACTTTTCTGCCGTTGCCCCCTCTGAGCATCATTACAATCCCGGTAACCACTTCTCCTTTGCCATCTTTCGTTACACCTCCCTGACGTATTTGCCGTCCGAGCGCCACTTCGGCTATATCACGGATGAATACAGGCTTTTCGTTAATATTAGCCACCACTATATTTTCTATATCAGAAGAACTGGTAATCTGTCCAACACCACGAACAATATACTGCTCTCTGTTGTGCTCAAGATAATTACCACCAGCTACGCTGTTGTTGTTTTCTATGGCAGCAATAACATCCTTTAGTCCGATGCCATAATTTCGCAGGTTCCCGGGCTTCACTTTCACCTCATACTGCTTCACGAAACCCCCGAAAGAATTGATTTCTGTAACCCCTTTCACAGTTTTTAACTGCGGGGCAATCAGCCAGTCCTGAATTTCCCGAAGCTCAGTAAGAGATTTGTTTTCTCCCTTAACCACATATTGATAAATCTCACCCAAAGCCGTAGATATAGGCCCCAGGTTTGGTGATGACACCCCGGGCGGCAGCTCATCGGTAATAGCTTGAAGGCGTTGTGAAACCATCTGCCGGGCAAAATAGATATCAGTTCCTTCTTCAAACTCTACAGTTACAGCAGAAAGACCAAATTGGGAAATCGACCGTACCTCTTTAACATCAGGCAAACCATTCATGGCCGTTTCAATCGGGTAGCTAACCAGTTTTTCAACGTCATACGGACTGTAACGACCTGCTTTAGTGATTACAAGTACTTGCACCGGCGTTACATCCGGAATGGAATTGATAGGTATCTTTAAGAGAGAGGAGACACCTGCCACTCCCATTAAAACAACTAAAGCAAGGGCTACAAACTTTTGACGAACACTAAACTCAACAATTCTTTTCAGCATAATTCACGATTTCAGGTTATTCAGAAAACTGTTCATAGCGGGCCAGCGCTTTGAGGCTAAAAACCTGTGAAACGGCTATTTCTTCTCCGCTCTTAAGGCCTTGCTTTACAAAAACGTATTTATCCCTGATGTCTGTGCCCTCAAGTGCACGCTGCTCATAGAGCTTCGCGTTCTTTTTCACAAAAACCACCGGTGTATTTCCATCATAAGTAATAGCATCAACCGGAATAGCAATCACCTCTTGTGGCGAAGCAGCTTCGATTTGTAAACGGACATTTTCGCCGGGCTTCGGCCAGCCATTTTGAGTAGGAAGAACAAGATTTACCACCACCGAGCGGTTTTCTTCGTCAAGTCCGGGATTGATAGAGTTGATAGCACCACGAAGTCTTCTGCCAGGATTATCGCGCAGCATAACTGTTGCCGTATCTCCCACTCTAAGTTCCTGCCCATCCTCAGGAGAAACATAACCTTTAACAAGAATGTGGGTCTTATCAATAATTCTGTAAAGCTTATCATAGGCGTTTACCGATTGCCCAAGCTCCACCATCCTTCTGTCAATCATTCCTTCAATGGGCGCGCGTATTTTCAGTTCAGGGTTAATATCTTCAGAGTTTTCCAAGCGTGCAATATCAGACTTTAATACTCCTAAAGCTCTCAGCTTTGCGTATGAAGACTTCAGAGCTGCTGCCGCTCGCTGAAAATCACTTTTTACCCTGTCAAGCTCATTTTCAGAACTGATCTTCTTCTCAACAAGCTGTTTAATACGCTCAAGTTTGTTCTCCTGATATTGTTTTTCCGATAAAGCCTGAAGGTAATCTGCCACGAGGTTTCCAAAGGTCAGGCTCTCAATGGTCATGATGATTTGCCCTTGCTTTACCTTCTCGCCTTCAAACACATTTAACGAGGTGATTCTTCCATCAACAGGTGCGCTTACAAGGCTCACATGATCGGGAGCAGGCATGATCTTTCCGGGAGCAATGACCAGATAATCACGAATATCCTCACTCACCTGAACGGTTTTTATTTTCAGCTCACTAGCTTCCTTATCGGATAGTTGAACCATTTTCATGGTGCTTTCGCTGGCCTTTACAGAAGGCGGAACATCCGTTATTTCTTTTTCCTGGATTTCTTTCTCGTCAGAACTGCAACCAGCGGCAGCAATGAGGAAAAGAGGTAATAGTATGTATAAAATATTTCTCATGATAGTATGTTTTATCAGTAGACAATTTCTTCACCAATATATTTTTCGAGTTCAATTAGCTGAATGTAATGATTGCGCAAGGCATCGTAAAAGGTTTGCTGACTTCGCAGATAGGTCTGCTGAGCATCGAGCAGTGTGATTAAATCAATCTCACCAATTCGATAGGCCTCATAGGTTAAATCAAGAAGCAGATTGGCTTTAGAACGAATTGTTTTGTTAAAGCGGTGAATGGTAGACAGGCTCTCTTCGTAACCATGCCAGGCTATTTCTATCTTCTTTTTCATTTGAAGTTTCACCCTTACCTGCTCCCATTGGTTTTGCTGTGAGCGGGCGTTGGCCATAGCTACTTCACCTTTATGTTTTAAAGGAAGCCAGAGGGGCAACTTCAGCCCAATTTCAAAGCCATGAAAATCAAAACCATTGCCAAAATCCTGTTTGTAATAACTCAATGAAAGATCAGGAAGGATATTGCTTTTAGCTTCTCTAACTCTGGTGAATGAAGCTTCAGAACTTAAAGCTGCCGCCCTGTACTCTGGTTGTTCTTCCAGGTAATCAAGCGCTTTATCCTGATTTATTTTTGCCTGATTGGTCCTTAAAGTATCAGAATATTGAATAGAATAACTCTGATCCTCTATCTTCATCCCGATAAGGTTAAACAGCCCATAACGGGCTTCATGGAATTGCGCATCGGCCCTGTCAATGTCATTGCTGGCCTCCGCCTTCCTGATTTCCGCATTAAGCAACTCCATCCCGTTGCCTATGCCACTCTCATTGCGAGAGTATGCTGCGTTATACAATTCCTCAGACAAATCTATTTTTTTGATTACCAGCTCTTTGCTGTAAATGGAAAATAAAAGCTGCACATACTGCTTTTTAACTGCGGCTGTTAAGTCACGCTTACGTGCCTTCAGCTCAAATTCCAGCGCCTTTTCTTCCTTCTTAATCGCTTTGTGACGGAATATCGCCGTTGAAGGAAAATCGAACGACTGTGTTACTGCAATGCGCTGTTCGTCAAAATCATTGGATTCGCCCAAGCCTTCTTTAAAGTAAGTAAATTCAGGATCATCAAGGCCGGTTTCGGTACGCCATTGCATCCTTTTCTCTTCGAGATTGGCCTGGAGTTTTCTAATTTCAGGATTGTTTTCTAGCGCCAGCGTTATGGCTTTTTCTAATGTAAGCTTTTCCTGTTGTGCTACCAATATCAGTGGTAGCACAAGGAGAAAAACAAGTGTAAGCAACCATCTCATTTTATGAGGATTTTATTAAAACATCAATCAGAACGTTAACAAGTCATTAACGTTTTAGTTTAGAATCCTCCAAATTAATGATTAATTATTGGCTTTAGAAGAAAAATGCCAGTTTATAATAAATACGAATAAGCTGTATTATTTAAAGATGTATTACCAATGCAACAGGACTTCAATCGCCAGTAACCGGGCAGTACTATTGAAATTGAATTCCACTATATCAACACCGGTAATACCCAAAGCATCGCGTCTTTTCAGAGTGTCATCTTCAACTTTCGCTTCCCCTTCGATGACAAAAAAATAAGTCCCGGTGTTATTTCCTTTCATTTGATACGTATAAGTGCCTTTATCGAAGACTCCAATCGATAACCAGGCATCCTGATGAATGTACATTCCACCTTCGTGGTCGGGATTTACGATGTTTACAAATTCGTTTTTGATATCTTCGGTTTGATACTTTCGTTGGTCGTAGCGCGGCCTCACCCCTTTTTCGCGCGGAAAAATCCATATTTGCAAGAGATTCACAATTTCTTCGTCAGAATGATTGAACTCAGAATGCTTAACACCGGTACCGGCACTCATCACCTGCACTTCTCCTGATGTGATAACCCCATGAGAGCCCATGCTGTCTTTATGTTCTAAAGCGCCTTTTAAGGGTATAGTGATAATCTCCATGTTATCGTGGGGATGCGTCGGAAAGCCTTTTCCGGGCTGCACAATATCATCATTCAAAACTCTTAAAGCCCCGAAATGAATTTTATTGGGATCGTACCAGTTTGCGAAACTAAAACTGTGTCTTGCTTCCAGCCAGCCATGGTTGGCATGGCCTCTCTCATCTGCTCTGTGAACTACCTTTTCCATATTTTCCTTTTATCAGGAAACAGGAAAGGGCATTAAAAGTTAAATTCGCTAATTGTTAAAAGAGTGTTAGTCCACCGTAGTACTACTCAAATTCCTCTTCATTCACCAAATTCCCTTCCTCATCGAAGTACTTCCAGGAGCCTGTTTTCAGGTCATGAGCATATTGACCCACAGACATCGTGTCGCCATCCGGAAAAAAAACAATATAAGACCCATGTAGCTTGCCGTGGTCGTAATGCACGATTTTGTTTACCTGGCCATTTTCATAGTAGAGGGTTTCCTCACCATGCCTGACTCCATTTTCAAAATTGGTTTTCTTGAGCAAATCACCTGAATAGTAATAATATCGTGCTGTATCATTGAGCTGCCCTTTGCTGAAATTCTCTTTTGAAACCAAAGAACCATTCGTACGATAAAAGCTCCATACACTGTCTTTCTCTTTACTGATATAAATGCCCGATGCCTGTATATTACCGTTAGCATGATAGTTAATCATCCTGACCCGCTCGCTATTCTCAGAATGAATTGCCAGGGCTTTGAGCTTTTCTTTCGGTGTATAATATCTGAATGTGTCTACCGGAACACCATGTTCAAACCTTCCGCTGTAAACGGTATGGCCTTTAGCATCTTTTTTTATCCACCTGCCATGCTTTTTCCCTTCCTCATCTAATTGATTCACAGCGCTGTCTGGCTGTCCATTAACTGATAAAAAAGCTACCGTAACGATAATTGCTGTTATCCAGAATTTTATCATGCTTTACAATTTAAAATACTCGAATGATATTGCAGTTACAAAACATTATCAAAAATACTACAAATCCTGAACGAAGAAATGCTCTAAGGATTTTATAAATTTGCAAAAAAGTATTCGTGGAAAATTTTCCTTCAAAAAAAGTAGAACAAGCCGTAGAAGAATTGTCGCAATTGCCGGGCATAGGCAAAAGAACAGCTTTGCGATTAGCCTTGCATCTGTTAAAGCAGGACGCGCAAAAATCTGATGCCTTGGGGAATTCAATCATCAGGATGCGTCGTGATGTGATTTATTGCAAAACCTGCCATAATATTTCAGACCATGAGCAGTGCGACATCTGCGCAAGCACAAGGCGCGACCATACGATTGTTTGTGTGGTGGAGGATGTGAGGGATGTGATGGCAATTGAAAACACCTCGCAATACAAAGGGGTATACCATGTTTTGGGCGGCATCATCAACCCCATGGAAGGTATTAGTCCGGAGGACCTGACGATTGACAAATTAGTTCAGCGAATTGATAATGAAGAAATTGAAGAAATCATAATGGCCTTACCCACCACCATTGAAGGAGACACCACCAACTACTACATCCATAAACTCATCAAAACCAAGCCAGTAAAGATGAGCACCATCGCCCGCGGTGTTTCTATCGGAAATGAGCTGGAATATGCTGATGAAATCACCTTAGGACGATCGATTGTAAACCGCACTCCTTACGACGAATCATTTGCCGATTAAATCATCCGGAAAAGGAAGCTTTAAGCTTTTTCCGTTCTCGTTTTCACGAGTCACCTGGTCAATCAGATCTTCAAGGTCCATTTGTCCCTTACTTACCTGTGGGATGGAAGAAGAAGGTTTACGTCCATCCTTTAAAGCTTCCTTTATTGAGTTCTTGATATACTTATTGATGGTCGTATTGTTACGACGGCAATAAGCTTCAAGCGACTTTTTCTGCCGGTCAGAGAGCTTAAAGGTGATTGGTTTGTATTTTATTTTTTTCTTCTTCCGAGACATCTGTTACTTTGCGGCAATTTCTTTTATTTCACTCATAACCTTCACGGCCAATTCCTTAGCGCGTTCTTCTGTTTTGCTTTCGCTGTAAATCCTGATGATGGGTTCTGTATTTGATTTTCTGAGGTGCACCCACTCTTCTTCAAATTCAATTTTCACCCCGTCTTCGGTATTCACCGGGAAATCGGCATACTTGCTCTGCATTTCCTTAAGAATACCATTGATATCCATTCCCGGCTCCAATGCAATTTTGTTTTTAGAGATGACATAATCAGGGAGCGCTTTTCTTATTTCAGAAACTTTTTTGCCGGATTTGGCCATATGTGTTAAAAACAAGGCCACGCCCACCAGAGCATCCCTTCCATAATGGATTTCAGGATATATAATTCCACCGTTTCCTTCCCCTCCGATGACCGTGTTGGTGTCTTTCATTTTCTTCACCACGTTGACCTCTCCCACAGCCGAAGCCTCATATTTTCCGCCATGCTTTTCTGTCACATCGCGTAAAGCCCTGGTGGATGACATGTTTGAAACGGTGTTTCCGGGTGTGTGTGCCAGCACATAGTCTGCTACTGAAACCAGCGTATATTCTTCGCCAAACATCGAACCGTCTTCACAAAGAATCGCCAACCGGTCCACATCCGGATCGACCACAAAACCTACATCAGCATTGGTCTCCTTAATTTTGGAAGACAAATCCGTCAGATTTTCGGGAAGAGGTTCAGGATTGTGTGGGAAATGACCATGAGGTTCGCAGTATAGAAGTTCTGTTTTCTTAACACCAAGCCGTTCCAGCAACCTCGGAATCGCAATTCCTCCTGTAGAGTTAACCGCATCCACGGCCACTTTAAAATCCGATTTGGATATAAGTTCTTTATCAACCAAAGGCAAATCCAACACTTTATCAATGTGCATATCGATGATATCTTCCCGGTAAGTAACCTTACCCAGTTCAAAAACACCCGCAAAGCTGTAATCGCCTTCGTCAGCGCTCTTCAGCACTTCTTTTCCTTCAGCATCATCAATAAACTCCCCTTTTTCATTCAATAGCTTCAGGGCGTTCCACTGAGCAGGGTTGTGACTGGCTGTCAGGATGATTCCGGCAGAAGCCTTCAATTCAGTGACGGCCACCTCTACGGTAGGTGTGGTTGAAAGTCCTACATCAATCACATCAATGCCCATTCCTACAAGACTACCAGTTACAAGCCGGTTTACCATCGCACCAGAGATTCTGGCATCGCGCCCCACCACAAATTGAAGCTTTTGGCCCTTATGTTTTTTACTGATAAAAGAAGCAAACGCTGAGGTGAATTTAACGATATCGAGCGGTGTTAATCCCTCTCCGGGAGCACCACCAATGGTTCCCCTGATTCCTGAAATTGACTTGATGAGCGTCATATTGTAATTTAATGTTTTGGTTTTGAGCAAAGGTAAAAAGAAAGAATAAAGGGAAAGCAATTCTTGCTCAATTGTTTATAACTAATTATTGATGAAAACAACCTATTGAAAACCTGAAATTTATTATGAAAAACACTTGTTGATAATGATTATTTAACTTTCAAAATAAAGATTTCTGATGTAGCTTTGAAAAGGAAGTAAACCATTTAAAATTATTATTTTTGCAGCAGGCAGAGAGAAAGAAGAAGAATGAATAAAGATCAGAATCCACTTGACGGCCATAATAGTTTCGATTTACTTCGAAATCGGTTTGAGAATATGCTCAAAGCCAACGACAAGTATTTTTACGATGTCGATGATTTTGAGAATCTTATCGATTTCTATATTAGCCGTTCGAATAAAAAGCTAACCGAGGCAGCAATTGAGGAAGCGCTTGAACAGCATCCCAATCATAATACTTTTCTGCTGAAGAAAGCGCAGCACTACATCTCGCTTGAAAAAAATGATGATGCATTAAGACTGCTTAATCATCTCGAAAAGATAGATCCATACAATTCTGAGATTTTCCTTATAAAAGGAGGACTTTACAGTCAGCTAAATAAGTTTAACAAAGCCATTGAGCAGTATGAAAAGGCCTTGAACGAAGAAAACGCTACCGAGGTGTACACCAACATCGCCTATGAATATGAGAACATGGGCAAGTATAACAAGGCGATAGATTACCTGAAAATGGCGCTGGATACCGATCCGGAAGACTATGGGTTGCTCTATGAACTGTCTTTCTGCTACGAGATTACACAAAAGCAGAGCGAAGGGATTCAATTTTTTGAAACATTTATTGACGAATACCCTTTCTCTCAGGAAGCGTGGTACAACCTCGGAATGCTCTACAGCTCTTCTGAGCTCTATGAAAAGGCGATAGAGGCCTATGACTATGCCCTGGCCATCGACGAATCTTTCTTATCGGTTATTTTGAGTAAGGCGCACGCGCTTAATGCCGACGAAAAATACCGGGCATCCATCGACGCATACAAAGAAGCACTGAAGCATGATAGCGATGATGCTTCCACTTTCTTTTTGATAGGAGAAAATTATGCCAGCCTGCAGGAATACCGCAAGGCCATTGATTATTATCAGCAATGCCTGAAAATCGACCCAAAGCACTCCGATGCCTGGGCAAATATCGGGCTTTCAAAAAGCGAGTTGGATCTTCCGGAATCGGCAGTGCGATATATCAACCAAGCTATCGACCTTGAGCCTTATAATTCAGATTACTGGTCGATACTGGCCTATGCGCACGGCCAGGCCGGGCATGTAAAAAAAGCCATCGAAGCTTATGAAAAAACACTACAGCTCGATGAAAGCCACCCCGAAATCTGGCTGGATTACACCGACTTGCTTATCGATAACGGGTTTATGCCTAAGGCCATAAAAGTGATTAGCCGTGCCCGCGAGCTGCACCCCAACGACGATGAATTACTATACAGGAATGCAGCATACCTGATGATTGCCGGTGAGCAAAAAAAAGCGCTGAAACTCCTGGAGAAAGCCCTGAAAATCAACGTGGGAAACTTTTCCTTCTTTCTGGATTATGACCCTTCTTTCCGAATTAATGAAGATGTTATTGAATTGATTGAGAAATACATAGAAAAATCAAAAAACTACTAAAATCACTACTCTATGAACTACACCTTACCATTTTTACCTGAAAGGGGAAGTAAGCCCCGCAAAAAAGGTATTGCCATGGTTATGGATAAAGGACTAAGCTACGAGCAGGCACGCAATATGGTGAATGCCACCGGACACCTGATCGATTACGTAAAGCTTGGGTTTGGAACATCGATTGCAACCAACGGTCTCCGGGATAAAATTAATTTTTACCATCAGTCAGGTATTAAAGTTTATCTTGGCGGAACAATGTTCGAGGCGTTTATTATTCGCGATATGTTCGACGATTATGTCAACCTGCTTAACAAGTACGATCTCAGAACATTAGAAGTTAGCGACAGCGCCATCGCACTGGACCATGATAAAAAATGCGATTATATCTCGAAACTTGCCGAGGATTATGAAGTATTATCGGAAGTAGGCATCAATGATTCGGATATTGTTTTGGACCGGGAATACTGGATTGATGAAATGAACAAGGAACTGAGTGCCGGCTCTGAAATGGTTATTGCCGAGGCACACGAGAGCGGCACATCCGGAATATTTAACAAGGATGGTACGGCCAACCAAGGACTCATCGACGACATCAGGAAGCATATCCCTATCGATAAAATCCTTTGGGAAACTCCTCAAAAGTTCCAGCAGTCATGGTTTATCAAACAGTTTGGTGCAGATGTCAACCTCGGAAATATTGCCCCCGACGATGTGATAACGCTGGAAACGCTGAGACTTGGGTTGAGAGAAGACACCTTTTTCGATTTTTTACCTGACGAATTAAAAGCGAAATGATTCAAAAATATATTTCACTTATTCTGAAAGGGGCCGCCCTGGGCTCGGCAAATGTCATTCCGGGGGTGTCGGGAGGAACCATTGCCCTGGTTACAGGTATTTTCGAAAGACTGATTAACGCCATCAAGTCTTTTGATGGAAAAGCTATCAAGCTTCTGCTTAAAGGCGATATCAGGGGATTTGCAATGCACACCGATCTGGTTTTTTTAATCATGGTTTTTGGTGGAGTTGGCATCGCCATCCTCTCATTAGCCAGGATTTTTGAATTTCTCTTTACTAATTACCCCATTCATATCTGGGCCTTTTTCTTCGGCCTCATCATGGCCTCCGTGTATTACGTGGGCCAGCGTGTTGAAAAATGGAAAACCAGTACCATTATTTCACTGGTGGCAGGAGCAGGTATTGCCCTGGCCATTTCATTTATTAATCCGGCCGCAGAAAACAGCAGTTTTGTCTACCTCATGCTCT
Source organism: Bacteroidales bacterium (assembly GCA_041694335.1). GTDB lineage: Bacteria > Bacteroidota > Bacteroidia > Bacteroidales > JAIPAH01 > JAIPAH01. Next base: position 16,223 of record JASMTJ010000049.1, read on the forward strand.
GCGGTGTTGTTGCCGTATGCAGCATGATTTTACCCGGACTGTCAGGATCTTTCGTTTTGATTTTAATGGGAAACTACGAACTTGTTGTAATTGAGGCTATTAACGAAATGAGAATGGATATCCTGCTGCCCGTGTTGCTTGGTGCTGTCATTGGACTTATTGCCTTTTCGCACTTGCTATCATGGGTGTTGAAGCATTTTCATGATCAAACCCTTGCCTCTTTAACAGGATTTATTTTTGGCTCGCTTGGAATTCTGTGGCCCTGGAAAAACGATCTTTACCTGAAAGATGAGCTGGGAGAATTCATTATCCGTAAAGGAGAAAAAGTCATTACCGGATATCAGTATTACCTTCCGGAAGCAGCAAAAACCGAAAACCTCATTGCTTTCGGACTTATCATAGCGGGCATTTTGGTCATTTACCTCATGGAAAAATCCGCAAACACCATTAGCGAAAAGGAATGAGAGCGTACGGCCTTATCGGGAAAGATTTAAAACACTCATTTTCTGAGAAGTACTTTAACAGGAAGCTTGAAGAGGATAAAACGGATGCCGTATATAAAAATATCGAAATCGAATCGGCATCCTATCTGCGCAACATTATTGAGCAAAGCCCAATGCTTCGGGGCTTGAATGTAACCATACCTTACAAAGAAGAGGTAATTCCGTTTCTGGATGAACTAAATGCTGATGCAGAAGAGATTCAAGCTGTAAATACCATCAAAATAGAGCGACGGCCTCACCTGAAGCTCATCGGATTCAATACTGACCACATCGGATTTCAGCAATCGCTTATCCCTCTGCTTAAGAATAAATCACAAATTAAAGCGCTTGTCCTGGGTTCGGGCGGAGCCGCCAAAGCTGTTAAATATTCCCTGCACCTTTTGGGTATTGAATTTTTAGTTGTATCAAGATCCCCGGGAATTAATGAAATCCATTACGGTGAAATCGACAAGGGTCTTATTGAAAGCCATCATTTGATTATCAACACCACTCCTTTAGGGATGTATCCCGACAAGGAGTCTTACCCTGATCTACCATACCATCAACTGTGCTCCAAACACATCTGCTATGATTTAATCTATAATCCTGAGAAAACAGCGTTCCTTAAAAAAGCAGAAAAACAGGGAAGTAATATCAAAAACGGGTATAAAATGCTGGTATTGCAAGCTGAAGCTTCCTGGAAGATATGGAATAATCGCTGAGTCAATTCCTTCTGAGTAAGGCCTTAATTTTTCTGACAAACAATTGAGGCGAAATTGGCTTCCTGATAAAGTCATCAGCCCCACAATCAAATACACGCATCTCAAAATCATCCTGCTTCGATGCCGAAAGCAAAGCGATTCTCAAATCGCTGTTCAGGCTTCTGATGTAATGAATGGCATCAAGATCATCAGTACCGGGTGCGGAGTCCAGAATTACCGCTGCCGGATTTCGGCTTTCAATGATCTTTATCGCTTCAGTATTATTATGCGTAATATCCACCAGAAAGCCTTCTCCCCTGAGGAATGCTGAAAGCTCGTTCAACCCGTTACTTTCCTTTTCAACCAACAATAAGGAAGATGAATTTGACATAGAAATATTTTTTGCTAAAATATATATTGCGTGTTAAGAAATTCTAAACTAATAATCATGTTATTGTAAAATAATTATCGATCTGTAGACAAAATCAAATTTTACATGTAACCACACGCAATATAAAATTATATGCAGGAATGTTTTTCATCTGACATATTATCAAAGCAATGAAAAGTCGTTCAATTTTTTAACTTTGCGTATCAATTTCAAGAAAAACCCATGGATTTTAAAAGAACGCTTTCAATACTCGGACCCGGCCTGCTTTATGCTGCCGCAGCTATCGGGGTTTCCCACCTTGTACAGTCTACCAGGGCCGGCGCCATGTATGGATTCGACCTGATTCCTTTTCTGATTATTGCCAATGTCATAAAATATCCGTTTTTCGAGTTTGCTCCACGTTACACCAATGCCACCGGAAAAGACCTGCTGGATGCCTATCGCGAAATGGGAAACTGGGCAGTAGCATTGTATGCAATTATCACCATTTTTACCATGTTTGCCATTACGGCAGCCGTTTTATTGGTTACAACCGGAATTTTTGGCTTTGTTTTCAATATTCAACTCGATACGCTTTATGTAGGAACTATCATCCTGATTATCTGCGCAGTTGTTTTAATGATTGGGAGATACTCACTCCTGGATAAAACCATAAAGTATGTCGTGGCCATTCTGGCGATTTCAACCATCGTGGCTGTGGCCTCAGCCTCAGGCGTAAAAACAGGTTATACAGAATTTATGAGCAATTTTGATTTCCTGAAGCGTGCCGATATCTTTTTCTTGATTGCATTCATTGGATGGATGCCCTCCCCTATTGATGTTTCGGTGTGGCACAGCTTATGGTCAAAGGCGAAAGGGCAAACATCCCAAAATAAGATAAGCATGAAGGATGGGCTGCTCGACTTCAAAATCGGCTATATCGGAACGGGCTTTGTTGCGCTGGCCTTTCTTTCGCTCGGTGCTTTAATTATGTATGGAAGCGATGAGACTTTCTCGCCAAAAGGAGTGGTTTTTTCAGGCCAGCTTATCAACATGTACACATCGTCCATTGGTTCGTGGGCTTATCCGGTGATTGCCATAGCAGCTGTTACCACTATGTTCAGCACTACGCTCACGGTGGTGGATGCCTATCCAAGAGTTTTAGCTCCCATCACAAGTTACTATTTAAAAAGACGAAAACTAAACCAGAAATCACTCTACTGGATTTGGATGGTTCTGATTGTGCTGGGCACGCTGCTGCTCATTAGCACCTTTTCCAGTTCGATGCAGTTTATGGTCGATCTGGCCACTAAATTGTCCTTTATCACTGCACCCGTGGTAGCTATTTTAAACTACAAGGCCGTCACAAGAAAAGGATTCCCAGAAGCAAACAAGCCGGGCAAAGGGTTGTTATGGTATGCGCGAATCGGAATAGTATTCCTGGTGCTTTTTAGTTTATTCTATATTATATATCTGTTTGTTTAATCAATTCCTTGTCGGGAAAAACTCATAAAATGAAGAAAATATTTGCGATAACCATCTTGCTTGCACTTCTTGCGGGCTGCAATACAAATGAAAAAGAAACACAAAAGACCATCACCATAAGCATTGCACCGCAAAAGTATTTTGCCAAGAAATTGCTGCCTGATGACTATGCCATTAACATGATGGTTCCTCCGGGTGCCAGTCCGGCCACGTACGAGCCCACACCAAAGCAGCTCCGTAAGCTGAGCCAATCAGAACTGTATGTCCGTATCGGAAAAATAGAGTTTGAGCAGGTGTGGATGCCTAAAATCGAGGATATCAACCCAGGGCTTAAGGTGATAGATGCTTCTGAAGGCGTTGATTTTATTGAGGATGGACATACGCATGGACATGGGCATGAACAAGAAGCCGATCCCCACATCTGGACCAGCCCCATCCTGGCAAAGCAAATGACCGAAAACATGTCGCACGCCTTTATCGAACAGTTTCCTGAAGACAAAGAAACCATCCTGAAAAATACTGAAAAGTTTCTCAGTGAGTTGGAAGAAATCCATCAGACCATTCAAGACCAACTTGGTGAACATTCAGGAAGAGCCTTTTTGATTTACCATCCGGCTTTAGCCTATTTTGCCCGCGATTATCAACTGCGCCAAATGGCCATTGAGCATCACGGTAAAGAACCTTCGGCCAGCGACATGACGCATATTCTTAAGGAAGCTAAAGAGGAAAATATTCGCACAGTATTCATTCAGCAGCAGTTCGATCAAAGAAGTGCGGTCACCATCGCTGATGAGCTTGGAGCCGAAGTCGCCGTCATCAACCCTTTGTCGGAGAACTGGAAAAGTGGTATCTTAGACATCAGCAAAAAAATAAAAAAATCATTTGAATGACAGATAGTAAAAGGGCATTGATTACACTGGAAAACATCACGGCCGGTTACGACGGCAAACCGGTTTTGAAGGACGTCAACATGGAAGTCCTTCCCGGTGATTTTATTGGTGTCATCGGCCCTAATGGCGGTGGTAAAACCACGCTTATCAAGGTTATTCTGGGCTTGCTAAAACCCATTTCCGGAAAGGTTTCTTATAAGCTTGACAATAACGAGGCCATCGGATACCTGCCGCAATTCAACCAAATCGATCACAAGTTTCCTATAACGGTTCTGGATGTTATCCTTTCAGGAAAAAGCGGAAAGAAAAAGCTCTTTTTCGGACATCAAAAAAGTGATAAGAAAGAAGCAGTTAAGCTTCTGGATAATATGGGGGTAGAACACCTGATTGATGAAAGTATCGGTGAGCTTTCAGGAGGACAAATGCAACGGGTGTTCCTTGCCCGGGCACTGATTTCCAATCCTCAGGTGCTCATCCTTGACGAGCCCAACACTTACGTGGATAATAAATTTGAGGGGGAACTGTACGAAATGCTCAGAGAATATAACAAGCGAATGAGCATCATCATGGTCTCACATGATGTGGGAACGATTTCGGCCTACGTTAAAACAATTGCCTGCGTCAACGAATCGCTGCATTATCATCGTTCAAATGTAATTACTGAGAAGCAGTTGGCTTCCTACAACTGTCCTATTCAACTCGTTACTCACGGAGAAGTCCCACACACCGTACTTAAACAACACTAAATCATGGAATTCTTTAGTCAGGTTTTAGAATATACTTTTCTCCAAAATGCGCTCCTGGCGGCGCTTTTCACCAGTATTTCCTGCGGATTAATAGGCACTTATATTGTCTCTAAACGCATCGTTTTTATCAGCGGAGGAATTACCCATACTTCGTTTGGTGGTATTGGTATCGCATATTTTCTAGGCTTAAACCCTATACTTGGAGCCATGGTTTTTGCGGTTTTTTCGGCTTTGGGCATTGAATACTTCACCCGCAAAAGCGATATCCGCCATGATTCGATGATAGGGATTTTCTGGTCGTTCGGGATGGCTATCGGCATTATCTTCATTTTCCTTTCTCCCGGATACGCGCCCAACCTGATGAGCTACCTTTTCGGGAGCATCCTGACGGTATCCTCGCAGGATGTATTATGGATGGCCTTGCTTAGCGCCGTAATCGCGTTGGTTTTCATCCTGTTCACCCGCCCGGTGCTTTACATCGCTTTCGACGAAACTTTCGCCATCACCCGCAAACTGCCGGTAAACCTGATTAAAAATATCCTGATGGTGCTGGTAGCCCTCACCAT
>JASMTJ010000050.1:0-1231 GCA_041694335.1 Bacteroidales bacterium
CCCGGAGACAAAAAGCAGGATTTCCTATGTGCCGACTGTGCAAATGATATACCTATAACCTGCTGTGTTCACGGTCTAATAAACGGTCAGTTTTTGTTGGGCACGCCTCCACTTTGTAGCTCCTGTCAACAAGAAAAATCGGAACATAAAATTCAAGCCAAGATACAAGAAACATGGACAAAGTTTTTTCCCGCAGCCAATAATGAGGAACACCTGAAAACGCCATACCTTCGTGGGGCTCTGGCTAGCGCACTAATAATATCTGATGGCCTCGAAAATGAAGAAGAGCTAGATTCCGTGCGCCAACTGTCCTCTGCTACCAACAAGGAAGAGAGCGAGGTCAATGCCTTTTGCTGTGGTTTCAATGATAGGCTCGAAAACAAAATATACAACCACGACATACTCAAGCTTTGCAAAGGTCAACATGACCAGGAAACAAACATTAAGACACTAGATTATTTGCTGTATATCGCCTCTGCGGATGGCTACCTTGATAACGGCGAGTATGGCTTTTTGCAGAGAGTGGCACAGCAACTATCTGTCGATATACCTTCTTTTCGTGACCTATCTGAGAGATTAGGTCTTAAAACATCGAACCTAAAAAAAGATAGAGCTATTGAGAAAGCAGGCGAAGTTGGATCCTCAATTGCAGCTGGGACCTCATTTCTAGGAGGCGTTCTGGGCACACTCATAGACACCAATCAAAATCAGCCGAGATCTCGATCCACGAAGGCACAGCCTAAAACCAAAAACAGAATGAATAAAGTGATTAATGGAAAATCCAAAATGTGCTCCACATGTGAGCACTGGCTGGGTGAGAGAAAACTGTACCCAAATGCACAGCATTTATTTTGTCATCAACCTGGTTACACTGCGAAATGTGCTTTTGGCCCAAACAAAGGGAAAGAAAAAGAGATCCGGCAAACCTGTGCAAGCTGGTCAAGGTGGATTTCCCTTAAATAAGTCTTGCTTAAGAAAAACGTGAAAGTTGATACAAATAAAACCTCAAACTCCCGACAATCAACATTGAAGATAGAGGCGGCAGCAGGCATGACAGAGAGCACTGATGACAAAGATATCACTAAAGAATTACGCAGCATCTTGAATCATTTATTTGAAGAATACCAAATTTCAGATGAGGTACAGAAAGAAGCCCTAAACTCTCTTTCGGAAGTCGCCAAGGCAGCATCTTCTGCGGATTGCGCAGAGTTGGATACCATTGCCAAAATGT
>JASMTJ010000051.1:0-6988 GCA_041694335.1 Bacteroidales bacterium
CCGTGAGCCGCCGAAAGCGTAATGGGCGCCTCGTTCCTATCATAGACATCTCCAGGCAAGAGCTTGCTGAGATCTTTGATGGGGTCGAAGTCCTTCGCGTCATGATATCGCGGGGTAAAATCGTTGTGACCGCACACCACCAGCAGCAAAAGGTGGTTGATCGTGTGGAGCGATTGCTTACGCGTATCAAGGATGGCGAGCCACTCCGCGCAATATCAATCTTCCACGGCGGGGGAATTCTCGACAAATCGGTGCATGCCGGCCTCAGTCAGGCCGGCATATCTTCCAAAATAGGCGTTGCTGTTGAGATGGAAGGGGCATACCTAGATTCCTCGTTGCAAAACAACCCGGAATTGTGGGATCACAAGTCCATTCCCATCGAATCAGCGATCGAGCTAGTTAACCTAGGCAATGAGCCTCCGCAGATGGATATTTGCGTGGCCGGGATACCATGTTAGAAGGACCTGCTCATTCCATTGATATATGCACGCGCGCCGCCACTTTTTCCTTTGAAAAACAGAATAGTAAGGACTTGATACATAATTACCTAAAATCAGGGACTTAAGCATTTTTTTGGCGCATAATAGATGTATGTCATCCCCAAGCACTCTGGAGAACATTAATGGTGCACGGCGTCAGATGTATCGAAGTAGATTTCAGCGAATCTAAAGTTGAAAGGGTTAAAAGGTTAAGGGTTGTACCTCAATTCTTCAGTGAAGAAGCAACTCTATTAAAAGCTGCCAATCGTTACATGAGAACAAAATCCCGGAGCCTTTCTCCGAAAAGCTTACGTACAGAAGCAGAGCACCTCAAGGAGTTTCTTATTTGGCTATTTTTGAATGAAATTATACTTGATGACATAGACGAAGATTCCTTCGATAACTATATCGAAGCTTTATGCATGTACGAGAAGTCCAATGGGGATGGGCTTAGTTGGAATACAGTAAATGCTCGGACGGCTGGCGCATATCGATTTTTAATCTGGGCTTCTAGCAGCGATTATTGCTCTTATTTAAAACCCGATGATGCTCGCCTAGTGGCCAATAGCGCAAAAGGAATATACAAAAGCCGCAGGCACCTGTCACGCCAAATTAAAGAACCGGTCAAATTTTTACTGATGGATGACGCGCTTAACTTTATAAGTGCTTTGGGAGTCATTTCAGGGCGAAATAGTCCGCAGGTCAAGCATCGAAACGTCTTAGTAGGTGCGCTCATGTTACAGACGGGGATGAGAATCTCGGAGGTGTGCAATTTCCCCCTTTCCGACCTACCAGAAGTGCAAGAGCGTTTAAAGTTAACACCTGCTCGATGCGTGGGAAAAGGTGGCAAGGCTAGAGTGATCCTCATCCCAAATGAACTCTTACTAAAACTATGGGAGTATACCGACATTGACCGAGAAAATATTTGTGAAACAATAAGAAAGTTTTCTCCAGATACTGTTTCACCGAGCTTATTCATCTCCAACAAAGGTTCAAAGCTTACACCCAACTGGATCCAAAAACTATTTAGAAAAGCAGGGCAACACACCGGAATTATCGCCCACCCCCATAGTCTTCGCCACACCTTTGGAACTTACCATTATTTATTGAACAGAGACTTACAAGGCCTTTCCAAATTAATGGGGCATGAAAATGTACAAACCACCCATAAATTCTATGTAGACACAGCGACCAAAGTTTCTTATGCATCCACTTTCTCAGAGTGGAATAGTAGAATAGACGCCCACTTGGGGGAGATTTATGACTAGCGAGAAATATGCATCCGTGGAAGCGTTGCATGCTATGGAAAAGCGCATACAGAGAGATCTGGCTTTTACAGCAACTTGCAAAAACACAAACACTCAAAAATTATTTGATTTCTCTAAAAAGAAGGCTGCCGAAAAAAATCGCGCGATAATGGAGGTTTTCGTTTGGGCTATTTACAAACTTAGAAACAGAACTGGAAATACCACTAAAACATCTTATTATGAAAAGAGCAGCAGTTTTTTTGAATTTTTAGAAACAAACGATATATACGACCCCGAGCTTCTTGATACAGCGGTATTCTCCAGATACGCTGAATGGCTTAAACGGTATCCAACCATGTCGTACTCAACAGCTGCAGCCGTATATCGCGGATTAAGGCCTGTTTTCAACAAAATGGGCAGTCATCCGAAAATCAATAAGAACATCAGCCCACCAAGGAATGCATTCCCCAAATCCACTTCCTTACAAAAGGTAGACCCCGGGTATGATGAAAAAGAATTCAAACAAATCTTAAAATCCGTCATTCAAAGCTTGAGGGAGTCAAAGAAACGCCTAGAAATAGAGCATGAGCCACAGTACTTAGGTACAGAGCCGCCGCTAGATGGCGTGGCCACCCTTAATAAAAAAACAGGAAAGTATGTTCTTTGGGCCACACATGAGTATAGAATATGGTATTTCGAAAACAAAATGAAATGTCAAATTTTAACTAGGTACTCGGATGTCATACAAGTACCGAAAGGCCATCAGTTTTGGTATAGCATTACTCGCGACCACCCCCACCAAGAATACAAAACCGTTGAGGGATTTTATGAATACATCAAGGCCGGCCCTTGCTATCAGCCAAAATATTTGAACCAACCAAGCCCCGTAAAATACATAACGCCATGGAAAAAATGGGAATATGTTGTGTGGTACTGGGAAAACAAAATGGGTTCAAAGAGCTATACTGAAAAAGAATTAAAAGACAATTTCCGAGAATTTAGAACCGCAATGAGAGAGCACTGGACAGGGGCATATAGCGTTATGGCCAAACTGAATACGTGCCACTGGATATCATCTTACGACCTAGCCCCTTACTATTTACTTCTTATTATTCGCACAGGGCTCAACCCTGCAACTGTGCAAAACCTTGATATAGACTGCATACAGCCTGACCCAGTTGACCCAACGCTTAACTATATTAATTGGACAAAATATAGAGCACACAAAAAGGGCAGCACCATACCTGAAGAAAGAAAGAATAACGACACTTGGGCCGTTTCAATTATAGAAAGAGTTATCAACATCACATCGAGAATTCGTCCAAAAGGAATGAAGGAACTTTGGATTAGCAATGCAAACAATCATAAGATTCCTAAACCTTTTTCAGCTGGATATTTCCAGGCAGGTGTAAGACGCATTTTTGATAAACACCCTGTCTTTTCCTCAGAGTCTGGAGAGAAAGTAAAAGTTCATGCTAAAAACATAAGGCCAACAATTGCTTGGAATGAATATTTAAGAACCGAGGACCTTCAGTATCTCCAAACTCTTCTTGGTCACACTAAAACATCTACAACATCGGAATACTTGAGACGTTTAAATGACCCTCTGTTCCGGGCCCGCAGGGCAATTCATAGCGAGGCGATGCTGCTAGGGCTTACAGGAGAAGATGAGCTTGCAAAGCAACACTTGGTCAAAAATGATTCAATAGTTATCGCAAAAGATGAGGCTAATGGGATATTTGATGGCCTGCTTAATCACTGCAAAGATCCAGCTAGCTCTCCTATTCCAGGTCAGCGTAGAGGGGAGCTCTGCACTGCATCAACCGACATGTGCCTCGGCTGCCAAAACTTGGTAATAACTCCTGAAGACATAAAAAAACATTTTTGTTATATTAACTTTCACGATCACTTGCTGGCAACTGGTGAAATATCCGAGCAAGAATTTGACAAAGCAGTTTCTGGAAAAAAACACTTCTGGAACGAATATATTTTGCAAAAATATCCTGAATATTTTGTGAGAGAATTAAAAGCAGAAGCTGAGGCATCACCAATACCCATTTGGGATCCAAAGCTTTATGAGGATAATAAATAATGAAGAATGAAGAAGTTCTCGAACTGATAGAGCCAACAACCTATCAGATCACATCCCTTCAAAGCAAACATGCCTTGGTTAAATTTGTTGATATAAAAAAACTCAGCAACGGTGAAAAACGCCGCCTTCAAGTCTCGGTTAATTCTTTATATGAAGATAACCAATGGAGCTTTCACTCAGAGTTTCCTGACAACAATGACAGCGAGGCAACTCTTAGCTTTGAAATCAAGCTCAGCGATGGAACTTTGTTAACTGAAAACAGCAACGAAATCTATCTCGAACAACTTAAAGATTTCTACTATACGATGTTAACTGACCCTGTTAGCTCGAGACCGAAATTCTCGACCTACAAGAGGGCTATAAATAGAGGAATTAAGTTTTTAGTTTGTTATATGAAGCAGGCTAGAATAAGGACCTTTTCTGACATTGATAAACATGATGCCGAAAATTATTTAGCGTATGTCGCCACCACCAGAATAAAAAGCAAAGAGCAAGAACCTATTACTAACAGAACTCTAGCAAGTAGAGTAGAAGGAGTTGATTGGCTTTTTGAACAAGAGCCAAAAATGAAAAATGGACTTACGTTTAATATGTTTGAGGAGTATGGCGGCCGTATCAAATGGTCGCGAATAGCGGCAGAAAAAGTATTAGGCCGCACAGAATCACGAACTATAGAAATGCCGGACGAGGTTGCTAAGAAAGCAATTGAGTGCGCAATATCTGATTTAAAAATTGCTGACTGCCTTTTCGATATATATAAAATTGATAAAAAATACAAAAATAAAGAACTTGGCTATCAAGACTGGGTGTGCTTTAGAGAGGAAGCATATCGAAATCATGGATATTGGAGTGGCCGCATAGAACGGCAAAAAAGGGGTACACTTGAGTGCCAGCTATCCGCTGCCTGCTATGTGATAATAGCACTTTTAACGGGCATGCGACTCCATGAGATCTTAAATATACAATATGGCAATGCTAATAACTGGTGTTCCGAACAATTAGAGATAGACGGCTCACTTTTGAATCTTTATTTCGTAAAAAGCAAAACCACTAAACTTGAGGCAAAGCCAACAAGATACCAATGGCAAACAGTTCCTATTGTAAAAACCGCTTTAGAGGCACTTGAAAAGGCTCACGAACGATATCATGATGATGGTAATCCTTGGCTCTTCCCTGGCGTAAAATCAACTGCGAGATTGGGAAAAGGCTCTGTCGGACACAGGCTTAAAATTTTTTCGGCCAGACATGACATCAAGTTCAAAGGTGAACTTTGGAGTTTAGCATCTCATCAATTTAGAAAAAAATTCGCTAGGATTATGGTTAGGCAAGGCCTGGGGCTTAAAGCACTGCAGGATCAGCTCAAGCATTTTGACATTGAGATGACAAAACTATACGGCGACCCTAACCTTTATGCTGAATTACAAGCTGAGAAATTCATACTTTCAGAGGAGTTAATGGAGGAATTTGTCGGCTCACAAGTCCCAATTATCGGCGGTGGTGCAGATGAAATCAATCAACTCCGAAAAGAGTTTTTAGGTATGGCAAAAAAGGATAGATTGAAATTCCTTAAGTCCCTTCCCTCTCAAGGACTGGTTGAGCAAACTGATGATGGACTTTGCTTCTATAGAGCAAAAAAAGCGTTATGCGGAGGTGATAAGTCTAATTGCAGGCCGGCTGATTGCAATAATTCCTTCATGGTGTCCACCGGGAAGAAGAAAACGCTCATTTATCGCAAAATGGAAAACGACAGACTTATTAAATATTTCAAAGGGAAACCATTTAAGGTCGCATATTTAAAAGAAAGAAATAAGGAAATTGATAAATTGCTCAATCAACTCAAATTAGTAGAGGTGGCTCAATGAATAAAATTTCTAGAGGCAGCCATCAAGGGTTGCTAAAAAACCGAGAAGAGACAAAAGAACGGAATACAGAAGCATTGTGGAATCAAGTTCAGCGATTGAGGAAAGAAAAGCCAGACACTCTTTGGTCATTCAAGGAGGTCTGGCAAGGCGCGGGCCTAAAAAGCAATGTGGCACTCGACAGCCCATGGAATGCGAGCATTAAAGAAGCCATCTCTGAACATAACAGACTGTTGAGGGAGAAGGCTGAAAGTGGTTCAGTCGGCCAAGCGCAGAGAAAGACCTTGCGAATCACTAATAAAGAGTTGAGAATCCAGATGCAGCAGATAAAAAAAGAGTACGAAAAGGCACTTTCTAAAATGGCCGTGTGGGAGGCGGAAGCTGATTTTTATCAACGCGAAAATGAGCGTTTGCAAAGAAAGATAGAGCGTTTGTTGTCGGCTGACTGATGTACTCTATGCCAAGCTGCCGCTAACGCTGCAGTGACCGCCTCATTCACGAGGGTGCTGATTGAGCGGTCTAAAGGTGCTGGCTGGTGGCATCGCTTATCAGGATCGGCCTCTTCAGCGCGGGCCCCCAGTGTCAGGATGACTGTCGTGCCCTCTGATACCCTGTTCCTATAAACCGATCAGGGGGCGAAAGGAGACACTCATGCCTCGTTACTCAGAGGAGCGCCGGCAAGCCGTGGTCACCAAGCTGCTGCCTCCCCACAACCTCTCCCCGCAGGTGATCGCGGAGCAGGAAGGGATCTCGCTGGGCACCGTCTACACCTGGCGCAAGCAAGCCCGCGCCGAGGGACGTTGCCTGCCGGACGCGCTGGGCAAAGGCACCGATGGCTGGTCGTCCAAGGACAAGTTCAACGCCGTGCTTGAAACCGCCTCGATGAATGCTCAGGAGACCGCAGAATACTGCCGTCGCCGGGGCGTCTATCCCGAGCAGCTGGGGCGGTGGCGGCATGACTGCGAGCAAGCCGCCAGCCTCTCGCACTCGGAACGCCAGCGTGAAGCCGACGAGGCCAAGCAACAGCGCAAGCGCATCAAGGCGCTGGAAAAGGAGCTCGCCCGCAAGAACGAGGCCCTGGCGGAGACCGCAGCGTTACTGGCCCTCAGAAAAAAGGCGAGGGCGATCTGGGGGGACGAGGACGCATGATCAGCACCCCAGATCGCCAACGCGCCATCGCGCTGATCGAAGAGGCCAGGGCCCAGGGGGCCCGCCTGGAGGCCGCCTGCCGAGAGCTGGGCATCACCGCCAGGACGTACCAGCGCTGGACACGCGGCGGCGAGCTGCACGAGGACCAGCGCCCTTTGGTCG
>JASMTJ010000052.1:0-4517 GCA_041694335.1 Bacteroidales bacterium
GAGGGCATTCAGCCGAATATTGTGGCGCAGATTGGGGAGGTGATTCGGAAACTCATTGAAGAGGATGGGCTTACCGTGCTGCTGGTTGAGCAGAAATTGCCGTTTGCTCGGAAGTATGCGGATCGGTTTGCGATTTTGGATCGGGGGAGAAGGGTTGCTGAGGGACGGATTCCGGAGCTATCTGAGGCGCTAATTCAACAATACCTAACGGTCTGAGCTATCCCTACTGCATTACGATGGTTCGTTAAGTTTGATAGGAATGCGAATCGTTGGCTTGATTGAAAATTACAGACGGAATGTCCGTTGGTTGGCTATAGACGGCATTCCCTTCCCCCTTTTATACTTTTCGATTACAAAAATCTGCGCTCTCTGCGTTGTGTATATCCTAGAGCCGATGTTATCTAATCTATTGCATTGCCTTACTTTTTGAATTAGTTTCCTAATTGGTTGTGCTGGGACTAAATGCTGAGAGTCTAGCTTGATGACCTGTTAAAGAACGACCTATGAAATTTAAAATAAGGGCGTTATGTACTCTAATAAACAAAAAACTGGAACTCTTGGTTATAAGGAAGTTTTATGGCTCTTTGTGTTTTGCATCTAAGCGATATTCATATAAAGGATGGCTGCGAGTCGGTTTTAAAGCACCCAGAATCAGTTGCTTCGTCGATTTTTGAAATGTCTCGCGATAGCGATCTTGTAATTATTCTTGTATCAGGTGATATTGCATTCAGCGGGAAGTCTAAGGAGTATGGCTATGCGAAGGAATATTTTGAGGAGATAAAAAAGTTACTTAAAAGTGATTCGGGAGTTGATGTAGATTTTATAATGGCACCTGGAAATCACGACTGTGACTTCCAAGAGTCTGACTCAGTTCGGGACATTTTAATTGAATCGGTAATAGGAAATCCAGAGAAGGCTAGCGATTCGAGCGTAATAGAAAAGTGTACTTCAATACAGGAAAGTTTTTTTAATTTTAGGGCCAGCATTACGGAAAAAGTCCCGGTTGTTGATAATAGATTGTGGGCAAGCTATGTGCATGAGGTCCGCGGGAATAACTATATTTTTTCGGTAATTAATGCTGCATGGATGTCGCGTTTGTCTGAGGTGCAAGGCGAGCTGGTGTTTCCTGTTGAGAAATACCCAGAAGTATTAGATGAATACGACGGGGTAAAGGTCGCAGTAATACATCATCCTCTTAATTGGTATTCACAAGAAACATATCACCCATTTAGAAAGATGTTGCGTGAAAAGTTTGACGTCATAATGTCTGGACATGAGCACCTCGCAACTACTAGTGATGTTTTTGTAAATAAAGAAAGGTCTTTGGTTTTTGAGGCCGCTTCATTAAACCCCCATGAGCGTGTTGAGTCTGGCTACACAGCCATTCATTTTGATATGGATAATGACTCTATAATCGAGAGGGTTTTTATCCTTTCGGGCGGAGAGTCCGAAGTTCTAGATGAGAAATCTTATGGGTTTGTTGATCTTTCGGGTAATAATGGGAAGAATAAATTAAGGGCAAATTTTGTGGAGTCAATTACGGATGCGGGAGGGCCATTTACGCATCCTGATAAAAGTCAAATATTTGCAAATGATATATTCATATTTCCTGAGCTTGAGTGCAAGTTTGGTGAGTCTAAGACGACAATAGATTCATCCGAGCTAATTCCAGAGGAAGGGAATAATAATAGAGTTCTCATCCTGGGTGAAGAAAAGTCCGGGAAAACTTTTTTGTTTCACAAATATTATATTTATGCCCATGATAGTGGCTTGTCCCCTCTTTATCTAAGGGGGAAGGACGTAAAAAGTAGGAGTGAAGAAGGATTTAAAAAAGCAATTAGGGTCGCAGTTTCTAAGCAATACCTTGATCCCGGTGATTTTGAAAGTTCCGGCCTAAATGAGCGTGTCATTTTTGTAGATGATATCGATCGGCTTGGTGGTGGTGCTATCAATAAATATAGGCTCCTGTCATTCCTTGGAAGACATTTTGGCAGTATTTATCTAAGTGGAATGCCTGATATTGAGCTGTCTGAGCTTGTTGATAAAGAGGCAGCCAAGGCGCTTAGTCAATTTGATAGCTACTCAATTAAGAGCTTTGGACATCGGATGCGCCATAAGCTCATTAAAAACTGGTGCCTTTGTGGTCCAATAGAGACGAATCAGCAGTTAGATCAGAGAGTTCACGGTATTGAAACCCTATTGAATACGGTTATAGGAAAGAATTTGGTGCCACCTAGACCGTTGTATCTTCTTATTCTTTTGCAGAGTTGCGATAGTAACAATGAAGGTGAGTTAGAAAGTTCTGGGTTTGCATATTATTATCAATACCTTATTACAAAAAGTCTAAAAGAAAATGGGGTTAGAAACTCAGAGCTTAATGAGATTTTTAACTATCTTTCGCAGCTTTCATGGTTTTATAAGAATGAGCAAGAAGAGGAGGTGGAAATAGAAAAGCTTCGTGCTTTCAATCGAATTTTTAGTGAGAAGTTTACAACAGTAGATTTTGAGTCAAGGATAAAGCTTCTAGTAAATGCAAAAGTTCTTGGTTGCGTGGGTAAATCATATTTCTTCCAATATCCATATATCTATTACTTTTTCCTTGGAAAATATTTGGCTGAGAATCTTTTTGACCCTGAGGTTAAAGAGCTGGTGTTAGACTGCTGTGGCTCGTTAAACTCTAAAGAGTGTTCGAGTACGGTTTTATTTTTATCTCATCATGTTAATGACACCTGGTTGGTTGATCAAATAATGAATTCTCTGAGGGAGTGCTTTAGAGATTACTCTCCCATTAGCCTTGGGAATGATGTCGAATCACTTAATTCTCTTGTGGACTCTTCCGTTGAGCTTGTAATTTCAGACGTTAACGTTTCTGAATCACAGGAACAACAAAGAAAGGTAGTAGACGATGTCGAGGAGAACGAGGTTGAGATAGATGAAAACAATCCGGAGGAAGTGAAAGAGGTAGTATCAGAGCTTCAGCACTTAATTAAGACCTCCGAGATTCTGGGCCAAATAATTAAAAATTATTATGGTTCATTGGAGCGAAGCAAGAAAAAATCATGTTTAAATGAGGTTTTTGGTGGCCCTCTACGGATGCTTAGATTTGTTTTTGACCAGCTTCTGGAAGATCCACAGCCTTTTATTAAAGAAATTGAATCGGCCCTTGAAGAGAGAGGGGAGGGGAAAGATAGCTCAGAAAGGGCAGCTCTCG
Organism: Bacteroidales bacterium; assembly: GCA_041694335.1. Lineage (GTDB taxonomy): Bacteria > Bacteroidota > Bacteroidia > Bacteroidales > JAIPAH01 > JAIPAH01. The sequence goes on from JASMTJ010000052.1 coordinate 3,212, forward strand.
CTAGAAAATCTGCCTTTAATCTAATTGGGATGATTTGTACTGGGATTGTGTTACGTACAGGTCAATTTGTTGCGTCAGATAAGTTGGATGAAGAAGTCTCAGAACTCGTAGGGGATAATTCATCAAACGCTTACGAATTAATTGAGGCAGCGACAAGATTAACGCGCCCAGGTTCGCTTCCTATGGCAAAGCTTAATAAACTTTCTCAAAAGCTGGAAAGAAATAGTTTTGCTTTTACTGTTTTTCAGTCATTAATTGTTTATTACATTCACATGTTTCACACATCTGAAAGAGATAAGCAGAAACTCTGTTCAATCGCCAAGATTACTTTAAGTTCCGCTAGATCAATTGGTTATAGCAAAGAAGGCGGGAGAGTCGGTAAAATGGTTTCTAAATGAAAAGTAACTGAGTTTTTGGCATCTTATGTAGCTCAGCTCTGACATAATTTGCCACCGAAAACCGGGAAATCTCTATTTTTGGGGTTCGCGGACGGGCCTGAAGCTTCTCGTCGAGCCCCAGATTCCGATTAATCCGGTAATCCGGACCGCTTTTCTGAAGACATTTTCCTTTCCCACTCAGCTTCATCTCCCGCCGCTGGCAAAAACCGGCCAAACTCGATCATTTGAGTGGTGGGAATGTCCTACAGATAGATCCAAACGTCCTCAACCGTTATGCCCGCAATTTGAACATATCTTCAAGCATTTAGCTCATCAGAGCTTGCTTGCCTTGGGACTGCGGCCTTGCGGGACCAGGCCGTGCAGATACACCTGGGGTGCCTCGTTCACGCGGCCGCCTGGAAAGTGCTCGCCTTCATTGGTAGCAAAAAATGAAACCTGGGCAATAAGCCGAATCGGAAAACCGGGACAGATCTATTTTCAGCCCCGGTTTTCCCTAACATTGTCGGTTTGTGAAACCAGTTTGCTAAACCAGCGGTATTGAGCTGAATAGACCTGGTTTTCGGATCGGGTCTTTTCCTGTGCGCTACACTTCCAGGCAGCAGTTATCTTCTCAACTGTCAGAGTGGGAGAGTCACAATGCCGGACTACGAACTCTATTACTGGGGCCTGCCCTTTCGCGGTAATTTCATTCAACTTTTTCTGGAGTAGGTTCGGGCGCATGGACCTGGAGTCCTCTATGAAACCCGCCCAACGCCGCGGCAGTTCTCTTTCCAGCCCTGATTTTGCGCGCCTGCAGGGTGTCTGGCGTTCCCAGGGTTACGGCAATGTGTTGCTGATCGAGGAAGATTGGTACACCCTTTTTGAAGAAACCAGCATCAGCTGCCTGAAGATTGATGCGGGCAGTATTG
>JASMTJ010000053.1:0-8811 GCA_041694335.1 Bacteroidales bacterium
CCTACGAGGGTATGTCTGGCAAAACAAGCAAGGAATTTTGGCGTGGGGCTGTGTGGTAGCCATTCGCGAGTGAACCGGTAGAATAATGATGAAAACCTACAAAGCGAAATAATTGAAAGTGTTACTAATGTATCCGTGAACGGCTCGGATGGCGTGGATAATTTCTTGCGTAGCTTTTGCTGACATGCCCTCGTCAGCCTTGACTTTTTGGTACTTTTGGGTCAAGCCAAAAGTACAATATAGAAATAGGCCAAATGAATTTGATCAGAACAGTAAAACACAGTTATATGAGCTTCATGTACAACAGTGTTCTCGATAATTGCTAAAATGGTGAAACAACATTATTTCCCAAACGCTAGTATTATTTTTATTCTTATTAACACAGCCTTGTGCGGAAATTGCGTTTTCGTTTTTTTTATTTTTCGAATTTGTAATTCGCATTTTTGGGCTTTACACCAACATTAAGAGCTATATTTCTCAGCCCTTCCTGTTTTTCCCTTTGTCCGAATAAATCCGGCAATTCCGGATTCAGGCGGAGGATTCAGGGTGAGGTGAAAACCCGTGCTGGCTCATTTTCAAAAATAATATTTGCTTAACTCCGATTTATTATTCATCTTTAACACAGAATTAATACGGAAGGAAATCTCGTTGGTTCAAATGGTAAAAAGCGATAAACAGTTGATGAGTGAAGTGCGCGACGGCAGCGAAAAAGCCTACGAAACGCTGTTTCACCGCTATCACGAAAAGCTCTACTACTTTGCCATGCGCTACCTCAACAACAAGGAAGACGCCGAAGGTGTGGTGCAGGAAATTTTCCTGAAAGTGTGGCTGCACCGCGCCACGCTCGACGAAAACCGCTCCTTCAACGCTTTTCTGCACACCATGGCGCGCAACACCATCTTCAATATGCACCGCAAAAGCCAGTACGAAAAGGTGTATCAGAACTATGCCAAATACTTACTCTCCTACACCCACACACGCAGCCAGGACGATGTGATGTATGCCGACCTGCTGCGCTACCTCGAAGAAGTGCTCGACACCCTGCCGCCACAGCGCCGCAAGGTCTACGAAATGAGCCGCATCAAAGGCATGTCATACAAGGAAATCGCCTCCGAACTCGGTGTCTCTGAAAAAACCGTTGAAACCCACATCCGCCTTAGCCTCAAAACCATCCGCGAAGCCATGGACAAAATCCTCGTCCTGCTTGTTTTTGGGGTGATGTGAGGAAAAGTTGAAAACCTATCAGCCAAATCTTTGAAAATCCCATTCGAAAAATAGAATATTCAACCCGAACACGTTCATGCGTTGGTTGATTTACCTGGTGAAATAATGGGAAGCCTGCAAATGCCGATAGGGATCGGCTGGCTAAAACGGACGGGAAATATTCGCATTAAATCACCCATTGAAAAATGGGAGCTAATCTCATGGAAACCTTCAGACTGTGTGGCAGCGCTGTATGAGAATAAGGTAAAAACCTTTGAGAACAACCTATGAGAATAGCACCCGGATTTATCCGGGTGGGCGATAGCATCCCCAAACATTCCTTGCAGTGCGCTTCAGCGCACTTTCAAATAAAGCGTGTCTAATCTAAAAACAATGACTTGTTTTGACAATGAAATGGAAGCCTGCTGAAAGCAGTCTTGTTAGAAAAAAGAGTATCTACATAAGTGTGAAATCTTTTTATTCTAATGCTTGGAATATTTAAAATAATTATCCAGTTTCTCTAAAAGCAATCCCTTTTCATAACCTCGTTTCCATGAATAAGTAATTTTACGCTCAGGAGAAATCAATACAAATTTGGGAAACCCTCCAACATCATAAGAACGCAAAGTGCGACGGTCAGATCGCATTTCAGTCCCAAGAAGAGTCCATTCGATTTGGTTACTTTCAGCTTTAGCTTTTAAATCGTTTGCAGAGATATCCTGGTAATATGAAACGATTTCTAATTCTTCGTGGTGCTTTTCATAAATAGCCTTTAGCTCAAGTGTTGAATTTTCACAAGCAATACATCCTCTCCTGGAAAACACTAAAAGCAGGTGTTTACAGGCACCCTGTTCAACATCTGAGAGTAAAATGCTATCCCCTTTTTTATTAAATGCTGTAAAATCATACCAATAATCTCCTATCTCTAACACTTCTGTAGTCAGATATATTTCGATAGGATCATTAAACCTACTCTGTTTAATTGTTTCGCCTAGTTTACGATACAACTCTTCTACCTTTTTCATTGATAATCGATGATAATAGCGATTTAGAAGAAAAGCTGATGTTTTAGAATGACTATTACGTGAAATAAAATCCACTGCCGCTTCCTCTTCCTGGATTAGTAAATCCTTATAAATAACCAGATTGTCTTTATACTCTCTTGAATCATATTCACCTTTCTGACTATAAATAAATAATATTGATTTTACTTTACGTAATGGATCAAAAATATGTTTTGCTTCACTGAACCATTCTTCTATAATATTCTGTGTTTCAGAATTTGTAATAACATCAAGATTATTAATTTCACCTGTTAGAGTTACTTCCTCATTCCCAATAAAAAGTTGCTTAGTTCGTAATGGAACTATGCGCTTGCCATCTTCCTGTATTTCATAAAATTCTAAATAGAAAAAAGATAATTCTGATACAGAACCTGTAAAATCAATGTCTATGCTTGATTCGCCATTAAAGTCCTTTACAACTTCATCTTTTGTATACCAATTCTGTAAACTAATGCGTAGGTGATTGGGTACATTTGTTAATTTTATATTTATTTTATAAGTGTTTGTATCCTTATTAAATGGAATCGAAAAGACAAGAATTAAAAGCACGGATAAAACAAGAATAGCTCCAAGTAGTATAATTTGTTTTTTCATAATAAATGATTATACGAAGATATCGTACTGAAAGCAGTCTTGTTAGAAAAAAGAGTATCTACATAAGTGTGAAATCTTTTTATTCTAATGCCTGGAGTATTTAAAATAATTATCCAGCTTCTCTAAAAGCAATCCCCTTTCATATCCCTTTTTCCATGAATAAGTAATTTTACGCTCAGGAGAAATCAATACAAATTTCGGAACTCCATCTACATCATAAGCTCGCAACGATCGATAATCAGACTCCGTCGAACCCAAATAAGTCCATTCAATTTCGTTAATTTCAGCTTTAACCTTTAAATCGCTTGCAGAGATATCCTGGTAATATGAGACTATTTCTAATTCTTCGTGGTGCTTTTCATATATAGTTTTTAGCTCAGAAATAGAATTTTCACATGGCATACAGCCTCTTCTGGCGAAGACTAAAAGCATGTATTTATTGGCACTCTGTTCCAATTCAGACAATAGAAGGCTGTCTCCTTCAATATTAAACGCTGTAAAATCATACCAATAATCTCCAAGCTCCAGCACTTTTGTAGTTAGATAGATTTCAATGGGATCATTATACTTGTTTTGTCTTATCGTTTTGCCAAGTATGTCATATAATTTCCGTACTGTATCCATTGGTAATCGTTCATAAAAACGATATAGTAAATAGGCTGCCGTTTCAGAGTCAGGGTGTTTTGAAATAAATTTTGCGACCGCATTTTTTTCCTGGGCTACTAAATCTCTGTAGATGACCAGGTTGTTTTTATATGATGTTGATTCAAAAGCCCCTTTTTTGTAGTCTTCAAATAACTTCATTTTTACATCCCTTAAGGGATCTTTAATATGTTTTGACTCACTGTACCATTGTTCCAAAACATTCTGAGTTTTTGAATCTGTACTTACATTAATACTGTCAATTTCACCTTGTATAGTTACTTCCTCATTACCAATATAAAATATCTTACTTAAATGTGGAATTATTCTCTTCTCATCTTCCAGAATTTCATAAAATTCTAAATAGAAAAATGATAAATCAGATACAGAGCCAGTAAAACTAATATCTATAGATGATTCCCCAATAAATTCTTTTGTAACATCTTGTTGGGTATCCCAGTTCATCAAGCTCACTCTGAAATGGTTAGGTGTATTGTTTAATTCTACATTAACAATGTAGCTGTCTCTTTTTTTATTAAACGGCAATAATGAAACAATTACAACCAATAGAAATACCAAAAGAAAAAGACCAAGTATGATATTTTTTTTTCTCATTATAATTATTCTATAAATAAATACCGTGCCGGGTAATCCCGACACGATACTCTTAAGTTAGTTTCTATATATCAATCCAAAACTTCAGGCGGAAGAGCTATTGTTCCTCCTGATTGTAAAGTCGCTAACTGTTGTTCTGTAATTACAAAAGAAGCTAGCTTTGAATCATATTCTCCAGGTGCAAAACTTGGGAAAATCATAATTTCTTCACCTACAACAGCAATTGTTGCGCACTTACCATTGGTTCCTTCACACCATGCACTAGTCTCATCATGTCCAAATACGCCTTTTAAGGTAACTGGTCCACTTGTTTCAGTTGTTGAAGAATTTGCAACTGTTTTACTTGTAAAATAGCCTCCAAGGCCAATCAACATCACAAATGTGATTAATAAAATTTTTCTGGTTTTCATAAGATTTCTTTTTTCGTTAAAATTTAAATTAATTAAGCGTTATGAATTCATAATCTTAAGCAATAATAATAATAATAATAATGTAAAGCAAGTAAAAACAACTATTTATATTAAATTTAAATAGGGGATCGTGATGCTGGATACTTATTTTAGTTTCGAAATTTCAATAATTTGATAGATTCCTGCAAAAACTTACCAACATCTGGTTTTGTATGATGAGAAATATATGTCTGATGAATTATTATTTCGTAGGTCGTCTTAACGTTTAAAAATAAAAATATTCTACCACCACCAGCACCGATTTAGCTACACCAAGATTGAATTTAGGCACCCCGAGCATCGATTTGGCAGTACGGAGATCGGATTTGGGCACCACGAGCATTAATTTGGAAGTACGGAGATCGGATTTGGGCACCCCGAGCATTAATTCAGCCACACGGAGATCGAATTTGAGTAATACGAGCAGCGATTTGGCCATCCCGAGCATCAATTTGGCCACAAGTAGATCGGATTTGGGCACCCCAAGCATCGATTTGGTCATACGGAGGTCTGATTTGGGCACGCCGGGCGTCAATTCAGCCGCAAGGCGATTGTATTCAGCAACACCGGGCTCAAATTAAATCCCAGGAAGCGCGACTTAAAGCATTCCGGATATGAATTCAGACTCATCGAGTGGCAATTATATTATAGCGCTTATGGATTTCTTGAACAAGTACTCAATAAGCCAAACCCTGTACTCATGTTGTTTGATATGTAGGTATTATGTTTAAATGTATTAACCAGGTTTGTACAGCTTTTTAGGGTATGTTTGGAAAACAAACTTGAATTTAAAAGCCATAAAATTGAAATTATATCTTATCGACAAAAAATCTCCTAACTGTATTGGGGCTGTCCAAAAAGTCAAAATCAAAGGGTATTTTGAAAATCAGTCATTACCCCTCACCCTAAAGGGGGTCCTGATTTTCAGCAACTTCACCCTTTAGGGTTCGGGGTAAAAAGTTGCTGAAAACAGGCGTTTAGGACTTTTTGGACAGCCTCTGAGGGTAGGGGTAAATCAACTCACCGTTAAAATAAACCCTGCCGATGCTCCAGGCTTTTAAAAAAATCCCCACCCCATTCAGGGTAAGCCTGCACCTGTGTGTATCCCTAAAAACAATCCTGACAAAGTGAAAATAACACAGCTTAAAAAAATATTTGTACGCTTCGTGTTGCGACAAGGCTCAGCAGCCGAAGACCAGCAGATTAACGAAACAGAGGAGTCGCGGCTGATGACCAGCGAGCAGTGGGAGAATCCTGAGGAAGTGCAGGATATTTTTCCCGCTCCCGACAGCAGGAGGCTCTACGGCACACTGCAGCAATACATCAAAAGCGATGCGAAGAACCGCAAGTTACCTTTATACAAGCGTTGGTATGTGGCCGCTTCCATGGCCGCAGCCATTACTGGCATTACCGTGTTTCTGGCCCTTAGCTGGCTGCAGCCTGAAGCCACCCAAATCATCAGCGAGCGCACCGGCAAAGGGCAACGCCTGCAGCTCGAGCTTCCTGATGGCTCAAAGGTGTGGATGAATGGCGAGTCGGAGCTAACCTACAGCCTGGCCATGGCCGAAGCCGAAACACGTGAGGTAAAACTTGATGGCGAGGCCTTCTTCGAGGTGAAGTCGTCCGAAAAGCATCCCTTTGTGGTCAGCAGCCACGGACTCAAGGTCAAGGCCACCGGCACACGCTTCAATGTCACCAACTACAAAAACGACCGCTATGCCTCGGCCTTGCTCGTTGAAGGTCGCATAGGCATCTACCAGGATTTTCCCGAAAGGAAGGACTCTTTGATTTCTTTCCTTTACCAGGATATGACCATCAGATATGATAAAGCTGAGAGCCAATACAGCAAGGCAAACGTCGATGCTGCACAGTATGCCTCATGGCGCCATGGCAAACTCATCTTCGACAACCAACCGCTGGCCGAAGTGGCGCGCAGGCTCGGACACTGGTACGGGATGGAATTTGTAGTCGATGAAAACCTTATCGGTGATAATCGCTACACCTTTATTCTCGAAGATGATTCGCTTACCGATGTACTGAAATGGCTCAGAAAAACTACAGATATGAAGATTAGCAGAGAACGGGATAAGGTATTTCTGCAATCCGCTGATAAATAAAATAACAGACAATTAAATAACTAACTTAACTACTATGAGAATACACGAGAGGTTAAAAGCACAGGGTCCGCAAAAGCGCTGCAGGGTGCTTATGCTGGCACTGCTTTTTCTTACCGGATTAAGCAGCCAGGTAATGGCAGGCTATGCCCAGAATGCCAAGCTGACGCTGTCGCTGAAAGATGTTACACTAAAAGAAGCACTCAAGGAAATTGAGCAGCAAAGTGAGTTTACCTTTGTTTATAACGATGCCAAGCTGGATACGGACCAGCGGGTGTCGGTGAGGGTACGCGAGGTAACCATCCACAAGCTTCTCCCGGTGCTTTTTTCCAAGACGGGCATCGACTATGAGGTGATGAAGAAACGCATAATCCTCACACCGGCCAGTCGAAGTTCTAAAGCTCAGCAGGAGGATTTTTTAGTGGAGGGGGTCGTCACTGATGAAGAGTCCGGTGAGACCCTGCCCGGCGTGAATATTACGCTCAAAAACACCAGCGTCGGAACCATCACCGACATAAATGGTGAGTTTGCTCTTCAAATCCCTTCTGACCAGGAAAATCCTGAGTTAGTTTTTTCCTTTGTGGGATATCTGCGTAAAACGGTTCCCCTTAACGGGAAGACTGAACTGGTGGTAAAGATGCAGCGCGATATTCAGCGCCTCGATGAGGTGGTGGTGATCGGCTATGGCGAAAGCTCGCGCAAACTGCTTACCAGTTCCATATCCACCGTTAAAAGCGAGGATATCGAAAATGTCATCTCTAATGGCGTGCAGGAAGCCTTGCAGGGAAAGACCTCCGGAGTTACTGTTAATCGTAACTCAGGAACACCGGGAGCGGCACCAACGATGAGTATCCGTGGTATCAGCTCCATCTCCGCCGGAACACAGCCGCTTTACGTGGTCGATGGTATTCCGGTAACCAGTGGCGATTACAGCCAGATTAGCATGGAGGGGCAGAGTATCAGCGCCATTGCCGATATCAATCCCGACAACATCAAATCCATCAGTATCCTGAAGGATGCTTCCGCAGCAGCCATTTACGGTGCGCGCGCAGGAAACGGGGTCGTGCTTATCGAAACCAAGTCGGGCTCAGGAGGAAAAACCAAGTTCAGCTTTAAGACCTACACCGGAATGCAAAATGTGTATAAGAAACTGGATGTTTTGAATGCAGAACAGTGGAAGGATTACGTGGTGAATTTCGATGGTATTTCAGAAGACTTTTCCGGCGTGCATCCCGATTTGCGCCGCGAATGGTTTGAAACGGGTGTGAATACCGACTGGCTGGATGAAGTGTTCCGCACAGCGCCAATGCAAAACGTGGAGCTTTCAGCTTCCGGTTCAAAAAACAAAACCAAGTTCTACATCTCCACACGTTATTTTAACCAGCAGGGTGTGGTTATTGGTACCGACTACGACAAGCTCAGCGGCCGCATCAATATCGACTATGCGCTGACTGATCGTTTCGATATCGGCGTGAAGACCTCCACCACCTATTCGCTCAACGACCGCGTACGTGGCGACCAGTCGGTCAACGGTCCGCTTCCCAACGCTATCTCAGCGCCACCGGTGGCGCCCGTCCGCGACAGCCTTGGAAATTATCCTTTGGCAGGATGGTGGGACAATCCCGTGGCGGTAGGTAAAGAAGTGGTGAACCAGGCAGAAACCTTTCACAACCTCTCCAATATTTTCGGAGAATACCGCATCACAGATAAACTGAAAATCGAAAACCAGTGGGGCGTGGATTATTACAACCTGCAGGAGCGCCGTTTTGAGCCTTCGTTTGTAAAATCGGCCAAGGAGTCGAACGGATACGGGGCCGATGCCAGCTCAAATGTGTTGAAAGTAACTCAGCAAACCACGGCCAACTATATCAACGAATTTGGTGAAGGGCACAATGTCAATATCCTTGCCGGATACAGCTTCGAAAAGTGGAAGGCGAAATACCTCTACATGTCAGGAACGGAATTTCCTAACGATGACCTGCAATATCTCGAAAGTGCAGCCGTCATCGACATGGACGCCACCGAGTCGGCACTCACCGAGTCGGGCTTATCCTCATTCTTCGGAAGGGTAAAATACAACTACAGCAATAAATATCTGCTCAACCTCACGCTGCGTCGCGATGGTTCGTC
>JASMTJ010000054.1:0-2020 GCA_041694335.1 Bacteroidales bacterium
TCGTGTTTTACGCAGCAATTACAGGACAGTTCAAACCCCACAGGTTTTCAGAGCTGCCATCATCACCAACGCTTATGAATTACCCTTTAGCAACGAATTTACAGACGATGCCTCGGTGGTCGAGGCAGCCGGACACAACATCACCCTCGTAGATGGAAATCCCGAAAATATCAAGATCACTTCGCCTTTCGATTTGATAATAGCCGAGGCTGTTTTATCAGGCATTGCTGAGGAACACAAAGCGCATTAAACTGCAGACCGGATCGGGAATATAGCTTGTTCCACCCCGGAATGACAAAAAACTCTGGTCAGGGCATCCGGTATATAAACGCATTAATATTCATCCCTGCACCCACGGACGTCATCAACACGTAATCGCCCGAATTCAGGGAATGATCCTTCATCTGCCCTTTTACCACAAGATCGTATAAGGTAGGAACGGTGGCCACACTGCTGTTACCAAAAGTCCTTATAAGCATAGGCATAACATTGTAGTCTGCATTCTTTTCGCCATACAGCCTGAAAATTCGTTTTAGTATGGCCTCATCCATTTTAGCATTGGCCTGATGAATCAGAACCTTGCTGATATCTTTCAGATGAAGCTCGTTTTTCTCCAGGCACTCCTTAGCCACCAATGGAACATAGGTCAATCCGTAATTGTAAACCTTGCGTCCGCGCATTTTAACATATTTCAGCCCGTGATTCAGCTCTTTGTTGAAAGAGTCGCCCATTGCCAGAAGGTCAAGATGGTCTTCCGTATCGGTACGTGTCACATGTTTCATCATCCCGACAGGTTTATCGCTTTCCACAGCCTCAAGCACCACCGCTCCGGCACCATCGGCAAATATCATGGAGTCGCGGTCGTGAGGGTCCATGGCACGACTGAGGGTGTCGGCACCTATTACCAGAACACTTTTGGCATCCCCCGACTTAAGGTAATAATTTGCTTGTATCATGGCCTGTGTCCATCCGGGGCACCCGAAAGTGATATCATAGGCCACAGTTTTCGGATTTTTTATCCCCAGCTTTTTTTTCACCCTTGAGGCCAGTGTTGGCATAATATCCGGGAAGAGACTTCCTGCTTTTATATCGCCAAGATTGTGGGCCACGATGATATAATCGAGCTTCTCCCTGTCGTATCCGGCATCTTTCAGTGCCTCTTCGGCCGCAAAAGTGCCAAGATCGGACGCTACAAAATTGCGCTCGGCAATGCGGCGCTCAGAGATGTCCGTGATCTGCTCAAACTTGGTAATAATCTCCTCTCCGGGAGTTTCTATCTTTGAACCGTCCTCATCCAGAAACAGACGATCGATAAAAGCTTCATTTGGTACGGTTAAAGGGGGAACATAACTCCCCGAACCTGTAATAACCGAGTATAACTTTGAACTACTAATAACCTTAATAGACCGTTAGATTATTAGATTTAAGATACAAGATGATTCGTATCCCATTGAAAATCTGCATTTCATAAAAACAAACCCATAAATAAAACCAATTGAATCTAAGATGTTTACAAAAGCTTAACGGACTATTGATATATGACACTGTTTAAATAGTGTCTGTCCATAAAGTACCATTTGCTGTGTTACGCTTGCGGCCAAAATCCTCATTTACGATTAGTAAACTCCGGTTTTGGCGGCTTCGCAAGGCTTGCAACTGGCACTTTCTGAACAGACACTCATATTGTGAAAATTTATGCGAGTTTATAGACACGCACTAAATATAGTTGATATGTGGTTGAAATATTGTTTTTTTTTGATTGATGTAATATAAGATGCAATATAGTTGCATATTTTTACATCCGGATTTTTGTCTTTTTCAAAATATTTTCAAATGCATCCTTCATCTGAGGGAAAAGAACTGCTTAACTTATTAACCTGCATTATTCATAAATTATCTATTACGATGCCCAATTATCGGCAAAACACAAGCGTCCTCGAAAATTTGATTTGAAAATAGTTCACTATTCCCTGCATCAATTTTTTCTGCGGTTTCTTGTGTTTTGGGATACTTGAACATC
>JASMTJ010000055.1:0-11721 GCA_041694335.1 Bacteroidales bacterium
TTTTTTTGCATGCACCATTCCACAGGGCTTCACCCTGTGCTGAGATGTCCGAGCCTTTCAGGCTCAAGATTAATTATGTTACTGGCTAAAAAAACTGATTGGCACTACATTCTTTGTGCAATGGGAAGTGATCCTAATCAAAGAATCCCGGAATGGTTCGAGCGGAATGATACAACACCTTTAGCGTTGAGCTCTTCATAGAGCAAATTCGTTTCCCCGGGTTGTCAACAGGGGCTATTCATATTAAACCGCTTCGCGGTTTGCAAGCTAAGAAAAAGGCTGTAGGCCTTTGATAGCTCAGCGCAGGGCGCAGCCCTGTGTGCCACATCCGTTTTTCCTTCCCGCAAAAAAGGCTGAAAGCCTTAGACAATTGGGGGGCGGCGATTTATCTCAGGCCTTCAGTCACCCCATATTCAGGATTTACCTCAATATTCATTCACTACTTACCATAAGCAAAGAATTCTGTTGTAAAACGGCAGCCTGAGGCGCTTGCAATGCCTCACCTATCCTGTCGCCCATTTTAACGGTGGTTTCATACCCTTTAGCCGTATTAATCAATAAATCATCATCAATGTCAACCTTCCCTTTTTCAAAAAGCAGCACAACGGTGGAGCCTCCAAATTCAAAGTAGCCTTTCTCTTCGCCTTTCTGCGCAAAGCTTCCCTCATAAGTTTGCTTGATGCTTCCCACCATGGTGGCACCCACCTCGGCCATAACCACATCACCAAACAAAGGGTTTGAAATAACGGTATATTCCCGTTTGTTCAGCCAGAATATTTCAGCCATTTTACGCAAGGCAATAGGGTTGACGGAATAATAGTAACCATCAATCTTTTTGGTTGCAGCTAAATTACCGCCTACCGGAAAATGAAAGCGATGATAATCGGGCGGGGCCAGCCGGATGATAAGCAGCGCTCCATCGGCGTACTCCTGGGCCAGGTCAGGGTTATCCAAAAAGGAAACTACATCAAAACGGTATCCTTTAATGATAAAATCGGAGTTGCTGATATCGGCATAAGCCATAACTTTCCCATCGGCAGGGGAGACCACAATGTTAGCTCCGGTATCAACCGGTCTTGCATCATCCTTAAGTTTGCGGATAAAAAACTCGTTAAAACTGTTAAACTCCTGTTGCTGCGCTTCATTCATGTCAATATCGAAATCTTCAATAAAGGGGTCTATCTTTTTTGCTGAGGAGGGGCGGTCCATCATATATCCGTAAACCGATGAAACCAGCTTTCTCTTTGCCAGCGCCCACAGGGTGGCTTCTCCCACCGGACTATCATACAGCCACACCAACCATTTTTCTCCGGGCACCTTTTCGGTTTTTACCTGTCCGCTTTCTCTTTCAATGTATTTTATGGGAGCAGAAGGCGACAACGGATAGGAGGCGATGCCGATAATTATTGCCAGCAGCAGCGCTGTGATGCCCCATCGCTTTTTAGCTTTTGTTATTTTCATGTTTGCTTTATTTACCTTGAGAAGCAAATATAATATTCATTATTTCATCTCCCGGATTTTCCCCGGGCTATTCATATTTAACCCGTCGCGGTTTATAGTCCGGGAAAAAGGCTGAAGGCCTTTGATGGCTCAGCGCAGGGCGCAGCCCTGTGTTTCATATCCCCGCTCTCCTTTCCCGCGAAAAAAGGCTGAAAGCCTTAGACAATGGGCAAGCGTTGATTTATCTCAGTCCTTCAGCCTGATATGCTGCGTTTGCATTCAATTAATCACAGGGTTTTACCCTGTGCTGAGATATCCGAGCCTTTCAGGCTCAGGCATGTGGTTGGTAAAGTATTAAAGATAGCTTTGCGAATTAAGGGTGAAGAAACCTACTAGCCAACCTGAACGTCAGAAACCTTTTCAGTTGGTTCCAATAAAAAAGGCAGGCACCTTTTGAGCATTGCGCCCTGGTACCTGCCTTTGCGGTTGGTGGAAGTGATTATTTCACCACAATTTTTTGGGTAAGACGTTCATCTTCGGTTGTAAATTCTGCCATGTAGATTCCCGGCGTCACCTGATCACTGTTCCAGTGAATGGTTTCGTTGCCGGTATAGTTTTCAAGTCTTCTTGAGAATAGCTCTTCCCCAGCCTGGTTATAGATGGCTACCCGCACATCCTTGGCTTCGTTGAATGAAGCCTCGAGGTTCACATGACTACGGGCCGGGTTCGGGTAAACTTCCAGGTTTACATCTTCAGAAGCACCAGCTGCAATATTGGTTGCAAGGTCATAATGCCAGAAATCACGTGTGTCGAGTTCCCAGTTGCCTGTGGCTTGGTCTTCAACGTAATTTGAAACTATTGATCGATCACCATACTCATTGTATTGAATGGTGGTCTTATCCTCCGGAACCCATTCATCTTCCTCCTGATCCCAGTTATAGTCAGCCGACAATGTTTCTTTGTGGTTCTCATTAAAAGCGTATTCCTCCTTGGAATAGTTTTCTAATCCACCTTCATTCGAATTGTATATCTCAAAAATGTATGTAGTAACAAGCGTATCGTTGTAATACCACTCTTTTTTATCATCCACTGCATAAGCCCCTGCATTATCGTCCCAGTCGCTATCAAGCAAGGCACTTACCATGTTGTCTTCGTTGTAAGAGTATTCATGCAACTCATCTTCATTCCACTCAAATGAAGCGGCATCGTAGGTGAATCGTTCTCTTTCTGAAATCAGCATATCACTGTTGTAGCTGTATTCCCACTTGTAGTCGTATTGCCAAAGCTCAAGTACGGAATCCCACCACGAAACTGTTTTTTGTTCAAGATACTGATCGCCATCGTAAGTGCGCTCTTCGAGCTCATCCAGGTTATAAGTGTTTCCATCATGACTGTAGGTGGTGATATCCGAAATAGAATCGAAATCGGTGTAGTCGTATTCTTCTTTGTATTCAATTTGAACACTTCCCGATTCGTCCGACCATTCGCGGTGAATTTCAGTGCTCAATAAAAGGCTGGAATTATACTCATAGGTGGTTTTGAATTCAATCCTCCATTCATTATTGGTTTCGTCCCAAAACTCTTGGCTCCACAATGTATGCAGACCTTGGTCAGTATAATCCTGCAATAATTTCATAACCGGCTCCCATTCATTATTGTCTTCATCCCATGCATACTGAATAAAATCAAGCAACAAGCCCTGACTATTGTATGTCAAATATGTTTTTGATGATAATTGCCAGCTCATCGATTCGCTGTCCCAGTCATAATGGATTCTGGTTTCTTCATTATCACCATACTGAAAAACAGTCCTGCCTTGCTTAACCGAGTCCAGTTCGGTTGGATAACTATACGTTAGTAACGAATCAGGCTGGTTTTCTTCCCTTTCGCGGTTGTGCTTGTAATGTTGCAAGTGCTCCAGCAGTTTTTCTCTGTTTTCAATTTCATCGGCCTCAATTTTGTTTTTTCCTGAGGCATCACTTGCTTTACGGTTTGCTTGTCCAATCGCTAAAATGCTGAATAAAAGCATTGTTGTTGATAGTAAAAGCAATCTCATGTAATCTCCTATTTTTAGATTTGTTTATGATCGGCTAACATAGAGTTGCTTTCGATGTTTACAAAAATCCGGGATGATTTTGAGCTTTAACATGTTATTAACTTGATAGTTACGTGTGTGAAATTGCTTTTTCCGCCTCCGGATCCCGACTTACAGGGATTTGGAGAGGAAATGATGGTGATCAAAAAAATTCTTTAAATACCATGTAACTTTTCATCCTACCTTTACGTCAGAAAATTAAACCGACTGAAAAAGAAAGGATGACAGTCGCTCAGTATAATCAATGTGTGGAGGCTTACGCCGATGGCGTGTATCGCTTTATCCTCAAGAATATGAAGGATGAGGATGAGGCACGCGATGTGGTGCAGGAGGCTTATACCCGGATGTGGGAGAAATCGCGGAATATCAATCATGAGAAAGCAAAGTCGTATATTTTTTCCACCGCCTACCACACCATGATTGACCGCATCCGCAAGAACAAGCGCATGTCGGTGGGCGAGGAGGCATTCGGAACGCCGCAAACCACCTCCGGAAGCTATTCGGATGTGTCGGAGGTGCTGCACGCCGCCCTCGATACCTTGCCTGAAAAGCAAAAGCACGTGGTGCTGCTGCGCGACTACGAAGGTTACAGCTATGAAGAGATTGGTGAAATCACCAATCTGAACGAATCGCAAGTGAAAGTTTACATTTACAGGGCACGCAAGGCCCTGCGCGAATATATCGGGAGTTTAGATAAAGTGCTATGAGGATAAATAAAGAAAACTACGAGCTCTATTTTGTTGATTACTTCGACGGAAACCTGTCGGAAGAGTTAACCCGTGAGCTTTTTGCTTTTCTGGATACACATCCCGGACTGAAGGCCGAGTTTGAAGCCTTTGAGCCCATCGCCCTTCCTCCAGAAAAGGTAATTTTTCCTGATAAAGCAGGGTTGAAGAAATCAGAAACAGTTGCTGTGGGTGCTATCGATGAAACGAACATGGAGGATTACCTGGTTGCATACCATGAAGGCGACCTTAGCGAGGCCGAAATAGTAGAGCTCAAAACATTCCTCAACGAAAACCCTTCATTGCAAAGAGAGGATGAGCTTTTTGCCCAACTGAAGCTGCATCCTGATAAAGAAATTGTTTTTAAGGATAAAGAAGCACTGAAAAAGCGTGCAGTATTGCCTTTTACTCGCGTTTCGAGATGGGTGGCCGCTGCATCTATACTGCTGCTTGCTGCACTTTACGTGATAAATCGTCCGCAGGAGCGGGAATCGCTTACGCCGCTAAGTCCATTAGCGCAATACGAGGCTCCACCTATCCGCAGTATTCAAAACACAGATGAGCCAGTAAGCCGTTACAGTCCTGCACCGGCTCTGAATGAAAAGTATTTTCCGTTGAGGCAGCGCGAGCCACAGGTCTCTTTCACAATGGCAGCGTTTGAGCCATCTGAGCAGCTGGCGGAAAGTTTTGCAGTAAAGGCCCCGGTGAAGCGCATGGAAGCAACCACCCTTTTTTATTATGACATGCTGGAGGAAGATCTGGCCTATTTTGAAAAGCTGCGCGAGTATAACAGCAAGAATCTTTTTGAGCGGATCGCCTACCAGGCAAACAACCGGCTTTTTAACCAGCAGGAAATGTACATCACCGATCCGGGGCTGTCTGAACTGAGATTCAACCGCGAATCGCTGACGGCGCTCAACGATTTTTCATTCTCCGATCTGATTCCTGAAAGGAAGGAGAAGCCACGAAACAAAGACTATCACTTCAAGAGCGACATGATTGAATTCGTGCGTGATAAAGGAGAATAATTTTTCTGTAACTTTTTTTAACAACTCTCCGTCCTACATCAAAACAAAAAGCAAATACCATGAAAATGCAAAAAACAATAGCTTACATGCTGACGTTTGTTCTCCTTTTCGGACTGAGCACAAACGTTCTGTCGCAGAATCAAAAGGAAATCAATACCAAACCTTTCACAGGAATTGATGTGGGAAGTTTCTTCAAGGTCAACCTTATAAAATCGGATGGGCATAAAGTAGTTTTAAAGTCACACACCGGTGAGTCAGATAAAATTGAGGTTGTTGTTGAAAATGGAATCCTAGAGCTTTCGTATGATGGCGGCCAACACTTTTCAGGAACGGATGATATCGATGAAGTTGAAGCAGATGTATATTATGTAAACCTCGATGAGATTGAAGCCGGAGGGGCATCAGAAATTGAGACGAAAAGCCCGGTGGTGGGCGAAGAGCTGAATATAGATGCCGGTGGTGCAGCAGAACTCAAAATCGAGGTGGATGTGGATAAGCTTTATTCCGATATTTCCGGGGCAGCTAACCTTCGCCTCACGGGGAAAGCCGGCGCGCACTACCTTGATGCCTCAGGGGCCAGCAATATTAAAGCTTACGCACTGGAGACTGCTTCTACGGATGCCTCTGTAAGTGGTGCAGCAATGGCTTACGTCAATGCTTCCGAAAAGCTGACCGGAACCGTGTCGGGCGTAGCCAAACTCAAGCACGAAGGAGACCCTGAAGAATTGGATATTAACGATTCGCGTACGGTAGAGAAGCGTATTCAAAAAGAAGTGGAAAGAGTACATCGCTACGAGGATTCAGTGCGCGTGCGCGTGGGTAAATTTGATGTGCAGGTGATCGACTCCGACACCACAACCATTAAGATGGGCCGATCTGAAATAAAGATTGATGATGACGGAAATGTTGTGATTGGCAAAAAGAAGAAGGATCCTGTTTTTGATGGCCACTGGGCAGGGTTTCATCTTGGGGTGAATGGCCTTATGGACGATAACCAGTCGCTCGACATGCCTGCCGGGTATGAGAAACTTGAATTGACCTACGAAAAATCTATTAATGTGCAGCTCAACTTTTACGAGCAGAGCTTTAACCTGATTCGAAACAAGGTGGGACTGGTGACCGGACTGGGTTTTATGTGGGATAACTACCGCTTTGATGATGATGTTATCCTGAACGGAAGTACGGATACCTTGAGTTTTGAAACTCCGGCTGTGGATCGTAACTACAAGAAAAGCAAACTGGTGGCTACGTACCTGACGCTTCCGCTGATGCTCGAATTCCAGACCAATCCGGATAATGACATAAACAGCTTTCATCTGGCTGCCGGTGTCGTGGGCGGATGGCGCATCGGAACACACACCAAAACTGTTTACAATGGCGATAATAAAAACAAAGAGCGCGAAGACTTTTACCTGAACCCTTTCAGGGGCGATGCGATGGTTACGGTTGGATGGGGAAAGCTGAACCTATACGCTTCTTACAGCCTCATCCCTCTGTTTAAGGATGAAAAAGGACCGGAGCTCTATCCGTTTAACATCGGTATTCATCTCATAAATTTCTGATACTGATATCCTGATAAAGAATTGAAGGCCTGTTGCGTTTCGTATGCAACAGGCCTTTGCTGGTTTAGTCCAAATTTTATTAATTTTATCCTTCCAAAAAAACAACCAAAAACAGAAGAAAATGGCAGGTCACAATAAATGGTCGAAGGTAAAGCATATCAAGGGAGCGGAAGATGCCAAGCGTTCTAAAATGTTCTCGAAACTCTCGAAGGAGATTTCAGTGGCAGTGAAGGAGGGCGGTGCGGACCCTGAAGGGAACCCGCGACTCCGATCCGCTATTCAGAACGCCAAGGCGGTGAGCATGCCTAAAGATAACATCGAAAGAGCCATTAATAAGTCGGATAAGGACAATGAGAATATTATTGAAGTCACTTACGAGGGGTATGCGCCTCATGGCATTGCCATCTATCTTGAGTGCATGACCGACAACCAGCAGCGCACGGTAGCCAGCATCCGGGCGATATTTAATAAATACAACGGCAGTCTGAGTAAAAATGGCAGCCTGAGTTTTCTCTTTGACAGGAAGGGCGTTTTTACGGTGAAGAAAGATCAGATAGAGGATATTGAATCGTTTGAGCTCGAAGTGATAGATGCCGGTGCCGAAGACTTTGAAACTGACGATGAATTTATCACCATTACCACCGCGATGGAAGATTTCGGGTCGATGCAGAAAAAGCTGGAAGAGTTGCAAATTGAGCCCGAAAACTCAGGATTGGAACGTATTCCGAACAACACCGAAAAACTGGATACCGAGAAAGCGCTCAAGGTGATGAAAGTGATTGACCTGTTCGAGGAAGATGATGATGTTCAGAAAGTTTATCACAACCTCGAAATTGATGACGAACTGGTGGAGACATATGAAAAGCAGGGGAATTAAGTACTGTTTAGACCCTCTCCATGCCGTAATGAACACATGAAATCTTAAAATAACATCCCCAAAACTTTTGGGATTTGGAATGATTTATTTGGTGCTAGTACCGCTTTATTTAAAAGAGTTTTAATTTGTTGATAAGCTCTATTTGTGCATCCACCGAAAGGTATTCATAAAAGATTGAATCTGGCGCGCCTTACGCTTCATAATCTCAGTGCTGGAAGCATCTTCCATAAAACTTGAAAAACCTGGAATCTCATAACTCTGGTCTGGATTGATGCGGCTGAAAGCCATAGACCAGTCGCCGAAGACTCGCTCTTCGATATCCTCTTCGTGAAGTTTTACAATCGTTTTATGGCGAGGATCTCTTTCTATTCTTTTGTAAAGCTCTTGAAGCTTTTCTCTCTCACCTTCCAAAACCTGAAGAAAACTTTTATTGCCATACAGTAGCACTCCGGTAATGTTTTGCTGTCGGTTCTTTTCCCTGATTTCTTCAAGTAGAGATTTTAACTCACTTTCAGTAAAATCTTTTGAAGCTGAACTTGCGTAGAGCAATGAATAAAGTTTTTCTCCCATCTTCTTTTTATTAGTGCTGATTTCCTGACAACCTGTTAACACTTGATACTACTAATGGTTTAGCTTTATCACAATTCATAGTGAGGTTAAAATCTTTTTCTCAGGTTCAGATAAATCCTTGAATAATTGTTTTCTTTCTCAAAAACCCCTTCGGTATAAACCGATAGTGACATTTGGTAAGGCATTTTCCAAGTCAGGCTCAATTCTGCGATGTGCTGCTGCAAATCAGAATTTGAGTAGATAAACTGATAATTGACATACCTGTACTGCAAACCCGAGTAAAGCTTTCTTTTGATCAAGTCGCGCGAAAGCCTGAGGCTGTATATTCTACCGTCGAGGTAGCCGGTCTGTAGCATTGTGGCTGAGAGCGTTCCGGAAGCCTCTATGAAAGGAATACGGGTATAAGAAACATATCCATACAGGTTTTGTGAAGGGTCAGGATCATCCGGACGGGAGCGGTAGCCTGCCATGGCGCCAACAGACAAATAACGGGCAGGGCGGTAGTTTACCCTGAGCCGGTAACCCTGTCGTGTTTCCACATCAAGAATGCTGTCGACCAGCGTTTCGTAGGTCTCAAAATACAGAATGTTTTTCCGGGCACTGTAGGAGCCCGAAAGCGATACTTTTCGCGAAGGGCGATAGCGTAAAGAGAGATACAGGTTTGTAAGGTTCAGTGTGCTTTGCGGATTGTTGTTGTAGTTTTCATACAGATCCATCTCCGCCGAAGCAAAGAGGTAAATCTTTTCAGCCAGTGTGTTAAAGTGCTGAAAGTAAGCAAAACGGCGATCGGTTTTTCCGCTGTTTTGCTGCTCAACGAGCCCTAATGAGTTGGTCATCTTTCCGTTCTTGCCTTCAAATTCATGCGAAGTATAGGCGCCAAACTGCATCAGCGACATATCAATACTATAGTCGGTATAATCGGGTCGCGAACCGAAAATGGCACCAACAGTGGTATTCGAAAATTGAGTTTCGGCCTGCACGCCATCTATCGCACCAAGACTTGAAACCTTTGGGTTGATTTTTCTTCCCAGATAGATTTTGGTTTTTTGATTCACATCATACTTTAAAGCCAGGTTATATATTTTCAAGGCATTAAAAACATTATCCTGTACTTCATTCCACTCTCCACTGCGATGGCGAAAAGAGATATACGACTCCACAGAAACCGGGCCGTCACCAAAGTTTTCGCCGTCAAACGAAAGGGTGTATCGCATCCGCTGCGAGTTGCCACCCGCAGTGTTTGACAAGTCAGAGTAAGAGGAGATGGCGATGCGTCCGCTTATGTTTTCCTTTGTTTCAGCCTTATTTTCTTCAGCTTCCTGCAAGGAATCTGCTGTTTCTGCGGTTTCAGTTTTTTGTGATTTTGATTTATCTGTTACCTCTTTTTCTTTTTGTTCCTTTTCGGGGATGGAGATGATAGCAAAAACTTTATCGTTTTCTTTGAGCTCTCCTGAGCGCAGTGGTGTGCACACGCAAGAAATGCTGGAAAGGTTTTCTACTGTTAAAACCGGTTCAAATTTTCCTTGCGATTTCTCATAGAGCGCATCGCCTGCCTGTATGCCTTCCGTTGAGTTAAAACGAACATACACATTGTTTGAACTGATGTGGGAAATGGTCCCTGTAATGGTGTCGGTTTTCTGCGAATATCCGGCAAAAGTCAAACATAAACAAAACGTGAAGAATAATATGTTTTTCATGACAGGCTTATTTTAACTTGTTATCATATCGTTGCATACGCATGAACATTTTATCGCTTCCATCGGGATGACAGTCGAGGCAAGCCGCGCTTTCATAGACGTATCCACTCACATCGTCGTGCTCTGAATCCATTTCGCCTTGCGGGTGACAGGCAAAGCATGAAAACTCAGCATAGCTGTTCGGATTAGGATGACATTCAGAGCAGTTATCCCATTCACCTCCGTGTTCACCCGAATAAACCGGAAAATACAGCCCATCATGTTGCGGATAGGAAATATTGCTCCAGTTAAACTGGCCATGGCAATCCGTACATTCCGTAGTAAACCCCGACGCGCTGTGGTTTGGATCGGTTGTTTCGTTGTAGTCGCTTTCATGACAGCCAAAGCAGGTGTTGGATGTGTTCAGGTAATCACCATCATGGCAATCATCACAATTATTTGCAATAGAAGCATGTGCGCCTTCCAGCACATAATAATCATTATGATTGGCGAAGGTGGCCGGCTCCCAGCCGGGCTCTGCTGTATGGCAGGAGGCGCAGTCATCGCTTAATCCAAGCTCATTATGACTTGGGTTCGCAGAGCTGTTGTAATTTTCGGTGTGGCAGTCAGCGCAGTAGGTGGAGGTGCCCTGGTAACCATCTGCATGGCATTCCAGGCAAGCGGTGGTGCCGTGGGCCCCGAGAAGCGGAAAATCCGTGGTGCTGTGGTCAAAAGCGCCCTCACCCGATCCGTCCGGGTGGCACTCAAAGCATGCCATGCTATTGTAGGCGTATCCGCTAATGCCCTCATGTTCCTCGTCTGTGTCTGCCTGGTTGTGCTCATGGCAATCGATACAGGTGAATTCAGCATAGTTTTCCGGACTGGGGTGACATTCTGAGCAGTTATCCCATTCGCCCTGATGTTCTCCGGAGTATATGGGGAAATACTGTCCATCATGGTCAAAACTAGCCGGCTCCCATTCTACTTGAGTATGGCAAGTCTCGCAGTCGGTGCTGAATTGAGCTGCAGTGTGTGAAGGGTCGTTTGTTTCGGTGTAATCCTGCTCATGACATCCATAGCAAGTATTCGGTGTATTGATATAGTCGTTTCCGTGACATTCATCGCAACTATTGGCAATTTCCGTATGCGCTCCTTCAATCATGTAGTATTCATTATGATTGGCAAAAGTGGCCGGCTCCCAGTCGGGAGTAGGTTCATGGCACAGAGCGCAGTCATCAGATAAATCCAGCTCAGTGTGGCTTGGGTTCAGGGCTTCGTCAAACTCCTGTTGGTGGCAGTCGGCGCAGTAAGAAGAAGTGCCTTCGTACCCATCCGTATGGCAGCTTGTGCAGTCAGCTCCCTGGTGCTCACCTTGCAAGGGGAACCCGGTTTTGTCGTGGTTAAAATCCTCTCCTTCATCTCCGTTAGGGTGACAGGCCAGGCAGGCCGGGCTGGAGTATACATAGCCGTTTACATCATCGTGCTCATCGTTCATTTCACCCTGATTGTGCTCATGGCAAGAGATGCAAGTAAATTCTGCATAATTGGCCGGGTTTGGATGGCACTGTGAGCAGTTATCCCATTCTCCCTGGTGCTCACCTGAATAAATCGGGAAAAACTCACCATCGTGCGAGCGGAAGTTAGCAGGCCGCCAATCGCGGCTGAGATCGTGGCATTGCTGGCAATCGTTAGAAAAGCCAAGTTCCTGGTGTGCCGGGTTTGTCGAATTGTTGTAATCCTGCTCATGG
>JASMTJ010000056.1:0-1384 GCA_041694335.1 Bacteroidales bacterium
CCCGGACGCGCGAAGCGTGTCCGGGGGAACGCCAGTGGTAATGGGCGGCAATGGAGCGCAGCGGAGTTGGCGTCTCATTGACCACCTTGTTAGTGCTTTTCAAATTCCTTGGTCCGAATTTTCCGATCGATTTCACGCTCAATCGCACCAAGAGCATAAGATTTATTTCCTCCGTTAATTGACGCAATAACGGAGTTGTTGCAATTCTCACAAATAAAATCTGTACGACTCGTATTGGTTAGGTAGTTACGGCAAGTACTGTCGTCGTAGACCAGAGTTGCCTCACAACGCGGACAAAAACACCAAAGGCCGGAGATGTTGTTAGATGTCCAGCGCCATCGCCAGACAGCACCATGGATCACATCCTCGGTATAAGAATGGAAATCCTTCTTACCCAAAATTTCACACAAAAATAGTACTACTGTGACGAGCCCAATAAGGGCCATTACTGTTATGAGCACTATTATCCAACCGAAGACTAGATGCTCGACCCAAAGAGCACTCCACAGACTGGTAATTCCTGACCATAACCAAGAGAAAAAGCTACCAACATAGCCTCGCACGGACGGAATGAACATCAGAATAACGCCACCTATTACCGTGGCGATGACTCCGTTCCGAATACTTTTTTCCGAATCCTCGCTCATCTCTTACCTTGCACTAATCGCGGCGCTCACCTGCGGAGCGGACTGCAAGCCGCAGGCTTGAAGGCCGAGCCGTCAGGTGAAGTGCCTTGTTCCGAGGCGTGCTTCGCGCCGAGGTACAAAGGCACGAACGAAGTGAGCGCCGCGATTCCCCCGGACGTGCGAAGCGTGTCCGGGGAAACAATAGATTATACCGTATTTTTCCTGACTGTTCTTCTAACAACCTACACGCTTTTTATATCAATCATTAAAATATTTTAATAAATTTTATGTTGCTTAGTTCTCAAAAGACATATACAAAAAAATAGTATATCTACATAAAATGAGCGTTATACCTGTTTTGAGTGCAAATCAATGAAACAGATTCCTGCGCAAGTTCTATCCGCGTTCAAGTCAACATTGGATACAAGGCATATCCCCGAAAACCAGCGACACCATTTTGTCAAATGGTTGCGATTCTATCTGGATTTTTGTTCAAAGTATGATTTTGAGCTTTATGATCTTCGCAGTTTGTCCCATTTCATCAAAAAGCTTCAGTCAAAGAACCAAGGCTCTCTCCAACAACAGCAGGCCACTGAAGCGGTTAATATTGGCGATTCGAGAGGCAGTGAGAAAGGCACAGATTCCAAAGCGCGTCTCGTCGCACACCTTCCGGCACAGCTTTGCCAGCCATCTGCTCCAGGCCAACTACGACATCCGGACCATCCAAGAGTTACTTGGCCACAGCGATGTCAGGACCA
>JASMTJ010000057.1:0-7316 GCA_041694335.1 Bacteroidales bacterium
CTGAAAGATAATTTTTAAGCTTCTTTGAATAAACAGTATCAGCAGTTTCTTATCTTTGCAGTTTTCGAAAAAATCTAAACCAAAAGCAACAAGATGTCAGAAAGGGTTCAGCTTCACGATAAAGAATTTATAAAATACATCGATAACAGCGATCTTCAAAAAGCGGTAGCCGAGGTAGGTCAAAAAATGAATAAGGATTTGGGCGACAAAAACCCTTTGTTTCTTGTGGTGCTGAATGGCGCTTTCATGTTTGCTGCGGATGTTTTGCGCACTTTTAAGTATGATTGTGACATTTCATTTATCAAGCTTTCATCTTATGTGGGCACCAAAACCACACACACCGTCAGAGAAGTTATAGGGCTTGATACTAACGTTAAAGACAGAACCGTTGTGCTGGTTGAAGATATCATTGATACCGGCATCACCATGGATCATATCATCCAGCAGATGAAAGCCATGGAGGCCCGCGATGTCAAAACAGCCACTATGCTTTTTAAACCAGATGCCATTGAAAAAGATTTTCCGATCGACTATGTGGGTATGAGTATTCCCAACGACTTTATTGTGGGGTATGGCCTGGATTATGATGGAAAAGGAAGAAATCTTGCCGATATTTACAGAATCGTAAAATAATCTAAAAATAAGTGAACCATGCTAAATATTGCGCTTTTTGGCCCACCGGGCGCCGGTAAAGGAACTCAGTCGAAACTCCTGATTGAAGAGTACAACCTTACCTACATTTCTACCGGTGACATTCTCCGTCAGGAAATTGCAGAAGAGAGTGATTTAGGAAAGCAAGCGAAAGACATTATTGCCAAGGGAAACCTGGTTTCTGATGAAATCATCGTACAGATTATTGAAAAACGAATAAAAACAGATACCGATTCAAAAGGTATTCTGTTCGACGGATTTCCCCGCACGCTTGTTCAGGCCTATATCCTTGAAGGATTATTACTAAAGATGAACACCTTTCTCTCATGCATGATCAGTCTTGAAGTTCCTGATGAAGAGCTAATCAAGCGCTTGCTGGAGCGGGGAAAATCGTCGGGGCGTTCTGATGACAACCTGGAGGTCATCAAAAACAGGCTGAAGGAGTACAAAACCAAGACCGCTCCCGTTGCCGCTTTCTATGATGAAAGAAACATTCTTTACAAGATTAATGGCCTGGGAACCATCAAAGAAATCCACAACCGCATTGGTAAGGCCGTTCAGGCCACGCTAAAGCGCGAATGGATGAATATTGTAATTGCCGGGGCTCCTGGAGCAGGAAAAGGAACACAAGGCCGGCTTCTGGCCAAAAAATACAACCTTTATTACATTTCTACAGGCTCCAAACTTCGTACGGAAGTAAAAAATAACACGGAGATTGGAAAGCAGGTAAAACCCTACCTTGATAAAGGAGAGCTGATTCCCGATGAAATCGTTATCCGTATCATTGAGCGCGAAATCAAAAGACATCCCAATGTCAACGGATTTGTTTTCAAAGGGTTTCCACGCACCATCATCCAGGTCTACATTCTTGACGGCCTGTTAAGAAAACTAAACAGCTCGGTATCAGTTTGTATGAACCTGAAGATTCCGACGCTCGAATCCATCAAACGACTATCGGCACGTGGCAAAACAGAAAAAGGGCGCAGCTACGATCGCAATACCGATCTTATCGTACGCCGCCTGGAGGAATTCGAAAAACGCACCATGCCGGTGATCAATTACTACAGCAAAATCGATAAGACCATGACGATTGATGCCAATGGCACTCGCGAAGAGGTCTTTGAAAGACTTTCTGCATCTGCCGACCGGGCATTTAAACACATTCGCTGATGAGCAGTCCAAACTTTATTGATTACGTTAAGATTTATGGCAAATCGGGCCACGGCGGTGCCGGTTCGGCACACTTCCGCAGAGAAAAGTTCATTCCAAAGGGTGGTCCTGACGGAGGCGATGGCGGCCGCGGAGGCCACGTCATTGTTAAAGGCAACCAGCATCGGTGGACTTTACTTCATCTGAAATACACCAAACATATAAAAGCCGGGAAAGGCGGTGATGGCGGCGAACAGCGTTCTACAGGCGCCACTGGCGAGGATAAAATCCTTGAAGTTCCGCCGGGCTCAGTAGTAAAAGATGCCGAAAGCGGTGAGGTAATCTGTGAAGTGATGCATCACGGCGAAACCCATGTTGTATTGCCAGGCGGACGCGGAGGGTTAGGGAACGACCACTTTAAGTCGTCGACCAACCAAACACCCCGGTACGCACAACCCGGAGAGGAAGGTGTGGAAAAGCCCTTTATCATTGAGCTGAAAGTGCTGGCTGACGTAGGGCTGGTTGGATTTCCGAATGCCGGAAAATCCACCCTGCTGTCTGTTATTTCGGCGGCCAAACCACGGATTGCGGATTACCCTTTCACCACCCTTACACCTAACCTGGGAATGGTTGCTTATCGCGATGATCAGTCGTTTGTTATGGCCGACATTCCGGGAATTATTGAAGATGCCCATGAAGGTAAAGGGTTGGGAATACGCTTCCTGAGGCACATCGAAAGAAATGCGTTGCTTTTATTTCTTGTTCCGGCCGATACCGATCGCGAGATCAAGGATGAGTATGAGATTCTGCTTAACGAATTGAGGCAATACAACCCGGAACTCCTGGATAAGGAGCGGATTCTGGCCGTATCGAAGAGCGACCTTCTGGATGAGGAATTAAAACAAGAAATCCGTGAGGGGCTTCCCACTGATATTCCGTGTGTGTTTTTCTCCTCTGTGGCGCAACAAGGGCTCATTGAGTTGAAAGATTTAATCTGGCAACAATTGCATAAACCATGATAGAGACACTGGAACAGCTTGATCAACAATTGTTTCTTTTTCTTAACGGGTTGCATAATCCGTTTATGGATGAAGTAATGTATTGGATCAGCGACAAGTATTTCTGGTTTCCTTTTTACGCTTTACTAATCGGGATGATTATTGCCCGAAAAAAGTACGAAGCTATTGCGATCCTTATCGGGATAGGGATTCTGGTGACGCTGGCCGATCAGCTTTCGGTACATATGTTTAAAGAAGTTTTTGAGCGCTACCGGCCCTGCCGGCCCGAATCACCTATCCACGAAATGGTTCACACCGTGAAAGGTCATTGCGGCGGAAAATACGGTTTCATCTCCTCACATGCAACCAATTCCTTTGCTGTGGCCACCTTTCTCTCATATGTCTTAGGTCCCTACTATCGGTATTTTACACCGCTGATTTTCGTTTGGGCAGCGCTGGTGACATACAGCAGGGTATATCTTGGAGTACATTATACCGGTGACATTATTGGCGGTGCTGTTTTTGGATCGTTGCTGGGCGTTTTGGTTTATAAGGTGATGATCGAAATCAATAAAAAAATGTTAAAAAATAATCGCCCAAAAACCCCTTAAAAAAAGGCATTTTAATTTTTAGTACGTGGTTTCCCGTAATTTTTTCTAAGTTTTTTTGCGTAGATTAAATTTTTGTTTTACTTTTACAAAGCCTAATACAATTATCTTCTTCTTAATAATTTTAGTTAATGACGGGGCCACGCTAAATATCCATTTAGCGTGGTTTTTTTGTTTACTGAACCAGCACTGATCTTCAGTTACTTACTAATAGCCAAACGTTCTTCCATCCATCTTCTCCACGGGTATCCTGAATATTTTAACATTTTTAAGGGCCGGCAATGAGTAGGCAAAATCCTTTTTATCAGTGTACTGAGCCATAATTTTATTCAAGATGGCTTCTTTCTCCTTTAAATCATCTATAAACTCTACCTTGCCATACAACAGCACGCTGCGATACCTCATGCTATAACTGCATGCCACGCCTTCGTTTTGATGATAAAGCTGATGATCGGTACTGAAGGAGGCGCAGATATGTGGATTCTTTTCCAGGATATCAATTTTTTTGCCTTCGGGCGCTGAATGCAGGTACAAAGTCTCATCTGCGTAAGCAAAATTAAAGGGTAAAACATAAGGCTGATTATTCTCATCAACCATCGAAATGTTGCAGACTTCGCAACGTTTAATAATATCCTCCTTCTGCTCTTTGTGCTGAAGTATTTTTACTCTCATTGTTTTATCGTTAATAAGTGGCGACTGCAAATCTAAAAATAATCTTTCTCTGTCTGGCCACTTTCAACAATTCACTACATTCAGCCTCGTTTTATACTGCTATATTTCAGATTCTTTTACCTACCAAAATCCTGCTAAAGAAAACATCTAACGTCTTCTGTCTTCAGGCATAAAAATAGAATTGATGATAGTGAGGATGATACTGAATCCGAGTGCCCACCAGAATCCATCCACAGTAAACCCCGGAACAAGATTACCGGCCAGCAGTATCATTGCCGCATTAATAACCAGCAGGAAAAATCCAAATGTTAAAACCGTGATAGGTATGGTGAGTATTATCAGCAGAGGTTTCAGCACCACATTCAGAAAACCAATAACAATAGCCACCAGCAGAGCACTGAAGAAGCTTTTCAGGTGTACACCGCCCAACAAAAAGGAGGTAACAATTACGGAAAATGTATTGATTATAAGTCTAAGAAGCATATCAGTAAATATTAAAATTCATAGAAAACAGGAACTCAAAAACAAAGTTTTCTCCGGTTAAGTCATAGATGCCACGCACCCCAATTTGTGATGGTGCAATCAACCTCAGCAGGTGGGTATCGGCAATCAGCTCTACGCCCGATGTTAACACCCCATCATCAAAATCGCCGGCCCCAATGTGGGCATAGTCAACAAAAGCATTTCCTTTCAAACGCTTAAAATAAGCCAAGGGGCCAATATTCCATTCAGGATACGCCAGCGGCATCGCATAATTCAACTTTGCCGAAAACATCTCGTCGTGATGGAACCCGTTGTACCCCCGGGGATAAGAAACAAATCCTGACAAAGGCTGTACTGCCTCGCTTTTGTATTGATATCCGGCATAAAGCCAAACATGCTGATTGGTGGCCAACCCCGGAAGATAGAGGTATCCTTCAGCGGATGCCAAATAACCCACCTCCGACCTGTTGAAAGGTGTGTGCACAAAGTTCAGGTCTACGATTTGCCCGAATTTCGGATATAAATCCCTCAGAGCACGCCGCTTAAGATTATAAAAATAAAGGTTATAATCAACGGTTTGCACCCTGTCGTAAGTGAAAGAGAGCGTGTCTGGCGAGT
Organism: Bacteroidales bacterium; assembly: GCA_041694335.1. Lineage (GTDB taxonomy): Bacteria > Bacteroidota > Bacteroidia > Bacteroidales > JAIPAH01 > JAIPAH01. The sequence continues at coordinate 5,180 of JASMTJ010000057.1, forward strand.
TTATCTCGTTTGCCCTGAAAGTGGTGGAAGCCCCTCCGCTGAAAAAGCGCTGCATTTTCCCGGAATTGAAGCGATGAGGAATTTCCAGTCCGGCAGAGATATTGTATCGATCCCATTCAAGAAACACATCCTGTCCATCGCTTTCTGCCCATCCATCGCGCTTTCCATACGAGGCGCTTAAGTTAAGCACCGGGTAAAACCCCCGATATTCCACATCGGCAAAATACGTTCCTCCATCCTGATCATAATCATAAAAGTATCCGGCAGAAGTAAACATCGTGCTAAGCAAATTCTGCGAGTGCACCGAAACGCCGGGGCCCTTCACCATATCCTCCTTGCTGTATCCAAATGGCGTCAGGCTGTGAAAGTTAATTAACTCCTTCGACTTTTTGTGAGGCTCCTTTTCCACGGACATCTCGGGTAACCGACTAAAATTTATTTCCTTTTCAGAAATCTCTGATGCGGTTTTAAAGGGATCGGAGGCAGGAAAAGAGACCGCTTTCCATTTTGTTTTCCTTAAGTCGAGAAGGTAAGGCAGAAACCCCTTCTCATCATAACTGGAATAGGTTATTTGGCTATCCGAAGCCAGCGATGGGAAGTTCAATCCATAAGGAGAAGCGGCAATGCGAAATAGCGCCCGGGTTTTTCTCTTCATGGCATAAAGCTCATCACGCCCGCGAAACGGGGCCACAAAAAACAAATATTCTTCGGTTAAAACCGGATGACTGATATCCAACACCGTACGCTCAAACAGAGGAAGTACCTCGCCGCTTTCCGGGAAATATTCCTTCACAGCCTTTCCTCTTTCCGTTACTTCCACAAAAGCAACAGATTCTCCGTCATTGCTCCACTGAGGCGTGAGGATATGCTTGTCTTTGGTAAAATCCTTTTGCGTTATCAGCGCAGCATCAGGAAGCTGATAAACCCTCAGCGAGGGAGTGCCGGACTCACTAAAGTGCACTGTAACCAGTTGATTCCTGTCGTTCACGTCAGGTGCAAAATTTCTTTCAGTTGTTGAGGTGATAATCGCTTCCTTTCCGGATTTAAAATCGTAGGATTTTATTACAGCATAATTTTCACGCGTCCATCTCGGGTGGGTGAAATATTCGGTCCAAAAAACTTTGTTTCCTGCAAATGTCACCTGCTCTTCAGAGATATTACCGGGCTCAAACATTATCTCCTCTTTTCCTTCTTCTATCCTGACAAAGGCTCCCGGATGCTGTAAAGATTCGCGATAAGCATAATACGCCCCATCCGATGCCATTGTAGCATGCCGATATCCGGAGTAAACCTCAGGTTCTTTTACCAGTAGTTTTCCGGAAGGGTTCTCTGTGTCAATTGCATCCTGTTCTAAAGACAGCTCATTAAACATCTCCATGTAAAAATCATCTACATTCTTTCCGGTCACCTTTTTCAGTGAATTGGAAAAAGGACGCCATCCGAAAGGGTGATTGGCTGTTCGCCTGCTGACATACCGCCACAAAGAATCCGGATAATTCGTTTTTCCGTGAGCAAATAGATGATAACCCAGTTTGTAATAATCAGGCACAAAGTCTTTGTACGATCCATTTACCGCTTTGTCGTAGCTGTATCTCTCTCCTGCTCCTGCCAAGGCTTTCCACATCATCAGGAACTCAGAGTTACGTCCTCGTCCGCCATGCGTATAAGCTGTTTCAGTATGCACCGCTTCGCCCTCAATAAACCAAAAGGGGAGTCGCGACATTGCTCCGGCCACCGCAATATCGCCAAGCAGCCACGACAGGTGCCTGGCAAATCCATTTCTGAAAACCTCAATTTGCAGTGAGTGCCTGAATTCATGAATGGCCAGTAGCTGAAGCCAATCCTGCGGTTCAGCAGACTGCGACGGTATCGTACTTATTTCCATCCGCACCGGCGCGGGCACTGAAAACCCATTCGAAAAAACATCGCGATTGTGGATCACCACGGAGGTCTTTTGCGGATACAGGTCTTCTTTGACACTAAAGTAACGGTAGTTTTTTTCGAGAAGACGGGCATAGTAGTATGCCTGTAGTGAAATATCATCGGTGTAGATAACCCGGAAATGCGGAGTCTCAAAAGAGGTCCATTTCAGGGATGCCGATTCCTGTCCGGTGTAAAAAAACTGCCCGAAAACAGT
>JASMTJ010000058.1:0-1016 GCA_041694335.1 Bacteroidales bacterium
TCGCTTGAAAAAGTCTGTGATAAAATTCTTGAAGGCAGTGAAGAACCGCCTGCCCTGTTGCATGGAGACCTTTGGGGAGGCAATTACATATCGGACAGCAAAGGCAATCCTGTTTTGATTGACCCGGCCGTTTATTACGGACACCGTGAGGCCGACCTTGCAATGACTAAGCTTTTTGGAGGTTTTTCGGCCGCATTCTACCGGGCCTATGAAGAAACATGGCCGTTACAGGAAGGAGCTTCCGAACGGGAATCAATATACCTTCTTTATCACGTAATGAACCACCTGAATCTTTTTGGAACAGGTTACTATTCTCAGGCAATAAGATTACTCGAAAAGCTCATTCGATAAAAAGGAAGATAAAACAACATTACTAAAAAGCTCAATTGTCAAACAACAAACCCTCTCGACTCGGCGAGTATAACGATACTTTCAATTATTTCTTCGTCGGAAAGCGTCGCGCAATTATAAAAAATATCAAAATAGTCGATGTCCGGACGCTCTTTCTCGAAATAATTCCTGAATGCAGCTCGCCTGTGATCCATTTCCAGTGCTTCACGGCGGGCTTCCTGGATGGTCATTCCCTTATCATCGGCCACTTTACGGGCCCGCCATTCAATAGGCGCTTTCAGTTTAATATGCAATGAATTGACAAAATTTTTGGTGATGGCTTCTGCAGCACGTCCTACAATAACCACATTCCCCTCAACAGCAGCATTAAAGATAAACCTGGCAATGGTATTTTTAATTTTTGCATCACTGGGATAATATTCATCAGAAAAAAAGAGAGCCAAATTTTCAAAAAAACTCCGCTCTTTGTATTCCGAAAGTTCTTCCATTAAGGAGGGCGACAATTTCAATTCACGGGCCGATTCTTCAATAATTTCTTTGCTGATCCACCTCCACTCACGGCTATTACCATGGGCTTTGTTTTTTTGAGTAAGTGTTTCAGCCAGTTGTTTAGCTATTCTCTTTCCCGGACATCCATATTCTCTGGAAATAGTAATAACAGGCCC
>JASMTJ010000059.1:0-2666 GCA_041694335.1 Bacteroidales bacterium
TTGCGACTGGGGATGACCGTTTTGAGAAAGATCTCTCTATCATTCTCGACGTACGGCACCAGCCAGACTGAAGAGCAAACAGGACATCTTCGAAGGAAACTTCGCGCTCACTCATCAACTGCTGGTTCTTTTCAGCATTCCAGTTAATTTGCTTCATGGGAGGAGTCTAGCAGACTGTGTGCCTATTGGCATCTTTCTTACGTTTTTGTTTAGCGGCGCACATGTAATGTGCGTACACGATTACGTATCTCCTGTCGCCTGGAGGGAGGTTTACTTTCAGGATGGTAGATGTTTGGGCCGGCTTCAACCTGGCCGACGGTCTACAGGCGGAAAATTTCCAATATCACTAACCGCAGGGTAATGTGTCGCTCACACGAAATGCCGAAATGTTTTTAACCGAATTTAAGTCGGAATTGAGCTGAGCAAAAAACCTTGGGTATTGATACTCCAATAAATCATAAACACGACAGAACTCATCACCATCCTTATTGAGAAAGTGCAAAAGCCCTTTTCTAACTAGCAAAATAGGATGTGCTTCTACATCCAACAGAGCATTGACCTCCATGAGCTGCTCCTCATAAGAGTGAGGCTCAGGTAGAAATTTGTAGTATCTAGTCAGCGTAACCACATCACCATACATTGAATCGGAGCCATACAAATATAGCCACCGAAGCTGACGCTCAGATGGGCTCTCAGCGTTAAAAATCTCCGAAACTTTCAAATAAACATTGAAAGAACTTCCACCGACCCACATCATCAAAGCAAGAAACAAGATCGAGAGTCCTTTAAAAACATCTCTTGACGGAAATCTAACCATCCACACTGGGGAGTATAAGGAAAGAAAAATTAAAAATACCACCAAAAGGTATATATTCCAAAGAGGAAACTCAATCAAAGAATAAACGAAAAAAGCAGAAAATAGTGAAAGACCATAAAATCGCTCTTTGCCACGGGAGGCTTTTAATATCATTATAAGAGCAAAAACCCAGGATAGGGCCACTGCTAAAAAACCAAGCCAACCCCACTCCACCACTGAATTTATAAGGATATTATGGGAATGACTCCACCTTTTGTCCAGCGAACACGACAAGTTAGCCTCGGAAGTATACTCTGAACTAAAAATACTGTAACTTCCAATGCCATTGCCAAATAATGAAAAATCATTATTAACCAGTGCATCATAGGACTTTGACCACTCACAAAGCCTGGCAGAATCACTAAATTGATTCAGGCGTTCACTTGGATCATATTTATCCTCCAGACCATAATACTCATTAAAAAAATACGAAATTTTTTCATCAATAGGCTTAGCAACCGAAAACACCAAAACCGGCACTAAAACCAGAAAAGCGGAAAACCATCTATACTTAACCCCCTCCTTATTGAAAAAAGCATACACCCCAAAGAAGAAAAGAAGAATCACAAGATACAAATAGAAAGACCTAGAATATGTTATAAAAGAGAAATACAAAAGGGCAGAAAAAACCCCAAAAAACAGAGAGGAGGAAATTCGATTCGCTAAGTATAAGTACAACGAAGAAGCAATACCCAGAAAAAGGCTAAATGCCGCCATATTTGGCTGAGCAACCGTGCCGGAGAATCTCGACCCAGCATAATTCAACCAACTAACATAAGCCCCCAGCACACCGTAGTGATTTAAAAAGCCAATAACGCTTTGGAGAAAGGCCATCAATAGAATGCATATAGCAAAGAAACTAATACGCTCCTGACCGCCCCTACTGCGGCCAAATATTGAGCGAGCCAAAAGCGCCAAACAGCCAATAATCCAAACAAAAAAAAGTCTTCGCTCTTTGACTTCAAGAGCCGCATCGCTTGTAAATGTTACAATTAGCCAGATACAGCCCAAGAGAATCCAGGCAATACCGACTTTGGGGAAAGCTATAGGCTCGCTCCTGAATACTACAACCGAGGTTGTAATAATAACCAGCAATCCCGCTGAAAGAAACTCAGTGGGATAACTAGGTAAAGGCTGAAAATGAAAGAGAAGTAAAGGAGGCACTATCAATAAGGCGGAAAGAACAGCTTTCATATAAAATCCCACAAAAAAAGGAGGGAAACCCTCCTTTTTAAGCATTAACAACACTCAACTTTTAGACTACCTTAGCGTTGAGCATTTCAATTGGTTTAGCATCCAGCTGGAACGAACGAAGTATCGACACCACTCACATTACAGCTCCAAACGCCAGCGGTAGTTCTGGAGATTGTTACAGTTCCACCGTTGATGGCAGTGCTGGCACTATTACCAAAAGTACCTTGCATATTACCTGATCCATCATTTTGGAAGTTAACGCTAAATGCACTGAGCAGGCTGGATCCAGGGAAACCAATGTTGTTAGAGGAAGCGTTACCACTAGGAGTAACACCTCGCATCAAATTCTCTTCCGCAGCTGTCTTAAGCGCGGAAATCTCACCAACAACCCGATTCACTTGTGAGCGAGCAACATAGTCCTGATACTGCGGGATTGCAACAGCCGCCAAAATGCCAATGATCGCTACAACGATCATCAATTCTATAAGGGTGAAACCCTTCTGACCGTGATTCATCTGAATCTCTTTCATAATCATCACCTTTCTTCGTTTTGGTTACCAAATATCGGCTTACGGCTCCGGGCATGGAGCTTTTGCCACTGTTCCCTGTGAGCCTA
>JASMTJ010000060.1:0-3821 GCA_041694335.1 Bacteroidales bacterium
TCTGACAAAGAACTGTTCGGAAAAGAATATGAATCCATTAAGGAAAATGAAGCTCTGAAACCAGATCAAAAATATTTTGATGAGTTGGAGGAACGAATCATTTCGCACGCAGGCAAAAACAAAGTGCGCAACCCCAATCCTTTGATTTATGGTTCTGTAGCGGCCATATTGCTGATAGCGCTCTTCTTTTTGGTTCCTGATGGCATTTTAAGAAAAAATCCTGATAAAGTTATTGCGATGAACAGCGAGGCCATTATCGAAAATCTTGACTATTATGGCATCAACGAATCTGCAATTGTATCTTATTTCCTGGAAAACCAGGGCGCCATCCGTGAAAACGATTTCATGCAGGAGGAATTCAAAGAAAGCCTTGGCATTGAATCGGAAGATCAGATTATCGAATACCTGATTGAAGAAGATATAAATATTGATAACGAATTATAATTACACTTGGTTATTTGACTATAGAAAAACACAAACTATGAAAGCACAAATTATACTTTTAATACTCCTTGCCGGGATGGTAGCCCCTCTCAAAGGACAGGTTTTTGACCCCGATAATCTGGAGGGGCGCGAGAGAATCGCAACTTTTAAGGTGGGATTCCTTACCAAAAAAATGGATTTAACCAGGAAAGAAGCCCAGGTGTTTTGGCCTGTTTATTATGAATACGAGTCAAGGAAAGACAAAATCGCAGAGGAAAAAGAAAAAGCACTGCAGAAAGTGAAAGAAGACGAATCGTTTAAGGAGTTTCTCAAGACCGAATTTCAACTGGAGCAAGCTAAACTCGAATCAAAAGGTGAGTTTTACGGTAAGCTTTTCGAAATCCTTCCTGAGCATAAAGTGAAAGCCTATTATCAGGCTGAACGTGAATTTAAACGAAAGCTTTTGAAAATAATTTCGGAACGGAGACGAAAATAATACTCAAAACCAACAAATTAATAATTGCCTGTTAATTGCACTCTTCAGGGATTTTCATAATTTTACGTTTTGTAAGTAGCGTAAAGGCAAATTAAAACAACCTTCAAAACGTATAAACCATGAAAATATTAGTTACAGGTGGCACCGGATATATTGGCTCTCACACGGTTGTGGAGCTTCAGAATCAGGGCTACGAAGTCATTATTGCAGATAACCTCTCCAATTCGCATGAAAATGTACTGGATCATATTGCTGAAATCTCAGGCAAACGCCCGGAATTTGAAAAACTGGATTTTAGCGATCCACAGCGAACCAACAACTTCTTCGACAAAAACCTTGATATTAAAGGAATTATTCATTTTGCAGCTTTCAAGGCCGTAGGCGAATCGGTGGAAAACCCGTTGATGTATTATCACAACAATTTAGTATCGCTGATGAATATCCTGAATAACATGTCGAAACACGGTATCGAAAACATTGTATTTTCTTCTTCGTGCACCGTGTATGGTCAGCCCGAGAAGCTTCCTGTTTCAGAGGATTCTCCCATCCAGAAAGCATGGTCACCTTACGGGAATACCAAGCAAATTTCTGAAGATATTATTTACGACACACTGAATGCCGATCAGCGGCTGAAAGGCATAGCATTGCGTTATTTTAACCCGATTGGCGCACATGAGTCGGCAAAAATCGGGGAGCTGCCACTGGGCGTTCCCAACAACCTGGTTCCGTTTATCACACAAACCGCCATTGGCATCCGCGAACAGCTTAAGGTTTTTGGTGATGATTACAACACCCCCGACGGCACAGCTATCCGCGACTACATCCATGTGGTGGATTTGGCTAAAGCACACGTTATTGCTGTTGACCGCATGATTTCGGGAAAAGGGAAAAAGGCTTTCGAGGTGTTTAACCTCGGCACCGGAAACGGCTATTCGGTCATGGAAGTGATTAAGTCGTTTGAAAAAGTCAGCGGCGAAAAACTCAACTACAAGATTGTCGATCGTCGTCCGGGAGATGTGGAGCAGGTATGGGCCGACACCACATTTGCCAACAAAGAGCTGGGCTGGAAAGCTGAAAAAGGGCTCGACGAAATGATGGCCTCGGCATGGAAATGGGAAAAAGCGTTGAAAGAGAAAAACTAGCGTTTATACGTTCTGGGTTTTTAAGTTAATAGGTTTAATACAATAACTGTGTTTAAGTGCGCAGGTGTTTAAGTTGGCAGTTGGCAATGAGACAGTTGGCAATTAAATTGTAAATAAAGCGTTCTTGCTATTCATACAAATTAACAAATCAACAAATTAATGATTTAACGAATAAATCAATCATGAAAAAGAAAATATTGGTCACCGGCGGTGCCGGATTTATTGGTTCACATGTCATCCGTCAGTTTGTTAACAAGTACCCTGATTATCATATTTTTAATCTGGATAAACTTACATATGCGGGCAACCTTGAGAACCTGAAGGATATTGAGAGCAAAGAGAATTACACGTTTGTGAAAGGAGACATCAATGACGATGCTTTTATTCTGAACCTGTTTAAGAAAGAGCAGTTTGATGGCGTGATTCATCTGGCGGCGGAATCCCATGTCGACCGATCCATTGCCAATCCTACGGAATTTGTGGTTACCAACGTGCTGGGGACCGTCAACCTGCTGAATGCGGCCAAGCATATCTGGAAAGACAATTACGAGGGCAAGCTCTTTTATCACGTTTCCACGGATGAAGTTTATGGTTCGCTTGGCGAAACAGGATATTTCACTGAAGAAACGCGCTACGACCCACACAGTCCGTATTCAGCCTCCAAAGCAAGTTCTGATCATTTTGTGCGGGCTTATCACGACACATTTAATCTGCCGATGGTCATCAGCAACTGCTCCAATAACTATGGCTCCTACCAGTTTCCTGAAAAGCTGCTGCCTTTGTTTATCAATAATATCCGCAACAAAAAGCCGCTTCCGGTTTACGGCAAGGGCGAAAATGTTCGCGACTGGCTGTGGGTAGTCGACCACGCCCGCGCTATCGATGTCATTTATCACCAGGGAAAACAGGGTGAGACCTACAACATTGGCGGTCATAACGAGTGGAAAAACATCGACCTTATCAAGTTGCTTTGTAAGGTGATGGACAAAAAGCTGGAGCGCGAGCCCGGCGAATCAGAAAAACTGATAACCTACGTGAAAGACCGCGCCGGCCACGACCTGCGCTATGCCATTGACGCAAGCAAACTCAGCGATGAGTTGGGTTGGGAGCCTTCAGTACAGTTTGAAGAAGGCCTGGAAATTACCGTGGATTGGTACCTTAACAACGGTAAATGGCTCGATCATGTCACTTCTGGTGCCTATCAACAATACTATGAAGAGCAATATGACAAAAGATAATTGCTAAGTAACTTTAAAGAAATAGACACAGATATCAGGTGGGTACAACGCTTTGAAAACTATTCTAAGGCTGTTCACAGACTTTTGGAAGGCTTGGATAGTTCTACCTGATTTATTAAAAGAAGGTGTCATACAGCGTTTTGAATTCACTCATTAGCTGGCATGGAAACTAATGAAAGACTATCTGGTTTATGAGGGGATTCAAAACATTACAGGCTCAAGAAGTGCCACGCGCGAGGCTTTCAACAAAGGGTTAATTGGAGATGGTCAGGTTTGGATGGATATGATTGAAAGCAGAAATATTACTGTGCACACCTGTCGTAAAGATATTCTTGAAAAATAATTTCTAAAAATTAAAACACATTATGCACCTCTGCTATATCGCTTTTACGAAAAGATGAACGCATTAATATGAGGTTTGGCCTTAGTAAAAATACAATCACCGCCCTTCATTCGGTTTTTAGAAAATATCCTGAAATTGAAAGAGTCATTATATATGGATCACGAGCCAAAGGAAATCAC
>JASMTJ010000061.1:0-2083 GCA_041694335.1 Bacteroidales bacterium
GAACTGCGTGCTCAGATAGCGGCGGATGGTGTCCAGCGCGGCTTCACCCTTCTTGGGCTTGATGGCGTGAAGGCAGAGGCTTTCGGCCACAAAGTTGAGGTTCTCTTGTAGATGCTCTTCGCCCCAAACCGTGCAAACGAAGTCGCGGAAGCGGTTGGTGGCATCGTCGGGGAACCACTCTTGGTCGGTAAGCGGGATGATGCCGTTCTCATCCGGAATAAAGGTGGGCTCTGGGATTTTTTCACGGTAATCCCTAATGGTTTCGCCTTGGCTAGCAAGTATTAGGCCAGACTTGTCCAGCGAGTACCGGGCCATAGCGCAACCGATTGAGTACGAAACAAGGTTTCTAATCTCTACTTCAATACTTGGCACTCCACTTACACGAGCAATAGCGTCATTGCAAGAAAGCTCCTCTTCAAGACCATAAGCTTGTGCCACAAGAAGATCATTTTCACTATTTAATTTTTCGAGAAGCTCTATTTTTTTTGTGGTTTCAAAACTCCACTTCTTCCAAGATGATATTAATGATTTTTCTTCGCCAACTTCAGGCAACCAAGCAAGCTTTTCGAACCCCCATGAAATTTCATTGGCATCCCAAATATTTTTTGAAATTTCAATTGCTGTTTCAGCAATCTCTTTACACCTGGCATCTAGTTTTGCATAAGGCACTTTCCCCACAGGACCCTGTGAATAATCCATGGTTGGAGACAGAGCTTTCAGGAAATAGTCCATGACGCTAGAATTAGCTATTGACAATAACTCTAAAACACTACCGTCCTTTTTGGGGAAAGCTACCGCACCTTTTGATTCAAATATGAAACCGGCTGGACTATATCTCATTGTTAATGATGATACAGTAAGACTCCCCCAAGTAGCCCCTTCTTTGAAATAAAACTGTGGATTCCTAATCACAGAGCCAGGATGATTTTTTATTTCCGCACCGCCCCTTTCCCAGTTTATTACAAAGTATAAATTACCATACCATTTTCTACTCTCACCTCCTTTGTGGCAGGGAAACCATTTTTTTCTTGATTTTTCAGCATCTTCTAAACTTGAGTAGCCAAATCCTATATTGCATAAAGAGCATTCATGCCACCTTCTTAAAAACAGGTCATTGCCCCCAGTTGCCAAGCCTTGTTTAAAATCAAACTTGCTATTTAGAAGCGGCATATCCCTGAAGGATTTTAAAGATCTCTCACTAAGCCAGTAGGCGACAATATAGCCAGGTATATCGCTGAAACCCTCGGGCTTTGATAGATACAGCCACCCGCATTTTTCGTTATTTAAAGCCTCAATTGTTTTGATTGGTTGTAAATCAGCGCCATAAAAATCCGAAAGATCTACAAACTTACTAGTATAACCTTTGATTGATGAGTTTTTAACTGCAAAGGCGCATATGGGGACGTAAGCAGAGTCGAAAAAAGCATGGTACTCTGGCTGTATTAAAGAAGTTATCGTTTTTTTATTTATCATCAGCGATCTAAGGCCTTGATACGACTTCAAGAACATCCATGTAAACGGAGTCATGAAGCAACAAAACCCATTTTTTTTAGCTAAGCTAAAAAAACTCTCTACTGAAATGGCGAAAAGATCAGACTTGCTGTTAGGGTATGCTATTTTAGCATAATCTTTCAGCGCTTTATTCATCCCCTTCCCCCCCATATAGGGTGGGTTTGCTACCACGCTGTCATAGCGCTGCGCCAGTACCCATGCCTGCTGCACAACCGACATTAACTGCCTGGCAGTGGTTTTCTGCATAGTGTCGCCGCTGTTGGCGAACTCATTCAGTTCGTCGAGCAGCGTTTTGAGTGGAGCCTCTGAGCTATTGGGTACCTCGATCAGCGAGCCGAAGGTCTTGGCGTCCTGGAAGCGCTCGATCAGGTCGACAATGGCCTTGTAAGTGCTGTCGTTGCTGGAGAGCTCCTTCTGCTCGCCCTCAAACAGGCTCTGGGACTGGCCCTGGTGCCAGTCGCCGGTCAGGTTGAGGTCGCGCCACAGGGAGCTGGCATCCAGGTGCTGGGAGCTCGGCAGGGCCATTACGTTGAGGCGGATTCCGCGGCTGAAGATCCGGCGGTCGTCTTCC
>JASMTJ010000062.1:0-3054 GCA_041694335.1 Bacteroidales bacterium
GAATGACGTTCCAGTCCTGTAAGCTGGGCAGTCGAGCCCACAGGTCAGGAGGATTGGGGCTCAGTGCTGACAGGATATCTTGGCGAGCGCGACATCTGCGTAGTGGTGTGACTTCAGGGAGAGTTCTGTCTTTTGCTTCGGTTTCGGCACAAGTTGGGTTCTACTGTGCTATTCTTCCGCACAGTTTCTAATTCGATTCAAGTTTGGTGGGGGAGCTATACTCAATGCCTGTAATCGATGACGCGCCGCTGCTTGAAGCTATATTCGAAATGCGGTGGGGGCAACAAAGCCCGAATACGTTCGAGTATTCGTCTGATGAACACAGCCTTTTCCCGGGGAAAGTCAGTGCGTTTGCCTCGGAGATGGGGTTTGCGCATGTCGAGCGCGTGAATGATAAGCGCCCACCAAATGTTGGGATGCCGCCTCAGCAGGTGTCGCACCGATTTAGAAAAGGGTCCGGACAGTGGCCATGTTTTCAGTTAGGGTTAGGGGTTTTTACTGTTAACCAAAACAATGATGGTTATACGTGGCGTGGATTTAAGCGATCAATCGCTGACGGAATTTTGGTCTTTAACAAAGCCAAATCTGAAGACTTTACGCGTTTGCCGGATTCGTTGCGTTTTGTACTGCGCTATCAGGATGTGTTTTTTCCAATCGATGAAGGTTTGAGCGATAATCAGTTTATTAAAGAACATTTTAAGCTGGATCTTGCTTTACCTGACGAATTTCTAAAGAAAGATTTTTTAGATGCGGATAAGCAGGACGTCAACTTGAATTTTTCTATTGGTGCTCCTGATGTTGGTGGCAAGGTTAAGATTTTTGTGGCTAGTGTTGAGGTTAATGGTAGGCCGGCACTTCTAATGGAGACTTTGGTCGAGGGTAAAGAAAAATCATGTACAGTTAATAAGTTACATGAAAGTGATGTGCTTAATTGGTGTGAGCGCGCTCATGACATTCAAAAGCATGCTTTCAATACCTTAATACTGCCAACAGCTTATAGGAAGTAACGAATGGATGTTGCTAGCTTAGAAGACTTTGATGTTAATACCGTTTCTAGGTCGACGGCACATGCAGTGGCTGAGGCCTACAGCTACCATTCTGCTTTTTCTATCCAGAATCTGTCACCTGGCGTGGATTTATCAATCTCATATCCTGCTTTGGCAGACACATCCGTGATTCGGGTTGGTAAACTGTCTCAAGACTATAAACGTCTTGTTGAAAGGCACTCTTGGGTGATATCTCTTTTTTCTGATTATTCTTCTATTGATTCTGTATCAGCTCTTGCTCCTTATTATAAGAAAATAGGTAAGCTTCTGAGGGATGGGGCCTATGAGGATGTTGATACATTGATAGACTCGCTAGATGTATCTAGCTGTTCTTCTCTGTTTCTTGTTGGGCTTCCGCGTTTTACATTTCAGTATAGGACTAAGCTGTCATCTTGGCAGTATTTTGTTGAGTCTGTTATTGCGGAAGCAAAAAGTAGAAATATTGACGAGCGAGCATATTCTGGCTTGGTTTAAATGCAATATACGTGCGACCACTATGCGAGTTTAGATGATATTGGCCACTTCGCTGTTGCGTTGATGAAGCTGCGCTCAGATAGTGAACAGCTGCATGCAGGCCTTTTTTTTCGAGACGAGGACGACGTTTTAAAGGTCCTGCATCTGGCATTTCATTATGATCTTCGGCTAGATGTCCCCAGCCACAAATATGTGTGGGTTGACGTTCCGCTAGATGAGATCTCAAAACAGCATCTTGCAGCCGCTTGCCTTGAGGTGTTTGAGAATAACCCTGCTGGTATTCCTTACTCCATTTCAAGAGACGGTGCTAGCTTATCTGAATCAGGGATTTTTTGTGCTGAATATCCGTATTCAGGGTTAACTTGCTCAACGTTTGTTATGGAATTCCTCCATTCCCAAGGCTTTTTCTTTGTAGATACAGGTTCGTGGTTGAAAACTCCTGAAGATAAAGAGTGGCAGAAAATGATTGTGCAGGCACTTAGGTACCACTCAAATGCTGGGGACCAATACATTAATGATCAGTTGAAACAGTTAGAAAAGGGAGTAAGCAGATTTACGCCTGAAGAAGTCTGTGCAGCCGCGGGCTTCCCATATGACTCATGGCCTGTAGGTAGGTTTGAGGTGAAAGCTCAGGCTAAAGAACTTAAGCGTTATGTGAAGAAACATAGGCATAACACACAACATTGAGGGCTGCTGCTGAAGCGATGACTTGTGAAGCTGATCGCATTGTTTGGTATAACCCTTGGTTAATTGCCTCTAATTCTCTTCAGCTAATTAGAGGGATGATTTTCTCAACCTGAATCCACCACCGCCTATGACGGTTTCCCCTGTGATTATTATTCCCTCACCGATTCACTGACCAAGCCTGAACGATCTTGGCTGCCAAGCAAAAACCTACCCTGTTTCCAGGCTGTTCTCTGAACGAGCTTTTTCCATTTCCGGGCTGATCTGGCCCGCCTCCGGTATGGTCTTTCTGTCATTATCCAATAGGAAAACTGAGGGCATACCTGGTTTAGTGCTTCCAGATAGTTCTCGTTCACTTTCTGTTTTCTTCCCCGAATATTGCCCCACTTGTACAGGTCGATCCTGGTCAACTCCTCCATCTTTTTTGATGTCAGGTTCAAGGCGTCGAAGATTTCTATTATCCAGTCTCTGATCATAGCTATATTAAATACAAAAATGTACTCAATCTGCTAGAGCAAGTAATAAGTGGCCAGTACTTAGGGTATGTTACTGATTGATTTTGTGGGAAATAGTGTAGCAGAGTGCAGAGCGGTGGACGAGCAACGGCAAATTATCCTGATAGCAACGTCGGTCATGACGCCGGAGTGCTATGCCCAGCTAAAGGGGCTCATAGAAGGGCAGGTAAGAGGCTGTTGAAGCTTTAACGTGTTGCGAGAGAAACGGGTGCGTAAGTCTGGGATTAATGGTGGGCCCAGCTTCCACCGATTTTGGTATATAACCAATTGATGGGGAAGGGAATGGCTGATCTGGACGTCTGATAATACCCGCACCTATACCCACAAAAGGGGCG
>JASMTJ010000063.1:0-1326 GCA_041694335.1 Bacteroidales bacterium
GACAGACAGTAATCCCGCTTTATCAATTATCACCAAACAAAACAACCCGTTGAATGATGCATTAAAAAAAGAAAATACAGGTCCCACTTATCGCCAATCACAAAATAAATCAATAAGATGCGCTATGAACCACAACTGACTTTAGCTGCCCTACCCCTTTGTAATACAAAAGCGGATACATCTCGAATTTCACCTCTAAAAGTGTAAGCTGCAGCACATAGAAGAATCATCCAATATGCCGCCATCACGCCTTTTAGAGATTCGCCCCAAAGAGTAAACACCGCGGCTCCGGATACGCAGGCCAATGTGAAGAAATAGAGCAAAAACCTAGGCATACTTTTCCAAAGGTAGATAGAAAACTCAGTTCTTAGTACGAAAAACACCCAGAAGGAAACGCAGGTGCTCACCGCCGCCCCTGCGGCTCCATAGTGGGGAATAAGGAGCCAATTACCGACTAGATTAATCGCAAAGCTTGAAGCCGCTGCCAGCATGGCGAACCCGGTACGTCTTGAGATGCCAATTCCTACCACTGTAGTTTCGGAGAGTGTATAGAGCAAGGGAAAGCCTAAACAGGATACGACGATCCATCGCACAGCATCATATTTTGAAGGCAGCGCGAAAGTGACAACCCATGAGAACAAACCAGCCAAGCAAAATGCAAGTACAACAAGGGCCAGAATATATCGACTCACCTTGTGAACATTCTCTAGGCCTTCCCCCTTACTCGCCCACTTATATACAGTTGGTGCCCATACGGTGGAAAAAACACTTTGCAGGATGGTAGCAGCGGCAGCAAAACTGACCGCAACTGAGTAAAGGCCTAGCTCTTCAAAACTGGCAAGAGTGCGCAAAAATATCTTATCGATAGCGGTCAGGCCCCAAAAAGCAATCCCCCCCAGTATCAGTGGTAGACCGAAGCGGAGCATATGCTTAAGGTGTTGAGTATCCAGAGATGCTGTCACGCTGGCTAGCCACTCACGTCGCGTATTGTAAGCAAAGACGATGCAGACAAAAACCAAGGCAGACGTATTGGCAATTACAAGGTTGGTTAGTGACTTTTCAGCGCCTATCACTACATATGTGCCAATCACTGCTAGCAGTAGAAGCTTCGGAAGCAGCTGACTCATCGAATAAGCTAGGCCCTGCTCGTTCATCCTCAATACCAAAGAAATAAAGCGAGAGATGAATGCCGCTAGCAAGGCAGTTGATGCCAGTAAACTGAGATGCCACTCTGGGATGTCAAATAGCCAGCTGGCTAAGGTACCTCCGAACATCAACAATGTCAGCAGTGTGGTCACTAACAGAATTAGGCCTGGAAGCAATGCT